>JBLHTS010000054.1:0-15131 GCA_047627695.1 Yoonia sp. | reverse complement strand
ACGGGAAAGTCGCTGGAAAACGTCTTTGGGCGTATTTTGACAAACCCCGCCAGTATCTTGATCAATCTGGTCCGACAGGCGCGGCAAAGCGGAGCTGGGTCAGAAGATATTGTGATCCGCAGCGGGCATTTTCGCATGCGCATCTTGGTGATGGGTCCAGACTGCCACCTATAGTGGCTGGATGATCTCAATGATTTCAATTCCAGCAAAGCGGCGCACCCGACAGTAGATTATCTGCCACGCGCACAAGTTTCTGCAACTGGGCAGGTGATCAAAATGAATGCAGCAATGCGCCTGTTGGTCGGCGATGAACAACGACGGCTCGAAGACCTTTTTGCTGACTTGCCATTGCGGTCTGGGCAGGTGCACCGCATCAATACAATCGGCGGGCGCAGCAAACGCATAGTCACAGAAGTACAAAAAACCGGAGGGAAAGAAATGTTCTTGCTTCCAGGTGCGGAGTACATGCACAGCGCCCCACAGATTGATGCAGGTTGGGATGCAATCGAAGACCTGCCAGTGCCCTTGCACAACATAGCGACAGACGGACGGATTATGGGATCAAACCGGGAAGCGCGCCAGCTATTGGGTGCCGCAACGACCGAAGGGCGCAAGCTTGCGAATGTCTTGGATGAGCCAGGACGGCCGATCAACCACTGGCTGGCAGAGGCGATTACAGGTCACGGGGGCAATGTCTCGGGATTTTTGGTTGGCGGGGGCAAAGCCAGGATACATTTGTGCAAGTGACGCTTAGCAGGACGGGGGTTGGCCGTGATATGCACCTAGTCGCTGCGCTCAACGACGTGACAGAGCTTAAGACACTTGAAGCACAGTACGTTCAAAGCCAGAAGATGCAAGTGATCGGACAGCTTGCAGGCGGTGTCGCACATGATTTCAATAACCTTCTGACTGCGACTTAGGGGCACTGCGATTTGCTTCTATTGCGCCATGACGAAGGCGATCAGAACTACGGGGATCTGATTTAAATCGACCAGAATGCCAATCTTGCAGCCAGTCTTGTGGGGCAGTTGTTGGCGTTTTCGCGCAAGCAAAACTTGCAATTGGAATCGATTGATCTGCGCGATACGCTGTCTGACCTGACGCATCTGTTGAACCGTCTTGTTGGTGAAAAAGTCACGCTATTGCTGGAGCTCGACCCCAGCCTCTCAAGAATTAGGGCAGACAAACGCCAGTTGGAACAAGTGCTTATGAACCTTGTTGTAAATGCGCGCGACGCAATTGATGAACCCGGGGATATCAGAGTTGCGAGCCAAAACGTTTCGTTGGCAACTCAAATGCGCCGCGACCGGGCCGTTGTCCCCGCAGGCGACTATGTTGTGGTAAGTGTGATCGACAAGGGACATGGGATTGCGCCGGAAAAACTGCCAAAGATATTTGAACCGTTTTATACGACCAAGCGCGTTGGCGAAGGCACGACGTTTTCTCTTTTCTTTTCGCGTTTTGAAAGCGATAGCGCGACTTTTCCCAAGGTCGCCACACCACCACTTGCCCCATCGAACACGCAAGTGGACGGCGTTGTGCTGCTTGTCGAAGACGAGGCACAAGTGCGTGCATTTGCGTCACGCGCATTGCGCCTAAAAGGCTTGACGGTGCTCGAAGCCGACTGTGCAGAGGCGGCACTTGAAATGCTGGGTGATGACGATCTGAGGATTGATGTTTTCGTCACCGATGTAATCATGCCGAGTTCAGACGGCCCAACTTCGGTGCGCCAAGCGCTTAAAAAACGGCCTAGGACAAAGGTTATATTTATGTCTGGTTACCCTGAAGACGCCTTTGACAACGGTGAAGAACAGATCCCTGACGCGGTGTTCCTGCCAAAGCCATTTTCATTAACCGCCCTGACAAATACTGACCAAGTCCAGATAGAGGCTTCGGTTTTAACTGCCTGATGCGGTTATCCGTTCGCGCTGAGGGCGACAAGATGCGCCGCTGAACCCGTAAGCGCAGCGTAATCATCTTCAATCACGTGGACCGCAAAATTTCCCATGAACCCTGCAAACCGACCTTTGTCACGAAACGCATCACCAAACCCGAAAGAGGCAAGGTGCGGGGCAAATGCGCGTGCCACGCCTCCAACCAAATAGACCCCGCCAAAGGGCAGTTGGATCAACGACAAGTTGCCGCAAACCGTGCCCAGAATTCGTGTGAACAGATGGGCCGCGGCAACCGCACGTGGATCGCTGCCGTCGGCGCAGGATGCCATAATGTCTTGGGCCGCACATTCACGCGGATCGTTGGCTTCGTTCCCCAAGAATGCATAAACACGTTCAAGTCCTCGGCCGGACAGGACGTCTTCGACAGCTGGAAAGCCGTGTGCGGTCGACACGAATTGACAAAGGCGCAACTCCATCTCGTTGCGGATTGGTAGGTTGGCGTGCCCGCTTTCAGATGGCGTCACGACCCGACCGTGTTCTAGATCAAAAACCGGCGCTGCATTAAATCCGGTGCCAACGCCCACAACTAGTTTGGCGGCATTCGCGTGGCCTTCGGGTCCGGCAAACACTGTGCGGATATTGGTGGGATCAATATGCCCTAAGGCATGTCCCTGCGCTTGCAGATCATTAAGGATCGCTGTGGTTTTTGCCCCAGTTGCGCGCGCAAGCGTGTCCTTATCAATTGTCCAGTCAAGATTGGTCATTGTCGCACGACCATCACGGACAGGCCCTGCTACAGCAACGCAGGCAGCGATTGGGTCAACTTCGCCTTCGTCTTCGACGTAGCGGCGCAGCACGGATTCAAGTCCCGGAAACGCCGCATTGCGGTAGCGGCGAATCGTGCCATCGACGATCTTGCGCCCGTCAGCCATAGCCACACGCGTGTTCGTCCCACCAATATCGGCAACCAAAGCATAAGTGTTTTTGGGGTATGTCATGTTGTGCCTCAGCGCGCGATTGCGGATTTGAGTGCGTGATAGGACGCTTTGGGCGTGCGTTTCAAGGTTTCAAAATCGACGTGGATCATGCCGAACCGTTTTTCATAGCCAAATGCCCATTCGTAATTATCCAGAAGCGACCAGTAAAAGAAGCCCTTTACGTTCGCGCCATCGGCAATCGCGCGTTTAGCGGCCAAGATGTGGTCCGAGACGAATTTCATGCGCACCGGATCAAAGACCGCCCCATTTTCAATGTGGTCGTCCCACGCCATGCCATTTTCTGTCACATAAATTGGCATATCCCCGACATAGTTGCGTGACAGGCGGGTCAGAAAACCGTGCAGCCCGTCTGGATAAATCTCCCACCCCATTTGTGTCTTCTTGCCGGGGCCTTCCTCGGACTGGATATGTGGCCAGACCGCAGTGGGGTCGGTCGTGACCTGGTGGCGGGTGTAATAATTGACGCCCAGAAAATCGATAGGCTGGCTGATCTCGGCCATGTCGTCTTGCCAGTTTTCGGGCATATGCGGGCCAAATCCGGCCAAGGCCTCTTTTGGATAGCTGCCCTTGGTGATCGCCTCGACGAACCAACGGTTCATGATTGCGTCCCATGTTGCTGTGGCCGACGCCGCTTCTGGGCTGGCGTCCATGGGTTCGGTGTGGTCGAAATTCAAAACGACGCCAACGTTTTTCATGCCTTTTGCACGCAACCGTGACACGGCCACACCATGCGCCAAGTTGATGTGATGCATCGCGCGGGACGCGGCACGAATATCGCGCAGTCCGGGCGCGTGGTGGCCCAGAAAATGTGATAGAAACGCGATACACCAAGGTTCATTCACAGTCGCAATCGCCTTGACCCTGTCGCCGATCCGGTCGGTGATCACGCCGGTGAAATCCGCAAAATATGCGCAGGTATCGCGGTTCTGCCAGCCACCGTTGTCGGCCAAGGCCGATGGCAATTCCCAGTGGTATAAGGTCTGAAACGGCTGCAAACCGCGCTCTAGCATTGCGTCAACAAGCCTGTCGTAATAATCAAGGCCCTCGGGATTAGGTGTGCGCCCATCTGGCATTACCCGCGCCCAAGATGTCGAAAAACGGTAGGCATCCATGCCCGCGTCTTTCAACAAATCAAGGTCTTCGCCGTAGCGGTGATAGTGATCACAGGCCAGATCGCCGTTTTCGGCGCGCACAACATTGCCGGGTCCGGCGGCAAATGTGTCCCAGTGTGTCGAGCCCGCGCCGCCAAATTTATGGCCTTCGATTTGGTAGGCAGCCGTGGCCGCCCCAAAGACGAAATCTTGTGGAAAATCTGAGCGTTTGAAATCCATATTAGTCCTTTCGGGGGGCAGGGCCGGTTGACGAACCTACCATTAATTCTGCCTCTAGCAGCGTATGAGGGATAGGTTGTGTTGGGTCCGCAATAGTCCCAATCAACATTTCCGCCAAGAGGCGACCGGCCTCGCGCACAGATGAACGTGTTGCGGTGAAAATCGGGACGTCGCCGCTATTTTGAAGATAAGACAAGACGTCATCATGTGTCACGACAGAGACATCCTTGCCCATTACAAGTCCACGTTCTTCGATTGCACGGCGTACGCCAAGTGCGCTGATTAACGACGAGCACAAGATCGCTGTTGGCGCTTGGGGACTGTCGAGCATGTCTCGGGTAGATTGATAGCCAAAAATCTCGGTCATTTCGCCGGAGCGCATCAAAGCTGGGTCAACCGCAATGTCGCGCCCCGTCAAAGCCTCGGAGTAGCCATTCCGACGCCTATGCGCGAAATCCATATATTCCAAACCATTGACTAACGCGATCCGCCTGTGCCCTAGGTCCAACAGGAAATCGGTGGCCCGCAGGAACGCGCTCCGGTTATTCACGTCAAGCCACGCATAGGGCAGGGTGCAACCAGAGGCACGGCCATGCACTGCAAATGGCAGACCCATCTCATGTAATAGCCCAATACGGGGGTCATCCATACGCGGACCATGCACGATCACGCCGTCCACCGCGCGCCGCGAATGGAGCCCCTTGTAAACCTCTGCTTCATCCGCATCAGCGACGATAGACAGGATCATTTCGTAGCCTTCTTTTTGATAAGCTTCGCCCGCACCTGCGATGAAGTCGCCAAAAATAGGGTTTACCATATGATGCTGACTTGAGAGTGGAATGACGTGTCCAATTGCGAGCGCCTTGCCTGTCGCGAGGCCCTTTGCAAGGGTGCTGGGGCGATAGTTGTAAGCGCGCGCGGCGTCTTTTACCCGCTGTCGCGTGCTGGCGCTTACTTCGGGATAGCCGTTAAGCGCACGACTCACCGTTGTTTGGCTGAGGCCCAGTTTCTGTGAGAGTTCTTTTAGGTTCATAGCGAAGACAGTGTGTTCAAAGCGCTTTAAGTGTAAAGGCGTGTGTCTAATAAATTGGCAGTCGGTGTAACGTAATCGTTTCAGTAACAATATTTTCCAATATTCAAAGTAATTATCAGCAGTAACACTGAATTGTTGACACAGCCGTTTCCTTCAAACACTGTGGCAGAATCCAAAGCGCTTTGGAAGTAGTTCCAATCCGGCACTCTGGACTTAAACCGGCGAAAACGTGTAAAAGAAGTGACGCGCTGTAGCGGTGCGACTGGGAGGAAATTAAATGAAAATGAAATTGTATGCCACAGCGGCAACGGTTGCTCTGATTGCAGGTGGCGCCCATGCAGGCAGCCATTTGGAAGGAGTACAGATTACTGTTTCGGGCACATGGCTGAGCCCTGAAGCGGAAATCGTTAACGAAATCTTTGACCTGTTCGAAGAGCAGACGGGTGCTGAAGTCAGCTATGTCGGTTCCGACAGCTTTGAGCAGCAGGTCATCATCGATGCCGAATCTGGTTCTGCAGCGAACATCTCTGTTTTTCCACAGCCTGGTTTGGCGGCAGACCTTGCATCACGCGGGTTCCTGACACCATTGCAGGAAGGGTCCGCAGAATGGATTCGTGACAACTATGCAGCGGGTCAATCTTGGGTTGATCTGGGTACATATGCAGACGAAAACGGCGAAGACCAGCTTTATGGTATGTTCTTCCGCGTCGACCTGAAGTCGCTCGTTTGGTACAGTCCAGAGAACTTTGAAGATGCCGGTTACGAGATTCCAACAACCATGGAAGACCTCAAAACACTGACCGATCAAATCGTCGCAGACGGCGAGACACCTTGGTGTATTGGTCTGGGTTCTGGTGCTGCCACAGGTTGGCCCGCGACTGACTGGGTCGAAGATATGCTGCTGCGCACGCAGCCGCCAGAAATCTATGACGCATGGGTGACCAACGAGTTGCCGTTCAATTCACCAGAAATCATTGGTGCAATCGAAGAATTCGGCGCATTCGCACGCAACGACGCCTATGTCGCTGGCGGTGCTGGTGCAGTTGCAACGACTGACTTCCGTGACAGCCCAAAGGGTATGTTCTCTAGCCCACCACAGTGCTACATGCACCGTCAGGCTTCGTTCATTCCGGCCTTCTTCCCAGAAGGTACATCGATTGGTGAGGACGTCGATTTCTTCTACTTCCCAGCTTACGAAGGCAAAGACCTTGGTTCCCCAGTTCTGGGTGCCGGTACACTCTTTGCAATCACAAATCCGGGTGACGGCGTTCAAGAGCTGGTCGAATTCCTGCGGCAGCCTGCTGCGCATGAGATCTGGATGTCTTACGGCGGCTTCCTTACACCGCACAAGGACGTTGATCCCGCGAAATTCATTGATGACACTTCACGTGGCCTGAATGAAGTTCTGTTGGGTGCTACAACCTTCCGTTTCGACGGGTCTGACTTGATGCCAGGTGCGATTGGCGCGGGTGCATTCTGGACGGGTATGGTTGACTATGCTGGCGGTGCAGATGCCGCTGACGTTGCTACCGGTATTCAGAACTCATGGGACGCGATTAAGTAAGCGCTAACGCTTGCAAATAATTGGGATGATCCGGCCTTCGTGTCGGGTCATCCCCCATGAAAACATAGCCTAGGGGGAGAGGACTATGAATCCTGCGTTTCAGGGACTTTTGACAATCATCATCGGTGTGGGTGGTTGTATCGGTTATTTCTACTTTTCAAATCAGTTTCTCGACAAAGTGCTTTACCCTGCCAAAGGGCCAAAGGCCGGTCACAATATCAACCGTGCCAACCAAATCCGTCCTTGGTTATTTCTTTTCCCGGCGATGTTCGCCTTGGGTCTTTACCTTGCTTACCCCGTCTTTGCGACGCTGTGGTATTCGGTAACCGACCGCGATCAAGGCGGTGCATTTGTTGGCTTCGCAAATTATGCCCAGATGATGGATGACCCCAAATTCTGGGAGGCGCTGAAAAACAACATGCTTTGGCTTTTGATTGTACCCGCCGCATCGACCGCTTTTGGTTTGTTGGCAGCCCAATTGACGGACCGCATCTGGTGGGGTGCCTTTGCGAAATCCCTGATCTTTATGCCGATGGCGATTTCATTCGTTGGTGCGGCCGTTATCTTTAAGCTGATCTACGACACACGTCCCGTCGATCAGGCCCAGATTGGCGTGATGAACGCAGTTTGGTTGCAGTTCGAAGGCGGGGTCGGGTCTTTCCTGATCTTGCGTCTTGTGCCCGGTCTTTTGATGCTATGCGGTGCTGCAGCCGCACTTTACGTGGTTTACATGCAGGTCACCGCCATTCGCGAAAAGGCTCAGGCTGTTTTGATGATCATGGTCCGCGGTGTGTTTGTCGCGGCATTGGTCTGGGTTGCTTACAGCGCGCTGATGCTGGCGCTTGGAGCATTTACGATGGTCTTCCCCTACGGTGTGCCGCAGCAATGGTTGACTATCCCGGGCTGGAATTCTTTCTTGTTGATGATCGTTTTGATCTGGATCCAAACTGGTTTTGCGATGGTTATCCTGTCTGCTGCTTTGCGCGGTATTCCGGAAGAAACAATCGAGGCCGCAATCGTCGATGGCGCCAACCCGTTTCAGGTGTTTTTCAAGATCAAGATGCCGCAGATTTCCGGCACGATTGTTGTGGTCTGGACGACCATCACGCTTGTTGTTCTCAAGGTCTTTGACATCGTGTTTGCGATGACCAACGGACAATGGGAAACGCAGGTCCTTGCCAACTTCATGTACGACAAGCTGTTCCGCGCCAACGACTGGGGCGTAGGGTCTGCAAGTGCGATGGTGATCATGCTGTTGGTCAGCCCGATCCTTGTCTGGAACGTTTACAATGCTCGTAAGGAGATGCGCTGATGGACGGTATGGTTGGAAGTAAATCCTCACTTTCTTGGATTGTTAATATTTCTGTAGTGCTGCTGGTGGCCTTGTGGCTGTTCCCGACTGTAGGCTTGCTAGTGTCGTCGTTCCGAACGGCTGACCAGATCAGCAGCAATGGCTGGTGGCAATCGCTATTCCCGACCGAGCAGAACGTCAGTTTGCGCACCGACGATCCTGATGGCGCGCAGGAACTGATCGACGGATTGTACACAGTGTCGGGCAATGTTTTTGGTGACACATCAGAAGCGGTGATCAGCGTTTGGGGTGTCACTTCGCGCGCGATTGACAGTTTTGTTCCGGGCGACACCGCTGATCTGGGCGAAGGCGAAAACATCACCGTGCAAGTTGACGGCTCTTATGTCTGGACTGGCACGTCGGAATTGTCAGGGCGGGGCCAGCGCGTGTTCGCCACGGCGGAAACACCGCCAGAGTTTACTACGGGCAACTACCGTACTGTGCTGGTGGACGGAAACACGACAGATTCGATGTCAAAGGCGTTCTTCAACACGCTGACCGTAACTATCCCAGCAACGATCATCCCGATCGTGATTGCGGCTTTCGCGGCCTATGCGCTGGCTTGGATGGATTTTCCAGGGCGGGCGATCTTGATTGCTTTGGTCGTTGGATTGTTGGTTGTGCCGCTTCAACTGGCTCTTATTCCGCTGCTGCGTTTGCATCTCGGGATCGGGATTGGAAAGGGCTATTTAGGTGTTTGGCTGGCCCATACCGGCTTTGGCCTGCCGCTCGCGATTTATCTTTTGCGAAATTACATGGTCGGCTTGCCGCGCGATATTATCGAGAACGCAAAGGTGGATGGCGCCACAGATTTCCAAATCTTTACCAAGATTATCCTTCCACTGTCCTTCCCTGCGCTGGCGTCATTCGCGATCTTCCAGTTCTTGTGGACATGGAATGATCTGCTGGTGGCCAAGGTGTTCTTGATCGATGCGACGGGTCAAACCACAGTTATGACCAACCAGATCGTAGAGCTTTTGGGGACCAGAGGCGGCAATTGGGAAATCCTTGCGA
The DNA here is from genome assembly GCA_047627695.1 of Yoonia sp. Lineage (GTDB taxonomy): Bacteria > Pseudomonadota > Alphaproteobacteria > Rhodobacterales > Rhodobacteraceae > Yoonia. The sequence goes on along the minus strand of JBLHTS010000054.1, from coordinate 5,945 downwards.
CTGCTGCGTTCGTTTCAATCTCGGTTCCACTGGTGGTGTTCTTTGCAATGCAAAAATATCTGGTGCGTGGTCTTTTAGCTGGCTCCGTAAAATAACATGAGTTGCCCCGAAACGACCGGGGCAACTCCACTCCACGCGCAGTTTTTGGTGGATACCAATGCTGGACAATTACAGGAACGACCCCATGATGACGGCACTTGCTACCAACTCAGAAATGGCAACGGATAAAAACTGGTGGCGTGGTGCCGTGATCTATCAGATCTATCCGCGCAGTTTTCAAGACAGCAATGGCGACGGCATTGGCGATCTGTTGGGGATCGTGCAGCGATTGCCGTATATCGCGTCATTGGGCGTCGATGCGATCTGGATTTCGCCGTTTTTCATGTCGCCGATGAAGGACTTTGGCTACGACGTCAGTGACTACTGTGACGTTGACCCGATGTTCGGCAGCTTAGCCGATTTTGATGCCGTCGTTGAAACAGCCCACACGTACGGCATTCGCGTGATGATCGATCTGGTGCTAAGCCATACAAGCGACCAGCATGCTTGGTTTGCGCAAAGCCGGACCAATCGCACCAATGACAAATCAGACTGGTACGTCTGGTCAGACGCCAAGCCTGACGGCACGCCACCCAATAACTGGTTGTCGATCTTTGGTGGGTCCGCTTGGCAGTGGGATGCACGTCGCGAACAATACTTTATGCACAACTTCCTTGCGTCGCAGCCTGACCTGAATTTCCATACCTCCGCTGTGCAAGACGCGTTGCTGGATGTCGCTCGTTTCTGGTTGAACCGTGGCTGTGATGGCTTCCGCCTCGATACGATCAACTTTTACACCCACGACGCGGAGTTGCGCGATAACCCTGCGTTGTCGCCTGAAAAACGCAACGCGACAATTGCGCCGTCGGTGAACCCCTATAACTACCAAGAACATCTTTATTCCAAGAACCAGCCCGAAAACATTTACTTCTTGCGCAAGCTGCGTGCGGTGATGGAACCTTACGGCGCCGCCGCCGTGGGCGAGGTGGGTGATGCGCAACTTGGTCTTGAAATCATGGGACAGTACACCGCTGGCGATGATTTGATGCAGATGTGCTATGCTTTTGAATTTTTGGCCAAAGATCAGCCAACCGCGGCCCGCATCGCGCAAGTGATGAACAAAGTAGACAAGGTCGCATCCGATGGCTGGGCCTGCTGGGCATTTTCAAACCACGACGTGATCCGTCATGCTAGCCGGTGGGATTTGACGCCAGCCGCACAACGCATGTTTGCGACTCTGATTCTGTGCCTGCGCGGCTCTGTGTGCATTTACCAGGGCGAAGAGTTGGGCCTACCAGAGGCCGATGTGGCCTTTGAAGACCTGCAAGATCCTTATGGCATCGAGTTCTGGCCAGAGTTCAAAGGCCGCGACGGCTGCCGCACCCCGATGGTCTGGGAAAGCAGCAATCAGAACGGTGGTTTCTCGGCTGCGAAACCTTGGCTGCCAGTCGCGTCAGAGCATTTGCACATGTCCACCGCCGCCCAAGAGGACGAGCCGGGCGCATTGCTGCACCACTACCGCAAGGCGATCGCATTCCGCCATGCCCATGAGGCGCTAGGCACTGGCGACCACGATAGCGTCAAAGCCAAAGGCGACGTGGTTTATGTCTCACGGACGTCAGGCTAGCAGGTAATTTTCTGCGCCGTCAACGTCAGCGAAACACCATCCGATTTCGACCTGCCCGAAGGCAAATGGACCCCGATTGGGGCCGAATTGGGTAGCGCACATACATCCGCAGACGGGAGACTGCATCTTGGACCTTGGCAAGTTTGCCTCGCGCTCAAGTCATAAAATTTAGGGGAGTGAGACATGGCTGATTTGAAACTAACTGACGTCGCCAAGACATATGGCGGCACTGTTGATGTTCTCAAGAACATCAATCTGGATATCACGAAGGGCGAATTGATCGTCTTTGTTGGCCCATCGGGCTGCGGAAAATCCACGCTTTTGCGCATGATTGCCGGCTTGGAAAGCATCACAGGCGGCGAATTGCAGATTGATGGGCAGGTCGTCAATGACGTACCACCCGCACAGCGCGGCATTGCGATGGTGTTCCAATCCTACGCGCTTTATCCGCATATGACGGTGCGCGAAAATATGTCCTTTGCGCTGAAACTGGCCAAGAAAACCCCTGCCGAAATCGAAAAGGCCGTGGCGCGTGCCGCCAAAATTCTTCAACTTGATGAATATCTGGACCGTCTGCCAAAGGCGCTTTCGGGTGGTCAGCGACAGCGTGTGGCCATTGGCCGCTCGATCGTGCGCGACCCGAAGGTCTATCTTTTTGACGAACCTCTCTCAAACCTTGATGCCGCTTTGCGTGTCGCCACGCGGATCGAGATTGCGCAACTTAAGGAATCAATGCCCGACAGCACGATGATCTACGTGACCCACGATCAGGTCGAGGCGATGACACTTGCTACCCGTATTGTGGTTTTGGCGAACAAAGGCATCGCGCAAGTCGGCACCCCACTGCAATTGTACGAGCGTCCCGAAAACGAATTTGTAGCCCAGTTTATTGGGTCACCGGCCATGAATATTCTGTCTGGCGAGATTGTCGGCACTGGCGCGCACACCACGGTCAAGCTTGACGGCGGCGGCACCGCGATCTCTGCTGTGCCGACGACGGATGCGGACAAAGGTCTGGAAGTGAACATCGGTGTACGTCCAGAGGATTTGTTGGAAACGGTAAATGGGGCGGATTACCTGTTCGAGGGCAACGTGAACTTTACCGAAGCCTTGGGCGAAGTCACCCTGCTGTATTTCGAATCCGTTGGCGAAAGCAACGCTGTGATCGGCAAGCTGCCCGGCATCCACGCAGACCTGCGCGGAAAGACCGTGCGCCTGAATGCGGACCCTTCAAAGGTGCAAGTCTTCCACAACGGACAATCTCTTTATTATCGTTAACTGCTGGCCAATGCAGTTGCGCATATCGCGCCGATGTGGTGGCATCGGCGCGATTTCTATTTGTGAGGACCGAACATGCAAACACCCGTAAATACGCTGAAAAATGCGCTGAAAGCAGGGCAGGTCCAGTTCGGGATTTGGCTGACATCTGGGACTGGCGTATTGGCAGAGCTTGCGGGCAATGCGGGTTTCGACTGGTGCCTGATAGACGGCGAACATGGTCCGAACACGGTGTCAGAGATGCTGCCGCAACTACAAGCCCTTGCGATCAGTGGCACTCCAGCCGTCGTGCGCGTTGCAAATGCAGAGGCTTGGATGGTCAAACAAGTGCTCGACCTTGGATGCCAAACAGTGGTGGTGCCAATGGTTGATGATGCGGAAACAGCAATGGCTATGGCGCGCGCGATGCGCTATCCGCCGCAAGGCAATCGTGGGATGGGCGCAATTCTGGCGCGGGCCACAGGGTTTGGCGCGGTCGCTGACTATCCGCATTCAGCCAATGAACAGGCTTGTTTGTTGGTTCAGGCTGAAAGCGCACAAGCCGTTGAAAACATTGATGCGATTGCGGCCACCGAAGGTGTAGACGGTATATTCATCGGACCCGCGGATCTGTCGGCTGACATGGGGTATCCGGGTCAACCGGATCATCCAGAGGTCGAAGCTGCCATTGACTATCTGATCGCACGCACGATTGCGGCAGGCAAAATAGCCGGGATCATTACCTTTGATGAAAGCCGTTTGAACGAATACGCCGAGAAAGGCGTGACCTTCCTCGGCGTCGGTGGCGATCTGTTAGTTCTAGGCAATGCGCTGCGTGGGCTAGCGGCGCGGATCAGATCCTAGCTGCGCTTGCGACGGCCTGTGCGGGCGCGTCCTTCGCCCTCTTTGGGGGCCACGCGGTTGAATTTGATCCAATCCGAACCTGACGGGTCATTGTTGGTCAAGAAGTTGGCAGCGCGGATTGCTTCCATCTCTTTGCCAGCCCGTGGCAGGGTCGAGCCCATGCCGAACAGCATCACGAACATCTCGTCATCCATGTCTTCTGGCAGGATGATGCCGGCTGCTGCGATCTCTGCCCGCTTTTCGGCGATCTTCAAGGGGCCAACAGGCAGGGCAACAGGGTTCATAATGGCAGATGTCATACCTGCCGTCATCGCCATCGGTAGGAAAGCGTTGTTGATGCCGTGACGGTTGGGCAGTCCAAAGCTGATGTTGGACGCACCGCAGGTGGTGTTGACGCCCAGTTCTTCGCGCAAGCGGCGCACAAGGGTAAAGACCTGCAAACCAGCCGTACCCATCGCGCCAATCGGCATGACCAGCGGATCAACAACGATGTCATGTGCAGGGATGCCAAAATCAGCGGCGCGTTCGACGATCTTTTTTGCGACTGCAAAACGGACGTCGGGGTCTTCGGAAATGCCGGTGTCATCGTTGGAAATCGCAACGACGGGAACATTGTATTTTTTGACCAGTGGCAAAACCAGTTCAAGGCGTTCTTCTTCGCCTGTGACAGAGTTCAAAAGCGGGCGACCTTCTGCGGCAGCCAGACCGTTTTCCAAAGCACCGGGGACAGAGCTGTCGATGCACAACGGCACGTCTACAATCGCCTGCACACGTAGAACCATTTCGCGCATCAATGGCGGCTCGACAAAGTTGTTGTCTGCATAACGCGGGTCTTCAGCCATTTTGTTCGAAAACACAGCGCCAGAGTTGATATCAAGGATATTCGCGCCAGCAGCGACCTGCGCAATCGCATCAGCCTCTACCCGCGAAAAATCGCCGCGCTCAAGTTCTTCGGCCAAGATCTTGCGACCTGTTGGGTTGATCCGTTCACCGATCACGCAAAAGGGTTGGTCGAACCCGATAATGGCAGTCTTTGTTTTGGATTCGACAATCGTGCGTGTCATGGACAGGTCCTTAGGATTGAGAAGCAGGAACGGCAGAAGTGCCGCCGTTTGCGATGGCCCATTCGGTGTTGGTCTTGATGCCGCCGAGCGGGAAAAAATGAACGTGAGTGATGTTGAAATCGGGGTTTGCTGCCTTGTGCGCGGCCAGTTCAGTCAGAACTTCTGTTGGCTCAAACGGCAACAACAACTTGGTCACATCCTTAGCGCGCTTTTGCAGCACCTTCAGCGACGGACCCACACCGCAGGCAATTGCGAATTTGATCAAGGTTTGTAGCTTGGCCGGACCAGCGATGCCGATGTGAATAGGGATCGTGATGCCAGCTTCTTTGATTGCATCGGCCCATTTAATAATCGGACCTGCCTCAAACGCAAATTGCGTGGCCAGCGCCATGCCTGCGTCAGAGGTATCCGCAAAGGATTGTTTCCAGCGCAATGCATCCATAACCAGCGTATTGCTGCCATCTTTATCAATGTCGCGGTTACCTTCGGGGTGGCCCGCGACATGCAAGTGTTTGAACCCGGCTTTGCCAAACAAGCCACTTTCGAGTAGCTGCATCGACGAATGAAAATCGCCATGCGGTTGCGTGACACCGCCCGCCAAAAGCAGCGCCTGTTCGACACCTGCTTCGCCTTGATAACGAGCAATCCAGTCAGCGAGTGTTGCTTTGTCTTTGATGATCCGCGCGGGAAAATGCGGCATGACGTTATAGCCGTCTGCAGACAAACGCTTGGCGGTCGCGACCATGTCTTCGATCGGGGTGCCTTCGATATGTGCGATGTATACGCGGGTGCCTGTGGGAAGCAGCGCCGTGAAATCCTCGACCTTTTCAGCCGTGCGCGACATGACTTCGATTGAATAATCTTTCAGGAACGCCTCGACCAACGGGTTCGCGGTCGGTTCAGCAGGCTTTTTTGATCTACCGAATGAAAGCAAGGACATAGGCGGACTCCGGGTTAGGGGATATGGGAAAGGGCGTCAGGCCCAGCCATCGTTGGCGATAAGGGTCTTGATACGCTCAAGGTCGTATTCCGTCGTGATCTTGGCAACCATTGTTTCGGCGGCCTCTTGGTCGGTGCCATCGACGGGGACAGAA
>JBLHTS010000053.1:0-15177 GCA_047627695.1 Yoonia sp. | reverse complement strand
GAAACAATCGACGAAGATGCTAACATCGTGCAGCTTTTGCGCCCCGTGGGTCAAAACGGCGCGTATTTCGCAACATTCGGCTGGACCGGGACAGACGGGCTTGATGTTGAAGCTGTCCCCGGCCCTGATACAGTTTGGTCCGTTGAAAGCGGCCAGACCCTAACCTCCACCACGCCTGTCACACTTGTTTGGGACAATGAAGCGGGCCAGATTTTCCGCAATGAAGTGTCCGTTGACGACGAATTCATGTTCTCCTTCGCCCAAAGCCTTGAGAATGCGAGCGGCGCGCCCATCTCTGCTCGCCCTTATGGCCTGCTGCGTCGCCATGGCATTCCAGATGATCTGAAGAAATTCTTTATCCTCCACGAAGGTCTAGTCCGCATGACCGACGGCGAGTTGGAAGAAACCGGCTACGACGACATCACAGAATATGCTGTTGATCCGCGCGAACGGACACAGGCAGAGCGTCTGGACGTCAACGCTGCTGGCTGGATCGGCTATACTGATCACTATTGGATGACGACCCTGATCCCCGATCAGACGGCCCCTTTCCGCTCTACCTCCAAGTATTTTGACAGCCGCAATCTGTTCCAAGCCGAAGCTGTGATGCCGATTGAAACGGTCGATGCAGGCGGCACTGTGACCGTGACAACGCGGTTGTTTGCTGGCGCAAAAGAGTGGGAAGCGATCCGCAATTATGAAGACAACGAAGGCGTCGGCGGCTTTCTTGACAGCATCGACTGGGGTTGGTTCTTTTTCCTAACCAAGCCGATCTTTGCGCTGCTGCACAATCTTAACGCGTTCATTGGCAACATGGGTTGGTCGATCCTGATGCTGACCGTGATCCTCAAGATCATTGTCTTGCCGCTGGCCTATAAATCCTACGTCTCTATGGCGAAGATGAAAGAGCTGCAGCCAGAGATGGAAAAGCTCAAGGAACGGACCGGCGACGACAAGCAAGCTATGCAGCAAGGCATGATGAAGCTTTACAAGGAAAACAAGGTAAACCCCGCCGCAGGTTGTTTGCCAATCTTGCTGCAAATTCCGATCTTCTTCTCTCTTTATAAGGTGATATTTGTCACAATCGAACTGCGGCACGCGCCGTGGATCGGCTGGATCAGGGACCTTTCCGCGCCGGACCCATCATCCATTGCCAACCTCTTTGGCCTGCTGCCCTTTGCAGCACCAGAGCCGGGTTCAATCCTTGCCCTGATCATGATCGGTATCCTGCCAATCCTGTTGGGTATCTCGATGTGGTTGCAGCAGAAACTCAATCCCGCCCCGACAGATCCGACCCAGCAGATGATCTTTGCGTGGATGCCTTGGGTGTTTATGTTCATGCTTGGCTCTTTCGCGTCCGGCCTTGTGCTGTACTGGATTGCCAACAACATCATTACATTCACGCAGCAGTATCTGATTATGCGCAGCCATGGGGCCAAGCCCGATGTCTTTGGCAACATCAAATCTAGCCTGAAGAAAAAGGCTGCAGCCGCCGAGGCTGATAAAAAAGAGGGCAAGTGAATGATCAATGTCGCTGCGTTGTGGCGGCATCCGATCAAAAGCCACGGCCGAGAAGCAATGGAGCAGGTGGCCCTGACAGCGGGCCAGACTATCCCTCTTGACCGCGCTTGGGCTGTCACGCATGACGCATCCAGATTTGACAGCGCGGCACCCGCATGGGTGACTTGTGCCAACTTCATGATAGGCACAAGAACACCCGCTTTGGCAGGTATTTGGGCAAAGATGGATGAAGCGTCAGGGAACATCACCCTGACGCATCAAGCGCTGGGGGATATTCGTTTTAACCCTGACTATCCTCCAGACGCCGCGTGGTTTTTGGATTGGATCCGCCCGCTATGCGCTGCCAACAAACGCCAACCGCTTGGTCTGGCAAAGGTGCCGGGACGTGGCATGACTGATACGGATTACCCTTCTGTTTCGATCATGACGATGGCCAGCCATCAGGTCGTCGAAAACCAGATCGGTCGGCCGCTTGAGACCGCCCGTTGGCGTGGCAACATCTGGTTGGCCGGCACGGCGGCATGGCAAGAAATGGATTGGCTGGGCAAAACGCTTCGGATCGGTGACGCGCTGCTGGAACTGATCGCGCCTATTGAACGGTGTAAACACACGATGGCGAACCCGCAGTCCGGCGCACGCGACGCCGATACGCTGGCCGCACTGCGCAGCGGTTGGGGACATCAGAATTTTGGCGTCTATGCCAAGGTGATCCAGAGCGGTAGGATCACTCTAAACGATAAGGTCGAGGTCATCTAAAATGGAACTGCGTTTTCCCGAAGCTCCCACACCGGACCAAAGCGCCCTTGAAAGAGGGCGGCTTTTGTTTGCGGGCGAAACCGACTTTGTTAAAGGCGTCGTTGCAATGGATGGTCTGCCCCCTGCAAACCGCATCGAGGTGTGCTTTGCGGGACGCTCTAACGTGGGAAAGTCGTCGCTGATCAACGCACTGACGGGCCGCAAGGGCCTTGCACGTGCGTCCAACACTCCGGGCCGCACGCAAGAGATCAACTTTTTTACGGCAGGCGACATTTATGTGGTCGACCTGCCCGGCTATGGCTTTGCAAATGCCCCTGTGGCCGTCGTGGAAAAGTGGCAGCGATTGCTCAAGCAGTACCTGTCTGGTCGGCAAACCCTACGCCGCGTATTTGTTTTGATTGACGCCCGCCACGGTGCCAAGGCCGTCGACGAGGAAATCATGTCTTTGCTTGATAGTTCAGCGGTAACGTTTCAGGTTGTCATGACCAAAGTGGACAAATTGAAAGGTGACGCGTTGCAAGCCTCGCTCGACAAAACCCGCGCGGCGCTGGTCAAACACCCTGCGGCTTTTCCAGAACTGATCCTCACATCCTCAGAAAAGGGCGATGGCATCCCCACATTGCGGGCCATCATCGCAGACATCGCATGAGAACAAGGACCCTAGACATGAACCGTGACTGGATCGCCACCGCAAGCACGCTAAGCCAGGCGCTGCCTTATATGCAGCGCTATGCCGGTGCGACGATCGTCATCAAACTGGGCGGTCATGCGATGGGCAGTGACGAAGCCATGCACAGCTTTGCGCGTGATGTGGTGTTGATGCGCCAAGTTGGCCTGAACCCTGTGGTCGTCCATGGCGGCGGTCCTATGATCAACGAAATGCTAAAAAAGCTCGAAATAAAATCCGAATTCGTGAACGGCAAGCGCGTGACGGATCAAGCCACGATGGATGTGGTCGAGATGGTCTTGTCTGGCAAGGTCAACAACCGTCTTGTGCAGGCAATCAGCGATGAAGGTGGCAAGGCTGTCGGACTGTCGGGCAAGGACGCCAGCTTGATTATCTGCGATCAGGCCGATCCGGATTTGGGTTTTGTAGGCAAACCCGTCGCCGTCGACCCGACCATCCTGCGCGATTTACATGCCGCACATGCGATCCCTGTAATTGCACCGCTTGGCATGGGCCGCAACGGCGAGACATATAATATGAACGGTGACACTGCCGCAGGCGCAATTGCAGGCGCGCTCAAGGCGGATCGCTTGTTGTTGCTGACGGATGTTGAAGGCGTCAAAGACAAAGAAGGCAATGTCTTGACCGAAATTGACCCCGATATCATTCCCGAACTCATCGCTAACGGCACCATCGGTGGTGGCATGATCCCAAAGACGGAGACGGCCCTTGAAGCCATGAACCAAGGCGTGCGCGCCGTTGTTATCCTAGACGGTCGTGCGCCAAATGCCTGTTTGCTGGAACTCTTCACCGATCACGGAGCAGGTTCACTGATCAGGCGTCCCCGCGGTTGACGGCTGACAAGCTTTTGGCGCTGCTGGCTCCGCTGGGGCTGCGTCCGCTTGGTGACTGCCCCGACGGCGATACGACGATTACCCTTATTGGCCCCGACGAACCGTTGTTCTGGCCCATCTTCGAAACCACGCCCGAATTCAAGGACGGCCAGCCTGATCCAATGGATCGCTGGTCACGCCGCGTGATTGATGCCGTGGCCGCAGAATTGGGCGCAGAGTCTCTATTTCCGTTTGGCGGACCGCCCTACGCACCTTTCTTTACTTGGGCCAAGGAAAGCGGGCGTTTCTGGGCCTCTCCTATCGATTTCTTGGTGCATGATGAGGCAGGACTGTTCGTATCTTTCCGTGGGGCAATACGCAGCCCCCATCGCAGCACAGCAATGGTCCACGTAAAGCCATGCCTGACCTGTTGCGGCCATCCCTGCGCCACAGCCTGTCCTGTGGGTGCTTTCGATGCCGGCTATGACGTGGCTGTTTGCAAAGCGCATGTTGCATCCAACGCGGGCCACGACTGCCGTACACGTGGTTGCATTGCCCGCCGCGCCTGCCCGGTTGGGCAAGGCGTCCGATTACCCGCTCAAGCGGCATTCCATATGGAGGCTTTTCTATGAGCTTGCGTCTCATCCTGATTCGACATGGGAAGTCCAGTTGGGATGATCCCTTTGGCGACGATCACGCGCGGATTTTGAACGAGCGCGGTCGGGCCTCGGCTGCTGCGATCGGGGCATGGATGGCGCAAGAAGGCCATTCCCCCGACGTGGTTCTGTGTTCTGATGCGGCACGTACAGTCAAAACTGCCGAACTGGCTTTGGCCGCGCTGACCCCGCCGCCCAGATTACAACTGTCCGGACGAATCTATCACGCGTCGCCGGATACAATCCTTGATATGATCCAGCAGCAGACCGCTAAAACGGTGGCAGTGGTCGGTCACAATCCCGGGATCGGGATGTTGGCCAACATGCTTGTCACGAAAGCGCCAAAGCATCATCGGTTCAGCGATTACCCGACCTGCGCCAGCACGGTGATTGATTTTGATGAAAGCGCTTGGAGCGCGATCAGACCGCGAAAAGGCATCTGTGCTGCCTTTGTGGTTCCACGCGATTTGATCGGAACAACAGCGCACAATATTGAATAGGCTTTTGGCGGTCGCAACAAAAAAGCCCCGGCGCAAACCGGGGCTTTTCGTTTTTCCGTAAGGCGCTTTAGTGACCCAAAATCTGGCTCAGGAATAGCTGGGTCCGCTCGGATTTGGGATTATTAAAGAACTCTTCTGGCTCGTTCTGCTCCACGATCTGACCTTGGTCCATAAAGATCACGCGGTTGGCCACCTGACGGGCAAAGCCCATCTCGTGGGTGACGCAAAGCATGGTCATGCCCTCTTCGGCCAGCTCGATCATCGTATCAAGAACTTCCTTGATCATCTCGGGGTCGAGCGCTGATGTCGGTTCATCAAACAGCATGATGCGTGGCTTCATGCACAAAGAGCGGGCAATCGCCACACGTTGTTGCTGACCACCGGACAACTGACCGGGGTATTTATCAGCCTGCTCTGGGATCTTCACCTTTTCAAGGAAATGCATCGCCGTTTCTTCGGCTTCCTTCTTGGGTGTTTTACGCACCCAGATCGGGGCCAACGTGCAGTTTTCAAGGATCGTCAGATGCGGGAACAGGTTGAAGTGCTGAAAGCACATGCCAACTTCTGACCGGATCTTGTCGATATTCTTGAGGTCGGAAGACAGCACAGTGCCGTCCACCACGATCTTGCCTTGCTGGTGCTCTTCCAGTGCGTTGATGCAGCGGATCAGCGTCGATTTACCCGAACCCGACGGGCCACAGATAACGATACGCTCCCCCCGTTGGACAGTCAGATCAATGTCTCGCAGCACGTGAAAAGACCCGAACCACTTGTTCATGTTTTCGATCGTGATCGCAACCTCGTCCGAGACTTGCAGTTTTGTCGCTTCGGCCATGTTTTCAGCCTCCCTTAACGGTGGTCGGTTGCGAGCCTACGCTCCAACCATTGTGAGTATTGTGAAATGCCGTAGCACACGATGAAGAACAGCAAAGCAGCAAAGCCCAGAAGCTCCCAATAGACGCCAATCCAGTCAGAGGACGACAGGATCGGGCCGCGGATCATACCAACGATGTCGAACATCGAGATAACCGAGACCAGCGTCGTATCCTTGAACAGACCAACAGCAATGTTGACAATGCCCGGGATTGAGATCTTCAGCGCTTGAGGCAGAATGATCAAACGCATGGATTGCGCGTAATCGAGCCCGAGACTGTTGCCAGCCTCGTACTGCCCCTTTGGCAAAGCGGCCAGGCCACCACGGATCACCTCGGCGATATAAGCCGCCGAGAACATCGTGATCATGATGACAACCCGCAAGAACAAGTCGACCGAACTTTCAGGTGGGAAGAAATACGAGAGCATGACCGAAGCCACAAACAGCAACGTGATCAAAGGCACACCGCGAATGAACTCGATGAAGACCACACAGATCCATTTGATCAGCGGCATTGATGACTGACGGCCCAGTGCTAAGGCAATCCCAATTGGGACAGACAAGGACACACAGGTCACGCCCAGCATCATGTTGAGCATAAAGCCGCCCAGATCCCTGCTCGGGACAGCGACCAGCATTGCATTGTCGCTTGCGCCTTCAGGGATCAACATGCCCCCAAGCCACCAGACGATAACTGCCGTAGCGGTGCCGCCAAGGAAACCAATCGCGAAACTGCCAACCACGTACTTTTGGTATACGAAGTAGCCCGCACCAAAGCCAACAAGGGCCAGAATGGGCGCAAGGATTGTGCCGCCCCAGATCAGCCAGAAGGCGATGAAGGGATAAAGCGCCGTGAAGATCAAAAGCTTGCGTGGCAAGTCAAAGAATAACACCGGAGCAGCCGCAACAAACAGCATCAAGAATGCCAATGCGGGACGCCAGTATTCCTCGGACGGGTATGACAAACCAAAGAGCAGCTGTGGCCACCGTTGTGTCAAAACCGCAAAGCAAGCACCGCGCGCACCATCAAGGATTTCGCGACACTCTGACAGACTGGACGCGTTCCAGACGCCGTTGAAGATCCATGGCACAACCCCGGACAGCAACGAAAACACCACGTAGAATGACACCAGGGTCAATGCTGCGTTTGGGATCGTGGCGAACAGTCTTTCCCGCATCCATTTGATCACGCCACTCTCTGACACCGGTGGCGGCAATTGCGGCAGCGTTTCTGTGCGAACGAAAGCGGCGGAATGTGAATGTGTATCTGACATATCAGCGCTCCTTCAGCTTAACGGAGTTGTTGTATACGTTCATCACAGCCGAAATCGACAGCGAAATCGTGAGATAGAACAACATCAGCAACAGCACACATTCGATTGCACGACCAGTCTGGTTCAGTGTGATACCACCCAGTGTCGCGGTGACGTCGGCATAGCCCACGGCAATCGCAAGGGACGAGTTTTTGGTGATGTTCAGATACTGCGAAATTAGCGGCGGGATGATCACACGCAACGCCTGTGGCAAAACCACCAGCGACATGATCCGCCCGGGACGCATCCCAAGCGCACCTGCGGCCTCTGTCTGACCGGCCGATACGGCCTGGATACCTGCACGCACGTTTTCAGCAATAAAAGCACCAGTATAGATCGAAAGCGCCAACCAAAGTGCGATCAGCGGACCGCCAAGTTGAATGCCGCCACTAAAGTTGAAGCCGCCCAAAACAGGGTAATCCAACGTAACCGGCTGACCCATAATGAAGTGCATCAAGATCGTTGGAACAAAGAAAAGCGCAATGCTTGGCCAAAGAGTTGGCAAAAGACGGCCTGTATCGAAGAGCATCTTTGTTGCATAGCGACGGTAGACGAAGATTCCGATCACCGATGCCAGGAAGGTAAGTACCACAACCAGCGATCCGGGTCCCCAGACGGGTGCGGGGACATAAACGCCACGGTTGGTGAAGGCAAAGGCATCAAACAACATCGAGGCTTCTGAATTGTCACCACGGAAATCCCGCGGTGAGGGCATGACGCTGGTCATGATCGTAAAGATGATAATAATCCAAATCAGAACCGGAATATTGCGGAAAATCTCGACATAAACGGCCATCAGCTTGCTAACGAGCCAGTTGTTCGATAGCCGCAAAACGCCCGCCAGAACACCCAGCACCGTGGCGGTGATACAGGCAAGGAAGGCCACCAGAAGCGTGTTCAGAACACCAACGATAGCCGCAGTGGCGTGTGTAGACTGGCTGTCATATTCAACAAGTGACTGATTGATATCGTAACCAGAAACAGAGCCCAGAAATTCAAAGCTGATATTCAGGCCGGCCTGGCGAAGGTTCTGGATCAGGTTGTTACCAAGATACCAGATCGATAATGCTAGAATAATCGCAGCGATTGCTTGGAATGTAAGAGAGCGATAGCGCGTATCATTGAACAGCATAGATAGGCGAAATGAACCCGATGGCGGGTCTGTAATCGACGACATAAGTTTTCCCCGTTCTTTCGGTACTTATTATTATTGGCTGCTTGTGCAACTCGATTGTACCAGTTTTTAGTCTTGTAGTTGGAAGGGCGCGGTCGAAACCGCGCCCTTCTGTCTTGCCAATTTTCTTTAACGGAATGGCGGGGAGTACATCAGACCACCGTCTGTCCACTGCGCGTTCAGACCGCGTGCCAGACCAATAGGTGTGCTTTCACCGATGTGTTTCTCGAAGATCTCGCCGTAGTTGCCATCGGACGCGATTGCGTTCTTCGCCCAGTCGGCCGACAGACCCAGCATCGCACCCAATTCACCTTCGGTGCCCAACAGGCGGTTGATGTCAGGGTTGGCAGTTGGTGCTGCGGACAGCTCTTCCAGGTTAGCGGACGTGACACCCAGCTCTTCAGCTGTGATCAGCGCGTTCAATGTCCAACGGACAATGTCGCCCCAGTCGTTGTCGCCATGACGGACCAGTGGGCCGAGTGGCTCTTTGGAGATGATCTCTGGCAGCAACATATGGTCGCTCGGTGTTTCGAACGATGCACGTGTCGCGGCAAGCGCGGATGCGTCTGTTGTGTAGGTGTCACAAGCACCTGCGAGGTACTGCTGCTGTCCTTCGGAATTGGTCTCGATTGGGACCGGCTCATAGCTAATGCCGTTCTTGCGGAAGTAGTCTGCAAGGTTCAACTCGGTTGTTGTACCGGTTTGAATACAAACAGTGGCGCCATCAAGTTCTTTGACCGACGTAACACCCAAAGCGGTTGGGACCATGAAGCCTTGGCCATCATAGTAGTTTACTCCAAGAAAATCAAACTTAAGGTCAACGTCACGGCTCAGAGTCCATGTTGTGTTACGTGCAAGCACGTCGATTTCGCCAGAAGCAAGCGCTGTAAAGCGGGTCTTGCCAGTTGTTGGGATGAATTCAACGGCGTCGTTGTCACCAAAGATTGCGGCGGCAACAGCACGACACATGCTGACATCAATACCTGCCCAAACACCGTTTTCGTCTGGCGAAGCAAAACCGGCAACACCAGTTGTCACGCCACAGTTCAACGAGCCGCGTGCCTTGACGTCGTCAAGTGTCGCAGCGGATGCCATGCCAGCGACAACGCCGGCAGCAGTCAATGCGCCTAAAAATAAGTTTCTATTCATAAAATACCTCTTCCTGAGTTTCACCCCGTAGGGTGACAGTTTTATCCCGTCCCGATAGACAGATAGCAAAATGAGGCGGTTTGTTCCGCTTCAATGAGACCAAATTTTGTTTATTCGGCCTCAGAGTCAAGGGGCGCCGTAGGGAAAGCCACGGTTTATGCTAAATAATTGAGCGTTCTTTATTGTGTTTGCGCTAACAACAGGCAGATCGCTTAACTTTGCGAGAGGATATAAAATCGCGCGGAGCTCAGAAACGCTGTTTGCTTGGCTTTCTCGCTGGCAGTTGCAAGGTCATCTTCGCCCCACTGCTCGATCTGCCAATGCTCGTCGATGCGTGACAACAGCCATGCATCTTCCGCCGCCAAGGCGCCCTTGGTCACAGCCAGCGCCAGCACCAAAGAACCTGAAATACTTATCAAGTCATGCGCTGCGGCAAGTGCGAAATCATCGAAAAAGGCGACTTCCCTATGCAAGTTCTGAAGCGCTTTTGGTGACTGTGGGACATGCATAACACCTTCGCCAACGGCCAACCGTGCATCCAGTGCTTCGGCTGCCCAATCAAGGATAGGGTCCCAACCTTGCGCTTGGCGCTGCAGCAGTGTTTCGGGCCCTGCGGCACGATAGCACAGCAGGTCGCTATCGCCATATTCAGCCAACAGTTCGGTCACTTCTTGACGTTGCGTCCTCACTTTATCGATAGCGGCATTTGCACCCCGCGTGACCGGCATTGTCATGGGATCAAGGACGCTTTCTTGTGCATCCCACTCTGCGGCAATGGCCTCGGCCATGGCAAATGTCGGGACTTGCAGCGTCGCTTTGGCAGGTGTGCGGACGGGTCGCGCGTCCAATAGAACGGTAAATCCATCGTCAATCTGCGTGGCGGTGGCGGTTTTCCAGAACCGTTTGGGTTTCCAATCGCTCATTCCGTCAGGACCCTAGAAGTTGGTCAACAGCCCCTGAAAGGGCCGTAAGAGTTTCGATCATTGCGTCGGGTTTCAAGGTATCTGCCGCGTGATACCCCCATGTGACACCAATTTTCTTGATCCCAGCAGCCCGTGCCATGTCCATGTCATAGGTCGTATCGCCTAACATCACGGCCCGCGCAGGCGCAACACCGGTCTCGCTCAATGCAGTCAGGATCATGGATGGATCAGGCTTGGACGGATGGTGATCAGCCACCTGCTCGCTGTGGAACACACCCGCTAGGCCGTGACGTTCAAGCATTTTGTCCAGCCCGCGACGGGATTTTCCCGTGGCGACGGCAAGCAAGGTGTGATCCTGACGGCGCAACACATCCAAAGCATCAAGTGCGCCGGGGAAAAGTGGGCTTAGCTCTGCCTTACCGTCGGGGCCGCGCAAATCGTTGAAGGCGTTCTTATAGGCTTGCACCAAATGCGCGCGGTCTATCTCCGATGCTTCGGGGCAAAGTTTGGCAAATGCTTCGTGCAGCGACAGGCCAACGATCGACAGTACAGCTTTTCGATCTGGCATCGCAAACACAGAGGCGCCGAATGCCAGCGTCATCGCGGCCATGATCTCCGCTTGACTGTCGACAAGCGTACCGTCGACGTCGAATATCACCAATCGCAGGTCAGGCATCGGGCATATTGAACGGATCAACAGGAGCGTGGCCGACGACCCAGCCTACGAAATCCCATGTATTCTGCATATGCTCTGGCAAAGGCGCAGTCAGATGCAGGGTCGCCCCCGTCGCGGGGTGTTCAATTGTCAGGCTGCGGGCGTGCAGATGCAATTTGCGGCCAATCTCGCTGCCCATGCCGGCACCCCAACCATCGCCAAGGTTTTCCTGACCGGACCCGCCATATTTACCATCGCCAATGATCGGATGCCCGATCTCTGCCATGTGCGCGCGCAACTGATGGGTTCGGCCTGTAATCGGGACCAACGCACACCAAGCGGCGCGGCTGGCCAGCGTATCCATGACCGCATAATCAGAGGTCGCGCGCTTGGCGCCCTCGGTGCTGTCCACGTCACGTGGATGCACGCAGCGCATTTTTTCGTTTTCGCCACCGCGGCCATGACCCGACGATTTGACCAAACCATATTTGATCGTGCCAGCGCGTGGATGCGGCACACCTGCGACAGCGGCCCAGTAAATCTTGCGGGTTTCGCGGTGCTTGAGGTGCTCTGTCAACTGCTTAGCCATCATGCGGGTGCGCGCCAATAACAAGACACCCGAAGTATCCTTGTCCAAGCGGTGCACCAGACGTGGCTTTTCGTCGTAATCAAACATCAACGCCTCGGCCAGTCCGTCGACATGGCGGGTTGTGTTGGTCCCACCTTGGGTGGCAAGTCCGTGCGGTTTGTTGATCGCGATGATGTGGTCGTCTTTGTAGATCACACAAGACTGGATCATCTTGGCGTCGGCCTTGGTCACGCCATGCTTGGCCAGCGATGCAGCAGCGGCCGCTTCTTCCTCTGACGGCAAAGGCGGAATGCGCACCGTTTGCCCGACTTCGACACGCGCATTCGATTTCACGCGGCCACCATCGACGCGGACCTCACCCTTGCGGCACATCTTTTCGATGCGGCCTTGGGTCAGATGCGGGAACAGGCGGCGCAAATAGCGGTCAATGCGTTGGTCACCGTCATCAGGGCCGATCACCCGCGTTTGCACAGCACTCATGTTGTTATTCCTCTGGCAAGCCATAGACCCATAGCGCAGGCCGAAATTGATAAGATAACCGATGCAGCCACATAGCCGCCCGCCGCCGTGATGCGTCCTGCCTCGACCAGTCGCAGTGTATCGAGCGAAAAGGCCGAGAATGTCGTGAACCCGCCAAGCAAGCCGGTCATCACAAAGGGCAACCATGCCTGCAAGCCACGCGCAGCCAGCAAAACCCAAACCAAGCCGATGGCAAAAGAGCCCACCACATTGACCACAAGCGTACCCATCGGAAAGGCTACAGCCAAGCCGATCAGGTAACGCAGCACAGCGCCCAATGCGCCCCCAAGCGCCACGGAGATTATAGGTGTTATCATGCGCCCCACTTGGGCCTTTGTGGACTGCTTGTCAATTCTTGCCGCGTTTGGCACGCAGTCCGGCAAAGTAATCAACGCGCTTTTTCAAATCCCGTTCAAACCCGCGATCGACGGGCAAGTAAAAGACACCGCGCTTCATCGTGTCAGGGAAATAGTTCTGCCCGCTAAATCCGTCTTGGGCGTCGTGATCGTAAGCATAGCCTGCACCAAAACCCTGTTCCTTCATCAACGTAGTTGGTGCATTCAGAATATGGGCGGGGGGCGGTTCTGATCCCGTCTGTTTCGCAGCATTCACCGCCGCCTTATAAGCCACATAAACAGCATTCGATTTGGGTGCGAGGGCGAGGTAAGTCACAGCCTGCGCCAAAGCCAATTCGCCCTCAGGCGACCCCAGCCGTTCGTAAGTTTCCCACGCTTGCAAACACACAGCCTGCGCCTGCGGATCGGCCAAGCCAATATCTTCAACCGCCATGCGTGTGATCCGACGAGCCAAAAACCGCGGGTCCTCTCCCCCGCCCAACATCCGTGCAAACCAGTAAAGCGCTGCGTCAGGGTCCGAACCACGCACCGACTTGTGCAAAGCGCTGATCAGATTGTAGTGCTCCTCACCGGATTTGTCATATTTGACCGCGCGCTTCATCAAACGCTTGGACAGGTCATCAGAAGTCAGTCTCTTGTCGGTTTTCCAAGCGCTGATCTGCTCGATCAGGTTCAACAGCGCGCGACCGTCGCCATCAGCCATGTTTAGCAGCGCATCGCGGGCATGACCGTCGAGCGGCAGCGCCCTACCCAACTCTTTCTCGGCCCGCTGCGCCAGCAATTCGAGGTCTTTGAGGTTAAGGCGGGTCAGGATGAAAACCTGACTGCGGCTCAGCACCGCTGCATTCAATTCAAAGCTGGGGTTTTCGGTTGTTGCGCCGACCAGCAAGATCGTGCCGTCTTCCATGTAGGGCAGAAAACCGTCTTGCTGGGCTTTGTTGAAACGGTGGATTTCGTCCACAAACAGCAAAGTACCTTTGCCGTTCTGGCGGCGTATCTTTGCAGCTTCAAACACTTTGCGTAGTTCCGGCACGCCTGTGAAAATCGCACTGATCTGGATGAAATGCAGGTCGGTTTCATCCGCAAGCAGCCGGGCGATCGTCGTCTTGCCGACACCGGGCGGGCCCCAAAAAACCAGCGACGACAATGATCCAGAGGCGAGCATGGTCCCCAAAGGGGCATCGGGTCCAAGAACTTGCTGCTGGCCGATCACCTCGGAAAGTTTTGAAGGACGCAACCGATCCGCCAGCGGGCGCGGGCCGCTGTGCTTATCGGTCGGGGTACTTTCAAAAAGGTCAGCCATAGGGCAAACATATGCCTTGTTCAAAAAAGCGAAAGCCCCGCTATAAAAGCGAGGCTTTCAAATTCAATAAAGCGGTTGGTACTTAATCCTCGAGCGCTTCGAACTCGGCCAGACGTGCTTTGTCTGCAGCGCCTTTGGCATCCACATCACGGTCAACGAATTCGATGATCGCCATTGGGGCCATGTCACCATAGCGAAAGCCAGCTTTGATGATGCGGACGTAACCACCCTGACGCTCTACGTAGCGTGGGCCGATGACGTCAAACAATTTTGCTGTGTGCATTTCCTGCTTCAGCTGTGCATTCGCCTGACGACGTGCGTGCAAATCGCCGCGCTTGCCAAGTGTGACAAGCTTTTCAACGATGCGGCGCAGTTCTTTCGCCTTTGGCAGTGTTGTTTTGATCTGCTCATGTTCGATGAGCGAGCCGGCCATGTTCGCAAAAAGCGCCTTGCGGTGCTCGTGTGTGCGGTTCAGGCGGCGGTAACCCCGTGCGTGACGCATGTGATAGTCTCCTTCAGATTTATACTTTGTCCAACGGTCTGATGCGTGCCAGCCATATTATTGGGGCAGAATTGCCCAGATGTTCCCCGCCAGTGCGGGCATTTGCGGATGGGCCCGAAGGCCCAACCAAATTCTTAGAACTGGTCTTCGAACTTCTTAGCCAGATCTTCGATGTTGTCCGGTGGCCAGTCCTCTACGTCCATGCCGAGGTGCAGACCCATGCCTGACAGCACTTCTTTGATCTCGTTCAAAGATTTGCGGCCGAAGTTCGGTGTGCGCAGCATTTCTGCTTCGGTTTTCTGGATCAGATCGCCAATATAAACGATGTTATCGTTCTTGAGGCAGTTTGCCGAACGTACAGACAGTTCCAGCTCGTCTACTTTCTTCAACAGAAGCGGGTTGAACTCAAGGCCGTCATCGTCTGCGCCAGCAGTCGCTGATTCAGGCTCATCGAAGTTAACGAAGATCGACAGCTGGTCCTGCAGAATGCGAGCAGCATAAGCCACAGCATCGTCAGGGGTCAACGACCCGTCAGTTTCGACCTTTATGGTCAACTTGTCATAGTCCAGAACCTGACCTTCGCGGGTTGGCTGCACGTCATAACTGACTTTTTTCACAGGCGAATAGATCGCATCAACGGCCATCATGCCGATTGGTGCGTCTTCTGGCTTGTTCTTGTCTGCCGCTACATAGCCCTTACCGGTGTTGACGGTCAGTTCCATGTAAAGGTCTGCACCCTCATCGAGGTGGCAGATCACGTGATCCTTGTTCAGGATCTCGATACCAGCAGTCTCGCTGATGTCAGCAGCTGTCACAACGCCCGGGCCTTTGGCCTGAACGGACAGACGCTTAGGGCCTTCGACTTCCATGCGGATCGCGACGCCTTT
>JBLHTS010000052.1:0-15182 GCA_047627695.1 Yoonia sp. | reverse complement strand
GCACCACATCGCGGCCCAAGATCGTCCCCTTACTGCAATCCAATTTGGTCGCATCAGCCAGTAATATTCAGACGTCCCTTGCATTGACGTCCGCTGACCGCTGCCTGAACGTAATGCCGTTATTTCACATCCACGGGCTGATTGCGGCGGTGTCTGCGTCGCTGGCGGCCGGTGCATCAGTATGGTGCGCCCCGGGGTTTGACGCATTGCGGTTTTTTAGCTGGATGAAGGTGGCACAACCTACTTGGTATACAGCTGTGCCGACGATGCATCAGGCGATCCTGTCACGGGCGCCACGCAACGCAGATGTTATCGCGGATACGCCGCTGCGTTTCTTGCGGTCTTCATCTGCATCACTGCCTGCGCAGGTGATGACAGCGCTGGCCAAAACGTTTAACGCACCTGTGATCGAAGCATACGGCATGACCGAAGCGACCCACCAGATGACCAGCAACCCGCTTGCAGCTGGGTCGCAAATCCCCGGATCTGTAGGGATCGCCGCTGGACCACTTGTGCGGATCGCGCATGAAACCGAAAGCTACCTTATCGCAGGCACCGGAGAAATTGTTATTTCCGGCCCCAATGTCACACTTGGGTACGAAAGCAATCCGCAGGCCAACGAACAGAACTTCTTTGATGCCGACGGCACAAGTTGGTTTCGCACCGGCGATCAGGGGGCCATAGATGGTGAAGGCTATTTGCGTCTGACGGGGCGTCTGAAGGAAATCATCAACCGTGGCGGCGAAAAGATCAGCCCACTTGAAGTTGATGGCATCCTGTTGGACCACCCTTCTGTGGTCCAAGTCGTCACCTTTGCTGTAGCCCATGCCAAACTGGGCGAAGACGTTGCCGCAGCCGTTGTGCTGGCCGAAGGGCATACAGCAACCCAACAAGACATTCGCGCCTTTGCCGCCGAACGCTTGGCGGCTTTCAAAGTGCCGGGTCAGGTGATTATTCTGGACGAAATACCTAAAGGGGCAACCGGCAAGATGCAGCGGATCGGCTTGGCCGAAAAACTTGGCCTTGGCGTGTCATGAAGGTTTGCATTTTTGGTGCCGGTGCCATTGGCGGCTATATGGGCGCGAAGCTGGCGCTGGCAGGTGCTGATGTTAGTCTCGTAGCGCGTGGTCCGCATTTGGCGGCGATGCAAAATCAGGGGCTAACGCTGCTGGAACATGGTGCGGATCCAGTGAACGTTGCAGTTACTGCCAGCGATGACCCCAGCGCGCTTGGTCCGCAAGACTACGTTATTGTAACGCTCAAGGCCCACTCTGTGCCGCCGATCGTTCCGCTGCTTCAGCCGTTGCTGGGCCCCAAAAGCACGGTTGTGAGCGGTGTAAATGGTGTGCCGTGGTGGTACTTTCACAAAATTGGAGGAACACTCGAGGGCACGCGCCTTGCATCGGTTGATCCGGGCAACGCCCAATGGGACGGCATCGGCCCCGATAATGTACTGGGGTGCGTCGTCTACCCCGCCGCAGAGGTCAGCGAACCTGGCACGATACGCCATATCGAAGGCAAACGCTTTTCTCTTGGCGAACCTGACGGAAGCAGGTCAGACCGCGCAGTGGCGCTGTCGCAGCTTTTGACTAGTGCAGGATTGAAAGCGCCGGTGCGTCCGAAATTGCGCGATGAAATCTGGGTAAAACTGTGGGGCAACCTGTCGTTCAACCCGATCTCTGTCTTGACCGGCGCGACTCTGGATGTGCTTTGCACCGACCCAGGAACGCGTGCGGTAGCCCGTGCCATGATGGTCGAGGCGCAGGAGATTGCGCAAAAGCTGAATGTGAAATTCCCCATCGACGTAGACCGCCGTCTGGACGGGGGCGCTGCTGTCGGCTCGCATCGCACATCCATGTTGCAAGACCTTGATGCAGGTCGCCCAATGGAAATTGATGCACTGGTAGGTTCTGTTAAGGAGCTTGGAGTCCTGACCGGGACACCCACACCAACGCTTGATGCGGTTTTGGCACTGGTTCAGTTGAGGGCACGCACAGCAGGGCTTTATTCTTGAATTGAAACCTGCGCTATTGCGCAGGCTGGGCCATGCACAGGTAAGTTTTAGGGAGACTTCAGCATGAAATGGGCACGTGGAATAACGGGCGACGGCACGGAAGTGACTGGTGTCATCGCGGACGACATACTGCACCCGCGTGCGGCACTTGGATCAGATGCGGCGGCTGGCGATGCCATCCCGCTTGCCGATGTTACCCTGCTGGTGCCCTTGGCCCCAGGCAAGTTCATTGGGCTTTGGAACAACTTCAAGGCGGCCGCGGAACAAGGCGGGATGGTGCACCCTGAGCATCCTTTGTATTTCTTCAAGGCTGATACATCGCTTTGCGGTCCAGGTGCCACGGTCGCATTGCCCACATTGGCAGGCCGTGTGGTGTTCGAAGGCGAACTTGGGATCGTGATCGGCAAAACCTGCAAAGATATAAGCCTTGAGGACGCCGAAGAGGCGATCTTCGGCTATACCTGCATCAATGACTTTACGTCGCTCAATATTCTGCACGCGGATTCGTCCTTTCCGCAATGGACACGCGCCAAAAGCTTTGACGGGTTCGGCGCTGTTGGCCCCGTAATCGAGACCGAAGTCAACTGGCGCGCGCTGACGATCAAGGTTCTTGTAGATGGCCGCGAGCGACAGTCCTATCCGGCCGCTGACATGATCCTACCCCCCGCGCAGATCGTCAGCTGCCTGTCACAGGACATGACGCTCAACCCCGGTGATCTCATCGCCTGCGGTACCTCCGTTGGAGCGCGGCCGGTCAAGCCTGGCATGGCGGTCGAGGTCGTGATAGTCGGGATCGGCAACCTCGGTGTGACCATCAGCGCGCCACTGGAATAGGCACATCAGCCCCCGGCCATCAAAAGGCTAGGAGGCGGGTAGGACATCGACCTAGCCTCATTGGATGACAAAACACTCTCCATTTCACTACTTCAAAACCTCACCTGAGATCATCCGCCTGGCAGTGATGCTTTACGTCCGTTTTTCGCTTTCGCTCCGAAATGTAGAGGACTTACTGCACGAGCGTGGTATCGAAATAAGTCACGAAACGTTGCGGTTTTGGTGGAACCGATTTGGCCCGTTGTTTGCGTTTGAGATCCGCAGAAATCGGGTGAGCCGGATGCGATCCCGTTCAAACTGGCAATGGCACTTGGACGAGGTCTTTATGAAGATTAATGGCGAGACGCACTACCTGTGGCGTGCTGTTGATCACGAAGGAGAAGTGCTGGAATGCTATGTTACAAAGCGCCGGGATCGCCTAGCAGCTTTAGAATTCCTCAGGAAATCCATGAGGCGCTACGGCCAACCTGAAATCATCGTCACGGATAAACTGAGGTCCTACGGCGCGGCCATGACAGCCGTAGGAAACCACAAACGTCAGGAAACAGTCCGCTGGCTGAACAATCGCGCTCAAAATTCACGTCTGCCATTTCGACGACGAGAATGGGACATGCTCCGTTTCACGAAAATGCGATATTAGCAGACATTCGCCGCTATTCATTTTTCCCTCCACAATCATTTCAATCAGGAACGCGCCCTTTGCAGTCGAGACAGTTTTAAGCGCTACCGAACTGTTGCTCTCGCCGAGTGGCGCCAGCTTTATTCCAGGTAAGTTCACACATTCTGCAGAAAACTGAGACTAGTCCGAATTAGTCTGACAGCACCCTCGCAGTTGCAATGGATCGTGCGGGCCCTAACTGTTCGCAAACAAGCTTGTAGGAGTATGCATCAATGACCAAGACTGAACACACCGCCGTTATTGGTGCAGGGCTTGCTGGACTCACATGCGCGCAGGTTTTGGCCGATGCAGGGCAGTCGGTTGTGGTTTTTGACAAGGGCCGCGGCCTGGGCGGCCGCATGGCGTCGCGCCGCAAAGATGGATGGCGGTTCGACCATGGGGCTGTTGCGCTGCGTCCGACGGATGACGCCTTTGCTGCCTTTCTGGCCACTGCGCATGACATGGGCCACGCTGAAGCGTGGAATGCCGCAAACGGCTGGACCGGCGTCCCGGGGATGAACGCTGTGGTTAAGTCGCTTGCTCGTGGCCTAGAGATTGTGCAGTCCCAGCGGGTCACTGGGCTGGATAAAACAGATGGGGGCTGGATAGTTAAGGGCCCCCAGCACGCCGAAAACCTGATTTTTAACCGCGTAATCCTTGCCATACCCCACCCGCAAGCGCAGGAGATATTGGCGCCTTGGCCAGCCCTCTCGGCGCAGATTGAAAAGGTCCAAATGCAGCCGTGCTGGACATTGATGGTAGGATTTGATGCGTCACTGTCCACCGACCTCACCTATTCTAATCGCTGCACGGACCCGATTTCTGTCATAGTCCGCGAGACCGCAAAGCCGGGCCGAAGCCTGCCAGGTGACGGATGGGTCATTCAGGCCAATGCAGACTGGACCCGCAGCCATTTGGAGCTTGACCAATCTCAGATCGAAGCGCTTTTGCTGTCAGCATTTTTCAAGGAGATTGCGTGCGCTCCTGTTGCCCCCGCCATCAGCATGGCCCATCGCTGGCGCTACGCCCTGACAACGACACCTCTAGGTCAAGCCTATGTGATGGACGCGTCTCTTGGCCTCGCAGTCTGTGGTGACTGGTGTCTTGGAAACAACGCGGAGGCGGCCCACGACAGCGGGCGTAGCTTGGCCGCAGCTATCATCGCGTGCTAGGGTCGCGACGTAACATTGATAGCGCCCTCTCAAAACGTAATGAACCTGCGCCCTTGGAGTGAGGCGCAGGTTCTTATTGCTTCCGACAGAAGGTGCTTGGGCTCAGAGTTCGCCGAGGATCCGCAGCAAAGTCGGTGATGCCCGCATCACGCTCTCGGTTTTTTGCTGATCAGTCAGGTAATACCCGCCCAGATCAGCAGGTTTGCCCTCGGCAGATGTCAGCTCGTCAAGGATCGTTGTCTTCCAATGCCTGGGCAAGAGGTGCAAACTTGGCAAGAAGGGTCGAGTCTTCGTTCTGTGTCGCCAAGGCCTGCGCCCAGTAAAGGGCAAAATAATAGTGGCTAGCGCGGTTATCTGTCTGACCAACTTTTGCCCGCGGTGACTTGTTCTGATCGAGCACGCCCTGAGTTGCGCGGTCAACGGCATGCCCCAGAATACGCGCCTTTTCGTTGCCCTTTGTTTCCGCCAAGAACTTCAGGCATTCGTCAAGGACGCAGAATTCACCAAGCGAGTCCCAGCGCAGGTGGTTTTATTGGGTCAACTGTTGCACATGTTTCGGCGCAGACCCGCCCGCCCCCGGTTCAAACATGCCGCCGCCATTCTTCAATTTAACGATGGACAGCATCCTGGCCGAAATGCCCAGTTCGAGGATGGGGAAAAGTCGGCAGATAGGCGCGCAAAACGTTGCCTGTCACAGCGATGGAATTCTTGCCCGCACGAATAGTCTCCAACGACAAACGGGTCGCCGCACGTGGTGTCATGATCTCATACTTGTCTGCAATACCTGCCGCGGCAAGGATGGGTCTGACATAATTCAGCAGTTCGGCATCATGCGCGCGCGCCTCGTCAAGCCAAAAAATAGCCTGACACACCTCGGCCCTCTGACGGCTGATGGCAAGCTTCACCCAATCCTCGATTGGTTTCTTCTTGGTCGACGCGGACCGCCAGATGTCGCCGGCCTCAACTGCGTAACACGCAATCCGTCCAAGACGATCCCAATCTTCTCTTCGGACGAATAATGCTTCCGCGTCGCGCGTTTGATATCTTTGACGATCTTCTCGCCAGGGCTTTTGCGTCTTCCAGTTGTCTGCCTCATGTCCCACTCCTCAGTAGTTACGATGAGCCAACAACACTCTCTCAACAAATACCGGTATTTGGACCCTTAGGCGCTGACGTCAGACATAAATGAAGTGTAATTTCAGAGCTGCATTTTGTCTATGTTAGAGCGCGGTGTTAAACATTTGTATGTACTGCGCAAAAGAAAAGGCGCAGTAAAAACTGCGCCCTTTCAACGACTTAGATAAATTATCCGTAGGTTCCAGCTTAACGCTTGGAGAACTGGAAGCTCTTACGGGCTTTTGCTTTACCGTACTTCTTACGCTCAACAACGCGGCTGTCGCGTGTCAGGAATCCGGCAGCCTTCAAAGCGGCACGCAGTGTTGGATCATAAAGCTGAAGCGCTTTTGAAACACCATGCTTTACCGCACCAGCTTGACCGGACAAACCACCGCCAGCGACAGTTGCCATAACGTCGAACTGGTCAACAACACCGGCAACCTGAAACGGCTGGCGCAGGATCATCTGCAGAACGGGACGCGCGAAATAGATCTTCATCTCTTTGCCGTTCACGACAACTTTGCCGGAACCTGGCTTGATCCAAACGCGGGCAACCGCATCTTTACGCTTACCAGTCGCATAAGAACGACCGAGTGCATCACGCACAGGTTCGCGGACGATTGCTGTTTCGACCACTGCTGCAGGTGCTTCAACACCTTCAGCTACTTGGCCCAGCTCTTCGAGAGAATTCACTTGATCGGCCATTATGCGGTCCTCGTGTTCTTTTTGTTCATGGACGCAACGTCCAGAACTTCGGGCTTTTGGGCTTCCATGCCATGCTCGGCACCAGCAAAGACGCGCAGGTGAGTCATTTGCAGACGGGACAGTTTGCCGCCAGGCAACATTCGCTGTACGGCTTTTGTGATGATACGCTCTGGGTGCGCGCCATCAAGAATGTCAGCTTTTGTCTTGGACTTGATGCCGCCCGGGTGGCCGGTATGCCAGTAATATTTCTCATCACGCTTGTTACCAGTCATCTGGATTTTCTCTGCGTTGATGACAATCACGTTGTCGCCCATGTCCATGTGCGGCGTGAAGGATGGTTTGTGCTTGCCGCGCAAGCGCGTTGCGATGATCGACGCAAGACGACCCAGAACAACGCCTTCAGCGTCGATCAGGATCCATGTCTTTTCGATATCCGCAGGAGTTGCGGTAAAGGTTTTCATAATACACCAAAAGTTTGGGGTGGCGGGATGCCACGTGTCATTCGATTGGGGCGTTATATAGGGGGCATGGTTGCAGTCAAGCGTCATAGACGCCGCAAAGTATAATGATTTCAATACTTTATAAATTAGGTATCTATATACCCCATTATTTTGGCGGAATAGAATAGGTCATGCTTGCGCGCGCTACGGGCGCCGCCTGCCCTACGCTGTAGATCATTGCGTCACCAACGGCCAAGACACGCCCTAGTTTCAACAAGCGCGCTTCGCAAATAAGATCCGCGCCGGCTGCGGGTTTACGCATGAAATCCATTGCACAACTGGTCGTAACCGCCAATGCCACTGGCCCAAGCCGCGCTAGAATGGCCAAGTATACTGCCACATCCGCCAGCAGAAACATCGACGGCCCCGAAACCGTGCCGCCCGGCCGCAGATGATGATCCTGCACCATAAGCTTAACCTTCAGTCCGTAATCAGACAGGGCAACAACCTCTAATTCACCCGCCACTTGCGGGAATTGCGCATCCAGAAAAGTATGAAGCGCGGGTGTGTCCATCTTGAGTTCCATATCGCCTCGTACTGAATTAGGGTTGACGCAAACCAACACGGAAAGAGCTGAAATGACAATCCTGTACCGCGAAGATCGTGATTTTGTGACGACCCTCACGATGGACGCGCCAGAGCGTTTAAATGCCCTGTCAGACGAAATGATTGCCGCATTGCAAGCGGCCTTTGACGATATCGCAACAGACACATCGGTGCGGGCGGTTGTTCTGCGCGGCACAGGCAAGGCGTTTTGTGCGGGCCATGACCTTAAGCAAATGCAGACTGAACGGCAGGCAGCAGATGGCGGTGCAGCCTATTTTGCGGACTTGTTCGATCGCTGTGCGACCATGATGAAAACGATCCAAGCCCTGCCTCAACCTGTCATCGCCCAAGTCCACGGCATCGCCACAGCGGCGGGTTGTCAGTTGGTCGCGACCTGTGATCTGGCAATTGCGGCTGATGAGACCCGTTTCGGCGTCAACGGCGTGAATATAGGGCTGTTTTGTTCAACACCGATGGTGGCGCTGACCCGTAATATTCCGCGCAAAGCCGCCTTTGAACTGCTGACAACGGGCCGTTTTATCAACAACCGCGAGGCGCAAGAGCTTGGCCTGATCAACCGTGCGGTTGCCGCTGATGCATTGGACAGCGCGACCCAAGAGCTTGCCCAAACGATCGCGTCAAAACTGGCAGCGGCGGTCAAGATTGGCAAGCAAGCATTCTACGAGCAGGCCCAGATGAGCACGGCAGACGCCTATACTTATACCGCACAAGTCATGGTCGAAAATATGCTCGACACCGCAACCGACGAAGGCATCACGGCATTTCTGGAAAAACGCGCACCAAGCTGGCCCTAAACTTCTTTTTCCCAAAAAAAACTTCCGCCGGAGGCATCCTGCCCTTACAACTGGTAAATCTCGGTAAATTTGGCCTCAAGATAGTCCAAAATCGGCCCTTCGGAGGGTGCGGTACCTGTCGCATGGGTAATCGTGTCAACGGGCGCGCGCAGTCCGCCATATTGCTGCACGTTCTTACGTAGCCACGACGTTGCCTTGGACGTATCACCACGTGCCAGTTCATTGTCCAGATCGGGCACTGCCTTGCGCAGAGCGTCATGCAGGCAACCCGCGTAAACATTGCCCAGCGTGTAGGTCGGAAAATAGCCAAACAGACCTTCGGACCAATGCACATCCTGCAAAATTCCGTTCGATGGCTTGTTGATAGCATACCCGAAATCAGCAGCAAAACGGTCGTTCCATGCGGACTCTAGATCCACCACGGCCAGATCACCCGACATCAGCGCGCGTTCTAGATCAAAGCGCAACAAGACATGCAGGTTATACTGGACCTCGTCAGCCTCAGTGCGAATGAACCCGTCATTGACGCGGTTAACGGTCGCGAAAAACGCATCTTCGCCAGCGATGCCAAAATCACCAAATTGATCGCGCATCTGACCATAAAGCCAACCCGTGAATGCGCGACTGCGGCCCAATTGATTTTCATAAATGCGGCTTTGGCTTTCATGAACGCCCATCGAAACACCCGCCCCCAGCGGGGACAGCAAATGCGCATCATCAATGCCCTGTTCATAGGCGGCATGTCCGACTTCGTGGATCGTGGAATAAAAACAGTTGAATGGATCGGTCAGGTTCGTGCGGGTCGTGATTCGCACATCAAGTCCGGACCCGCTTGAAAACGGGTGAACAGCTTTGTCAATCCGACCCATGTTTAGGTCATAGCCAAATGCAATCGCGAGCTTTTCTGACAAGGCAAGCTGTGCAGCCTCATCAAATTTTCCCGACAAGGCTGCGGGTGCGGGGCAGTCCAGGATCGCTGCACGCAGATCTACCAAACGCGGGCGTAGGCTTGCAAACATCGCGCCAATGCTGTCGCCAGTCGCACCCGGTTCATAATCGTCAAGCAGCGCATCGTAAGGGTCTGCTTTCCCCGCGATTGCACTGGCCTCTTCTTTGCGCAAATCCACAACATTTTGCAGGATCGGCAAAAATGACGCCACATCTTCGTCCGCGCGGGACTGCGCCCATATGCGATGGGCCAGCGAGGTGGTTCGCGCCAGTTCACCAGCCAGACGTGCAGGCACTTTGGCGGTGCGTTCAAAGCTGCGTTTGATGTGGCGCAGGTTAGCAGCGGCGACATCATTGGTGGCCTCTGCTTTGGTCAACCATGCGCCGACACGCGGATCAATACGCCGCGCATGCAGAATATTGGCCATCGCGGCGTGTTCGTCAGCACGTTGCGGGGTGGCGCCTTCGGGCATCATCGTTTCTTGGTCCCAACCAAGGCGGCCAGCTACCTGCCCCAACGCTTCGGTGTCGCGCTGGAACGCCATTAGTTCTTGATAGGCGGACATCTAGTTTCCTCTGACAGATTGTGCGCGCGGATATTGCGCCAAGAAACGCCCACGCAGAATCAGCGCCCAAAGCACGACTGCGCCAAGCTGGTGAACGATGGCTATTTGCCAAGGCGCGGAATAGAGGACAGTGACAATGCCCAACACCATCTGCAAAACCATCACTGCAAGCATGCCGTTGAAGGCAAAGCGCGTTTGCGTGTTGGCCGACCGTCTGGCCCGTGACCACACGTAAATACCATAGGCGAACAGCCCATACCCCGCTAAGCGGTGCATGAATTGCACAAGGCCCGCGTCTTCAAATAAATTGCGCCATACTGGGCTTAGCCCGAAAGGTTCGGGCGGGAAAAACCCGCCAGCCATGAGCGGCCAATCAGGATAGGCGCGGCCTGCGTCGATGCCTGCCACCAAAGCGCCAAGGATAATCTGCACAAAGGTAAACCCAATAAGCACGGTGGATAGCGTGACGAGGCGCGTATCACTACTGCGCCGTGATTGCAGCAGATCAGCCTGACTGCGCCCAAGCAAATAGACATACCACGCGATGAAACCAAAGATCACAAATGCCAGCCCCAGATGCGTGGCCAATCGGTAAGAGGCCACATCAAGCATCCCCTCTTTCAGGCCCGATGACACCATCCACCAGCCAATAGCGCCTTGAAGCCCACCCAATGCGCCAATGAAAACCAACCGTCCGGTCCAGCCGCTCGGGATTTTCTTGGCGACCATGAAATAAACAAAACCAACGCCCCAAACGAGACCAATAAAGCGACCCAACTGGCGATGTCCCCATTCCCACCAATAGATCACTTTGAACTCTGACAGGGTCATGCCTTTGTTTTGCAACTGGTATTCAGGGATCGCGCGATATTTCTCTAGCTCTAGGTTCCAAGCGGCCTCGGACATCGGCGGTAAGGCCCCCGTAACGGGCTTCCATTCGGTAATCGACAGACCGCTATCTGTCAGACGGGTCAGGCCACCCACTACAATCATCACTAGAACAAGCGCGAAAAGCGCCATCAGCCAGCCACGGATCAACCCGCGTGCGCCTTGGCCCGCACGGTTTATGCCGCCGGGGGCAGCCTTTTGTTTAGGGGTGTCGCCGACATCTTCGAAAATACTGCGTTTCGTCGCCATGTTTGGCCTCCGCTTGGTCTTGTCAGATACCTAGAACTGAAGGCCCCTGTTCGCAAGCGTCAGGGTGCCACAGGGCGGTCACTCGCCGCGTTCTTTCCAACGCACCATCTGGCGCATCATACCATGCAACATTTGCACATCCGCACGGGTTAGCGGCATCCGCGACCACATATTGCGCAGGTTCATCTTCATGTTCTCGGCTTTATGGTCTGGGAAAAAAAAGCCAGCCGTATCCAGCCGCTCTTCAAAGTGATCGCCCAGCTTTTCGATCTCGATCTGTTCGGCCCAATCGCCGACCGCATCCACCCGCGCCGCATCCACCGGCACCGCCTCGCGCCGCCATTCATAGCCGGTCAAGAGCACACATTGCGCAAGGTTGAGGGATGCAAACGCAGGGTTCACTGGGACAGAGATTATCGCGTTGGCGCGTGCAATATCATCGTTTTCCATGCCCGCACGTTCAGGGCCGAACATCACGGCAACCTTTTGTCCTAGTGCAATCCGCGCGCGCGCATCTTGCATCGCAGCTTCGGGTGTCAGTACCAGCTTGGTCAAGCCACGGGGCCGCGCAGTCGTCGCATAAACATAGTCGCAATCAGCCACCGCAGCGCCCGTATCGTCAAAAAGCAGCGCATCATCCAGCAAGCGCCCTGCGCCGCTGGCCATCGCAACCGCTTTTTGATTGGGCCAGCCGTCGCGTGGGTCAACGATGCGCATCCGGTCCAGCCCGAAATTCCACATACCACGGGCAGCCGCACCGATGTTTTCACCCATCTGCGGGCGGATCAAAACGAATGCGGGTTGCGGATCGGTCTTGGGCATCTGACTTCCTTTTGGGCGGTCGCGGCGTGATACGCGGCCCGCGAACCCAAAGCAAGGACCACCGACCCCATAGCCAAGCCGCGAAAACCCCGCTAGAAGCGGCCCAACAAAGACCAATTTTCGGAACGCCCCCAATGTCGGACGCCCAAGACCACCCGCAAATCTATCTGATCAGCCCACCCGAGTTTGATCTGTCCACTTATCCTGCGCAACTTGCCGCATGCCTTGACAGCACTGAGATCGCTTGCGTGCGCTTGGCGCTTGGGACAAAGGACGAAAGCCGTATTTCCAAGGCCGCCGACGCATTGCGTGAGCTGACGCACGCCCGCGATGTCGCTTTGGTGATCGAAAGCCACATCATGCTGGTTGAGCGTTTGGGACTGGATGGCGTGCATCTTAAAGATGGGGCGCGCTCTGTTAAAAAAGTCCGCAAAGATCTTGGCGATGACGCAATCATCGGCAGCTTTTGTGGGAATTCCCGCCATGACGGAATGACCGCAGGTGAACTGGGTGCGGACTACATCAGCTTTGGACCTGTGGGTGCGACCCCTTTGGGCGATGGCCGTCATGCAGAGCTTGAATTGTTCGAATGGTGGTCGCAGATGATCGAAGTCCCTGTCGTAGCGGAGGGTGCGCTAGATGCGGACTTGATCCGTGCGCTTGCGCCGCACACTGATTTTTTCGGTATCAGTGATGAAGTCTGGAACACTGAAAATCCGGCCAAAGCCTTAACCGAATTACGCAGCGCGATGCTGGGTTAATCCTGCACGCACGGTGTCTTCCATTTGTTTGGCAAGCACTTTGCGGTCTGCAAAATCAGCCACGACAACAGGCCGATGGTAGACAACATGCACGCCGCCTCGTGTCTTGGCTGCCAACGTGGCCAGCAGGTGCGGTGCAAAATCCATGTCGCCCCACCATCCATAAAACCGCGGGTCAGCCCCTGCAGGTGCGATATAGTTGACCGTAGCTGCCTGCATCCGCAGGCCGTCTATGATGCCGGGATCGAAAAACGCTGCAAATAATGCAGGCTTGAAGGCAAGCACCTGCAATCCGTCCGTCGACGTGCCTTCGGGAAAAAACAACAAGCGATGCCCTGCCCCAAGCCGGATTTGAAGCACCTTGATCTGCGCCGAAACATCGCTGCGATCGCGCTTGATAAAGACAGTGCCCGTGGCACGGGCCAACCAGCCAATTCCATGCCAACTCGCAACTTCAGACTTGGCTACAAAATAGATGCGCTTTCGGGCGTTCAGCGCGAAGATATCAAGCCAAGACGCGTGGTTCGCAACGACAGCGCCGGCGCCCTGCAACGGCGTGCCTTCGCTGGAGTATTCTATCCCAAGCAGAAAAAATGCCGTCCGGCAGACAAATTGCGTGATGTAAGGCGTCAACGGGCGACGCTCCGCAAAGATTGGACGTTCAATCAGGCGCAGAAGAAGCAAGACACCCAGTCCGCCAAAGACCAAGATGATCAAGGGAATGGCGCGCAATACAATCCGGATCCATCCAGTCCAGCCGAATTGTTCTGGAGGGGGGCTTTGTTCGCTGTGCCAAGTGTCAGCCACGCGCACCTCCTTTTGCGTAGATCGCTTTGTGCAAAGCGCCAATGGCGTCCTTTTGCAGGATCATGCAGATATCTGTGGTGTTAAATGCGTGGTCGACAAAGACCCCTTCACCCACAGTACCACCAAGACGCAGATATCCTTTGATTAATGCAGGCATTTCAAGCACAGCGGCGACGCGGTCGATCTGATCTTCAGGCAAAATATCTAACGGCTGCACTATCGGACCTTTGGCCGTGACCCGCAGTTTTTCAGGTACAAGGTAGCGATGATGCAACATGCTAAGCGATTGTTTGTTTGCGGCGAGATCGGTGCCATGGAAGGAGGCCACGCCAAACAGAACATCAATTGCATGCGTTGTGATATAGTCCGACAGCGCCGCCCAAAGATGCAGAATTCCGGGGCCGCCGCGATAGTCTTGATGCAAACAAGACCGTCCAAGTTCAAGCAATCGCAAACCGCTCTCGCGTAGCACCGTCAAATCATACTCGTCTTCACAACAGAACTGGCCTGCCGTCGCCGCCATATCTTCGGTCATGATGCGGTACACACCAACCACTTGATCTTCAGCCGCGCGGGCCTTGTCCAGCAACAACATGTGCTGCGCATGGGTATCAAATCTGTCGCGCTCTAGTTGCAAAACGTGATCCACCAAAGCACCAGTCGCACCCATTTCTTTAACGAAAACCTGGTAGCGCAACCGCTGAGCCGCTTGCACATCCACGTCAGAACCAGCAAGCCTTACCTCAAAAAGGGGCGATCCATGTGCGTAAAGTGTTGAGTTCGGCTTCATTTCTTTAATCTTTGTCTACTTTAACCAATTAACAACCAATTGAATGATTCCATAGTGTTACCCATTGACACAAAACTGACTAAATCCAACTTGGGTTGTCTTTTATTCGCTTACGATCACCAACATGACGGCTTTGGCATCAATGACAACCTTCCCTGTTTCGCGAAAGTTCACCGTAACTTTGCCGCCAATGTTTGACTGGACTTGCCCGGTTCCCCAATCGGGTTGGGTAGGATGTTGGACCAACATTCCAGGTGCAAGAACCGCACTCATATCTGACATCACATCCCTTTCAACCCGGAGGCCACTCTATGCAACCTGATCTTGCAGCCCTCGTCGGCTCGCGTATATGCTACGACCTTATCAGCCCTATTGGGGCAATCGGCAATGGGGTGGAATTATTGTCACTAGACAGATGGTGACACAGGCGCAGAAATGGAGCTGATCAATCAAAGCGTGCAAAATGCCCGTGCGCGCATCCGGTATTTCCGGATCGCTTTTGGCGCAGCCTTGGAGGAGCAGACACTTGGGCGTTCAGAGATACTGTCGATCTTGTCTGCCAATGCCCGTGGCGGCAGGTTCAACTACATCTGGCAAATCGAAGGGGATCAGACAAGGCGTATGGTCCGCTGTGCACTTTTGATGCTGCAATCGCTTGAAGCGGCATTGCCGTTGGGCGGTGACATCCAAATTTACCAAGTCGGGGACGCATGGATGATGCGTGCTGAAGGGCGCAGACTTCATGTTGACCCTGCCTTGTGGGACAACTTTTTATCACCCAAAGTAGGCTTCGTTCACAGCGCGGCGCAGGTGCAATTTGCTTTGCTGCACAGCGTGCTTGCCGAATCTGGCAGGCACTTAGAGCTCAACGCGCACCCAGATCACTTGCCTGCGCAGTTCTAGGGGCGGATTGTTCCGTTTCCAGTGACGAGGTACTTAAAACTGGTAAGCTGCATCGCCCCGACAGGGCCACGCGCATGCAGCTTGCCCG
>JBLHTS010000051.1:0-15218 GCA_047627695.1 Yoonia sp. | reverse complement strand
ATTAGAGGCGGACAGAAATACCGTTTTCGGCAATTCCGTCTTCACGAACCCCGCCTTAGGGGGGCTCTCTTCATATGCGGATGTCACTGCACCCGCAAACCAACCGCCGTCAGGGTCGCTCGACTATGCGGAGTATCTTCTGATCTTTCTCGGCAACAACGACTTTTCCGTTGGCGCCAATGTCACTGGCGAGGCAAGCCTGAGCGTGCTCCTTGCAAATCAATCAATTTCAGGAGAAGCGGCCAGTTTTCTTGGCAAACCCAACGACGAAAATGGTTCTCCGCAAGTTGTCAATTATCTTTGTACAATTGCGATCACAGATGGGTCAATGACCCAAGACACAAACGGAAGGGCCGCCATAGCCATTGATATCGACGGCACGCTGGACGATGCGGTGAATACCTTTGTTGTCAATAACACGCTCAGTGGCTTGCTCTACGGAGCGAATGGCGAAGGCCTGAATGCGCGGCAAACAGGTACAGCAATGGACAGTACAATCAATGGTGGGGCTACATCCTACGACCAAGCAACGCTGCGCGCTCAGCTATGCCCTAAAAGCAAAAAGGCCCCGCAATGCGAGGCCTTTTTATTATCTTTTCAAAATCTTAGCTCTTGGCCATCAGGCCAATTGTTCCGCCGATTGCTACCATGTCAGACAACAACTTTGCTGCGTCATCAACAGGACCCGGCTCGTTCTTGAAGGTCTCTTGCGCGCGGCCATAAGCGGCTTTGGCATCTTCGACCATCTTTTCATAGACCTCTTGCGTGACCTCTGCCTGTGGCAGGGCCTGCTCGGCCAGAACCGAAACGCTTGTCGCTGTGATCTCGGCGAAACCGCCTGACACCACATAAGAGTCAGACCCACCGCTGTGAACCACGGTCAGAATACCGGGGCGCAATGTTGTGACTGTCGGTGCATGGTCAGCCATCGCTGTCATGTCACCATCTGCGCCCGGGATCTGAACCTCGGTTGCCTCGACCGACGCCAAACGGCGCTCGGGCGAGACCAGATCGAATTGTAGGTTTGCCATCATAGGCTCCTTACGGTTCTATTAAGCTGCGTCTGCAGCCATTTTCTCTGCTTTGGCTATCACGTCAGCAATACCACCAACCATGTAGAAAGCAGCTTCTGGCAGGTGATCATATTCACCTGCAACAACCGCCTTAAAGGACGAGATTGTTTCTTCCAAAGGAACCTGCACACCGTCAGAGCCTGTAAAGACTTTGGCAACGTCAAACGGCTGGGACAAGAAACGCTCGAGTTTACGCGCGCGTGTCACGGCAAGTTTGTCGTCTTCTGACAATTCGTCCATGCCCAAAATCGCGATAATATCCTGCAAGGACTTATAACGCTGCAGAACTTGCTGCACGTCTGTCGCAACCTTGTAGTGCTCTTCGCCGATGATCTGCGGATCAAGCAAACGCGATGTGGAACCAAGTGGGTCCACAGCCGGGTAGATGCCTTTTTCAGAGATCGCACGGTCCAGAACGGTTGTCGCATCAAGGTGTGCAAATGATGTCGCTGGTGCTGGGTCGGTCAGGTCATCGGCAGGCACGTAAACGGCCTGAACGGACGTGATCGATCCGGATTTTGTCGAAGCAATACGTTCCTGCATTGCACCCATGTCTGTCGCAAGTGTTGGCTGGTAGCCAACAGCGGAAGGAATACGACCCAAAAGCGCTGACACCTCGGAACCCGCTTGTGTAAAGCGGAAAATATTGTCGACGAAGAACAGAACGTCAGAACCGGTATCGTCACGGAACTGCTCGGCCAGGGAAAGACCTGTCAAAGCAATACGCATACGCGCACCTGGAGGCTCGTTCATCTGGCCGTAGACCAGTGCAATCTTTGATTTTTCAAGGTCATCAGGAACGATAACACCGGATTCGATCATCTCGTGGTAAAGGTCGTTACCTTCGCGTGTACGCTCGCCCACACCCGCAAATACGGACACACCAGAGTGTACTTTGGCGATGTTGTTGATCAATTCCATGATCAGAACTGTCTTACCGACACCGGCACCCCCGAAGAGGCCAATTTTACCACCCTTTGTATAAGGCGCCAGAAGGTCGATGACCTTGATGCCTGTCACAAGAATCTCTGTTTCGGTGGACTGGTCAGCAAAGGCTGGTGCTTCACCGTGGATCGAACGACGCTCGGTCGCTTTAACCGGGCCTTTTTCGTCAACCGGATCGCCGGTCACGTTAAGGATGCGACCCAATGTGCCGGCCCCAACGGGAACCGTAATCGGACCGCCTGTGTTTTCCACTTCTTGACCACGAACAAGACCTTCGGTCGCGTCCATCGCAATTGCGCGCACTGTGTTTTCACCAAGGTGCTGGGCTACTTCTAGCACCAACTTCTTGCCATTGTTTGTTGTGGTCAGCGCGTTCAAGATCTCTGGAAGATCATCGCCAAACTGAACGTCTACAACGGCGCCAATCACCTGCGTGATTTTGCCTTTTGCATTAGCCATGTTTCGTCTCCGGTTCTGTCAGTCTTAGAGCGCTTCCGCGCCCGAAATAATTTCAATCAGCTCATTCGTAATGACGGCCTGCCGCGAGCGGTTGTACTGGATCGTCAGCTTGTCGATCATCTCGCCAGCGTTGCGGGTCGCATTGTCCATTGCGGACATACGGGCACCTTGCTCTGACGCTGCATTCTCAAGCAGGGCAGAAAAGATCGCTGTTGCCACTCCGCGAGGAAGCAAATCAGCAAGGATTTCTTCTTCACTTGGCTCGTAATCGTACAATGTGACGTCTGCGTCTTCGACAGCTTCAAACTTTGCAGGAATGATTTGCTGCGCGGTTGGATGCTGTGTCACCACATTTTCGAAACGCGAGAAAAAGATCGTCGCGGTATCGAATTCAACGGCGTCAAAGCGGGCCAGCACGTCTTTTGCGATGCCTTGCGCGTTTACATATCCCAGCCGCTTCACAGCAGACAGATCAATGTGACCGACAAAGTGGCTGCTCAAGTCGCGCTTCATTGCATCGCGGCCCTTTTTACCGACAGTCAGGACTTTTACAGTCTTACCTGCAGCCAACAGCTTTTGCGCATGTGTTTTTGCGAGCTTTGCGATGTTGCCATTAAAGCCGCCGCAAAGGCCGCGTTCCGCTGTCATAACGACCAGCAAGTGCACCTGATCGCTGCCGGTACCGGACAGTAATTTTGGTGCAGCTTCTGATCCAGCAGAACCCGCAGCAAGCCCGGCCATCACAGCGTTAAAACGCTCTGTGTACGGTCGCGACGCTTCGGCAGCATCTTGGGCGCGGCGCAGTTTTGCTGCCGCGACCATTTGCATAGCCTTCGTGATCTTGCGGGTCGATTTAACCGACGCGATCCGATTTTTAAGGACCTTAAGATTAGGCACGTGTTCGTCTCCTTATCTTAAGAATTAAGCGAAATCGGCTGCGAATGCGTCCAAAGCGGCTTTGATCTTTGCTTCAGCATCGCCTTTGATCTTCGGGTCTTCTTTTGTGATCATGACAAGCACATCGGACGCTTTTGTGCGCAGATGCTTAAGCAATCCAGCCTCGAAACGACCCACATCAGAGACAGGCAGCTTGTCAAGGTAGCCCTTGGTCCCCGCGTAGATCACGCAGACGATTTCTGCTGTGGTCAACGGTGAATACTGTGCTTGCTTCATAAGCTCGGTTAGGCGCGCACCACGGTTCAGCAACCGCTGGGTCGCTGCGTCAAGGTCGGAACCAAACTGCGCGAATGCTGCCATTTCACGGTACTGTGCAAGCTCAAGCTTAACAGGACCAGCAACGGATTTCATTGCGTTGGTTTGTGCGGACGAACCAACCCGCGAAACGGAAAGACCAGTATTCACCGCAGGGCGGATACCTTGGTAGAACAATTCGGTTTCAAGGAAGATCTGACCGTCAGTGATCGAAATCACGTTCGTCGGAATAAACGCAGACACGTCACCGCCTTGGGTTTCGATGATCGGCAGCGCCGTCAAGGAACCGGAACCGTTATCTTCGTTCAACTTCGAAGAACGCTCAAGAAGTCTTGAGTGCAGATAGAAAACGTCACCAGGATAAGCTTCACGTCCTGGTGGGCGACGCAGAAGCAAGGACATCTGGCGATAGGACACAGCCTGCTTGGACAGGTCATCATAGATGATCAGCGCATGGCGGCCGTTGTCGCGGAAGTGTTCCGCCATCGCTGTCGCGGCATATGGTGCCAAGAACTGCAAAGGCGCAGGGTCGGACGCGGTCGCGGCCACAACGATTGTATACTCAAGCGCGCCTGATTCTTCGAGTTTCTTAACCAACTGAGCAACTGTGGAACGCTTTTGGCCAATCGCCACGTAAACGCAGTACAGCTTGTCGTATTCTTTGGTTGCAGCGTCGTTGTACGATTTCTGGTTCAGGATCGTATCAAGCGCCACAGCAGTTTTACCTGTCTGACGGTCGCCAATGATCAGCTCGCGCTGTCCACGGCCAATCGGGATCATCGCGTCAACGGACTTCAGGCCAGTGGCCATTGGTTCGTGAACGGATTTACGTGGGATAATGCCGGGGGCCTTGCCGTCAGCAACCGCACGCTTTTTCGCGTTGATCGGTCCTTTGCCGTCAATCGGGTTACCCAGACCATCAACAACGCGACCAAGCAGTTCGTCACCAACAGGCACGTCCACGATGGACTTAGTGCGCTTGACGATGTCGCCTTCTTTGATGTCACGGTCAGAACCGAAGATAACGATACCGACGTTATCGGTTTCAAGGTTCAAAGCCATTCCGCGGATACCACCGGGGAATTCGACCATCTCACCGGCTTGTACGTTATCAAGGCCGTAAACGCGGGCAATACCGTCACCTACGCTAAGTACGCGGCCAACTTCGGCCACTTCGGCTTCTTGACCGAAGTTTTTGATCTGGTCCTTC
Organism: Yoonia sp.; assembly: GCA_047627695.1. Taxonomy (GTDB): domain Bacteria; phylum Pseudomonadota; class Alphaproteobacteria; order Rhodobacterales; family Rhodobacteraceae; genus Yoonia. The sequence continues at coordinate 10,319 of JBLHTS010000051.1, read as the reverse complement.
AGGATCGCAGAGATTTCAGACGCTTGGATCGCCATTTATCCGACCTCTTTCATTGTGTTCTGGAGTGCATTGAGCTTAGAGGCGATCGACGTATCAATCATCTTAGAACCCACTTTAACAATAAGACCGCCGATGATGCTTTCATCGACGGTTTCTTTGATGGTGACAGATTTGCCCACTTGGGACTTGAGTGTTTGCGCCAGCTTATCAGCCTGCGCTTTCGTCAACTTCTTCGCAGAAGTCACTTCGGCTGTGACTTCGCCGCGGGCGTCCGCAAGCATATCCTGCAAGACGGCAATCAGATGCGGCATCACAAACAAGCGGCGCTTGGCAGCTAAAAGTGCCAGCATGTTGCTTGTGGTGTCAGAGAGTTTCATTTGTTTAGCGACCGCTCCAATGGCGGCGGCTTGCTCTTCACGGCTGTAAAGCGGTGAGTTCAGCAATGTGCGCAGATCGTCGCTCTCAGTCATTGCAGCGTCTAAAGCAGCAACATCTGATTCCAGCGCTTTGATCGCCTTGCCTTCATTGGCAAGATCAAACACAGCTGTTGCATAGCGCTTGGCGATGCCTGTCGAAATTCCAGCAGTTTCGGACACGTGTAGCCTTCCGATATCTTAGGCCCGGTCCCGTAAAGGAGAGGGCAATTTGGTTCGCCCTCACTTATGCGAGAGCAGCAAAATCTTGCGCGATGTAACAGAGGCCCGTTGGCGTCGCAAGCACCCAGAGACAAGTTTCCGCTCCTTATTGCCGCATATGGTGTGGTAGAACGACCTGACCAGTGATTCCGCTACAAATGTAGCCAGTATTTCGCGATCTAGGGAATATATTATGAAAAGGCGCATGACCGATCTGGTCATGCGCCTTTATCTTTTGTGTCTGTTATCTTTGGCAAAGCAATAGCAGCGACAAAGCCTTTCGCTTTTGACTGCATGCGTAGAATCGGGCGTTAGGCCGGCTACGTGACCGTCGCAAGCGTCTGCCAAGCACCACCCGTTCTGACCTTGAGGTCAGCCGCATCTTTGCACCACGCCATCCAGCCTTCTTGCGGTGCAATAAAAAGCCAGCCACCATCACGCCAAGATGCGATCATACCGTCTTGGCCCGCCCAAGCACCCGCTGCAGACGCTCCCAGCGCCCAAGACTGCCCTTCGGTTGGCAATGACGCCGGGGCTGTGGCGGCCACACTTTCAAGCGTCAGCTGCACAATCATATCCAGCAACTCGATCGCCTCGTTATGGGTGACGTGTTTTTGCGCCTGTGCTGGCATGATAAATGGCAATGACAAGTTCGGAGTTTCATTAGACATGTGCTTAGCAGCCTTCCGTATGAGGCTAATTCACGCCGAACTTCGCCTTTGTTGCCTAACAATCCCTTGCGGCACCACGCGCTGAGAATGCACAATGCTAAGGGGCGTTGAATCGCGCAGTCAGACTGCCTAGCCTCCAACAAAACTCAGGGAGACATCACCATGCGCGTCTTGGTCACCGGCGGTGCGGGATATATCGGCAGTCACACACTGCTGGATCTGATGGCGCAAGGCCATGAGGTCTGTGTCCTCGATAACTATTCCAACGCAACACCCGAGGTCTTGACCCGCGTGCGCAGCCTATCCAACAGCAAGGTGACGGATTTCGAAGGCGACGTGCGCGATGCGGCCAAGCTGGACGAGGTCATGCAGGCCTTCGCGCCAGAGGCTGTGATACATTTCGCGGGCCTCAAGGCCGTTGGTGAAAGTGCACAAAAGCCGCTGCACTATTACGATGTGAACATCACTGGTACCCTTACGCTATTGCAAGCAATGGAGCGGGCAGGCTGCAAGCGTCTGATCTTTTCCTCTTCGGCCACGGTTTACGGCGAACCACAGTACCTGCCTTGCGATGAAGCACACCCGACAAACCCCGTTTCGGTCTATGGCCACTCGAAACTGATGGCAGAACAAATTCTGACCGATTGGACCGCCGCCAACCCTGATCGCACAGCCGTTCTGCTGCGCTATTTCAATCCGGTCGGTGCACATCCTTCTGCTGATCTTGGCGAAGATCCACGCGATATTCCCAACAACTTGATGCCTTTCATTGCCCAAGTCGCTGTGGGAAAACGCGACATGTTGGAAGTCTTTGGCGATGACTACGACACGCCAGATGGCACCGGCCTGCGCGACTATATCCATGTCGTTGATCTGGCGCGGGCGCATGTGGCGGCGCTTGACTACGCAGCGCTAAACCACGGCGCGCGGCCCTTCAACATTGGCACTGGGCAAAACTATAGCGTCCGCGAGATGGTCGCGGCATTCGAGGCCGCATCAGGGCAGCCTATCCCAACCAAACAAAGCCCGCGTCGTGCAGGTGATGTAGCTGCCATGAAAGCCGACGCGAGCCGCGCCAATTCAGAACTCGGCTGGCATGCGACGCACAACTTGGTGGACATGGCTGCAAGCACTTGGGCATGGCAATCAAAGAACCCCGATGGATATAGGGGCGATTAGGGTGCTGTTCTTGAAGTAGTCTCCCGATCCGGCATGTAGCGCAGGTGTCTTTGCGGCCGAGCGGTAGCCAAATCGACCACAAGCCCGCGAAGCCCGCGCCAATCTATTCAAATGCGCTGGCGGGCTGTGGTCGGCGACATGCCTGTAACGTGCAATTCACCGATAAATGGCACAAAAATGCGTCCCGCTGAATCAACTTCCGTGGGCGCAAGTGCTGTTACACCACCCGGTCCAAAGATCGAGGTTTCTTCTGCATCCCAAATCGTCAGTTGCACCTGATCACCCGCCGCAATCATCAATGTCGCAGGTTGTTCGCGCGCAGTGATCCAAGGCAGCGCATCTTTGCCGGTCGCAGGCCATACAGCAAGAACCGGCAGTGTCGCGCGGTTCACATCGTAGACTGCAAAATCATAGACGGGGTCTTCGCCGGGTACTGCGGTATTGGCATTTGAGGCCGAAAGTAACTCGGACGAGAAACCGGCACCACGGGGTAAACCACAACTGGCGAGTGCCAGACATGCAACAAGGGCAAATGTACGTTGGGCGAATACGTCATGTTCCTTTCACGAGAAGCCGCCAAACAAACAAGAACCGCGTCCGCATGTTGATGGACGATTCGGTTGCGAAAAGTACGTCTGTTCTGCGCCAACCCTGTCTAGAAATCTACGGCAATACCCTTCTTTTCCCAATCACCGTAGCGCACGGGCTCTGGTCCGTCGCGGCCACCCAACTCGATTGGCAATGCTTTGCCGCCTGCGGCCTTGCGACGTTCTTCGGCTTCGGCCAAGGCACGAAGGGCAGCGGGTGGCAGGTCTTTGGGTTGATCGGTCACGGTGCAGTCTCCTTGTCGCGGGCATGAACTTGATATACGTCCCGCGCACCCAGCTTCAAGTGAGAGATCCATGAACCAGACCGGTCTGCCTGCCCGCCGCACAGCCCATCATGTATTGATGGAGATCACCGATGAAGGCCGCCTCATGGCTGAATTGATCGCAGGTGGCGCACTAGCGCGGCTGGAAAACGATGATCGCGCCCGCGCCCAGCGCCTTGCAACCGAAGCTTTGCGCGGCTTGGATCGCGCCGACCGGATGCTGAAACCATACCTGAAAAAAGCACCCCCATCGCATGTGATGAACGCGCTGCGCCTTGGTGTGATCGAGTTGTGCAATGGCGAGGCCGCCCACGGGGTCGTCAACGCTTATGTCGAAATCGTTGCACGCAATAGACGCACCCAAACAATGAAGGGTCTGACAAACGCTGTTTTGCGCAAGATCGCGGATGCTGGCCCCGCTGATTGGGACAAGCGCGCCGTTCCCCTGACACCGGGCTGGCTGCGTCAGCCTTTGGTTGCGGCATGGGGCCGCGAAGCCGTTGAAGGCATGGAGGTGGCGCATTTTGCAGGTGCGCCATTGGACCTGACTGTCAAAGGCGATCCCGAAGCTGTTGCTGAAATAGTCGGCGGTGTGGTCCTGCCAACTGGATCTGTGCGCATTGCCAACGCGGGCCAAGTCTCGACTTTGCCCGGTTATGCGGACGGCGCTTGGTGGGTACAGGACGCGGCGGCTGCGATCCCTGTAAAGCTATTGGGTGATGTCAAAGGGCAGAAGGTCTTGGACCTCTGCGCTGCGCCGGGTGGCAAAACGATGCAACTGGCGGCGCTAGGGGCAGACGTCTCCGCCGTTGACGTGTCCGAAAAGCGCATGGCACGGGTCACTGAAAACCTATCCCGCGTCGGTTTGACCGCGACGGTCATTGTCAGTGACGCATTTGACTTGGACGAAGGCGGCTATGACGCGATCTTGCTGGATGCACCTTGCTCTGCCACGGGCACGATTCGGCGGCACCCCGATTTGCCCTATGCAAAGGACGGGTCGGAATTTGGCGATTTGATCGACCAGCAAGAAGCGATGCTCGATCACGCGCTGACCTTACTGAGACCGGGCGGGCGTTTAGTGTTCTGCACGTGCTCACTTTTGCCCGACGAAGGCGAGGTTCAGGTCGAAGACGCCTTGGCCCGCCACGCCGGCCTAACCGTTGGAACGCCCAATATTGCAGGCATTGACCCCGACTGGATCACACCCGAAGGCGGCTTGCGCCTGCGCCCCGACTATTGGGCCGCACTGGGTGGCATGGACGGCTTCTATATGGCGGTCTTGCGAAAGCCTGCGTGACTTGCGCGCAAGCTTGTTGCTATGGTTTGTGAGATTGCGTTCGTTACCAGTGCAAATAGAGGCTGCCGGACTTGGGCCAAAAACAGACATGGCGGCACCGCCGCACCCAATTCATGCATCGGGTTCACGCCCGCCGTGCGGCACGTGCCAATGCGGTAACCGCCTTTGTATCCGCGCCCGAGCCGCGCACAATTGGCGTTGTCGCACGCGGTCGACAGCTGATTGCAGGCAACTTTCTATTCTCTGGGCTACTGATTGAAGGCCCGCAACTTTCGATCTGGGATATCGCCCGCGACAACCCTACTGTTAGTGATGAAATCCAAGGATGCGCGTGGCTTGACGATCTTGCTGCCGTTAGCGATGAACGGGCACGTGAACGCGCACAGGCGTGGGTTTTTGACTGGATCAAACGCTATGGTGATGGGCGCAGCGAAGGCTGGACACCGGGTATCACGGGGCGGCGGCTGATCCGCTGGATCAACCACGGGTTTTTCCTGATGCGCGGCCAAAACAAAGCCGCAGGAACGCTATTTTTCCAAAGCCTTGCGCGGCAAACGTTGTTTTTGTCAAAACGCTGGCAAGCCACGTCCCCCGGATTGCGCCGTTTTGAAGCGCTGACCGGCATGATCTACGCTGGCCTTTCGCTTGAGGGGATGGAGCATCATATCCCCCTGGCTGTCGCGGCCCTGACCGACGACTGCCAAACGCAGATCGACGCGCATGGTGCAATCAAAACACGTAACCCCGAAGAATTACTAGAAATCCTCAGCCTTTTGAATTGGGCTGTGCAGGCACTGACTGAAACCGGACATGACGTGCCGCCCGCCGTGACACAGGCGATTGCGCGGATCGTGCCAACTTTGCGGGCGCTGCGCCATGCTGATGGCGGGCTGGCGCGGTTTCATGGCGGCGGGCAGGGCCTTGAAGGGCGGCTGGACGCGGCACTTGCTGCATCACGGGTCCGCACTTCACCGGACAAAAGGTTGCACATGGGGTTCGCGCGGCTGACCGCTGGGCGCACGACGTTGATTGCCGACGCGGATATTCCACCCAGCGGGGATGCATCTGCCGATGGCCATGCCAGCACCTTGGGGTTTGAACTGACCTCTGGGCGCAGACCGCTAGTTGTAAACTGCGGATCTGGTGCACGGTTTGGCGACGATTGGCGGCGCGCCAGTCGGGCCACGCCAAGTCACTCTACGATGATGATTGACGGGGTTTCATCTTCACACATATCCCCTAAGAAACGAAACAGCGGCGCAGAAGAATTGCTGATCGAATTGCCAACGGTCGTGCAAGGCTACACGCTTGATACCTCTCAAAGCCGCCGATTAGAAATGTCGCACAATGGCTATCAGTCAACCCACGGCTTGACCCATGCCCGCATCCTTCACTTGTCGGTCGACGGAAGGACCGTTGATGGCGAGGACCTTTTGACCACGCTGGACGAAACCGACAAGACGATCTTTGACAAGATCGACCCCGCTGGCGTCCCCTTCGCCGTTCGTTTCCATTTGCACCCTGACGTTGAGGCGTCGCTTGATATGGGGGGCGCTGCAGTCGCGATGCGGCTGAAATCAGGCGAAGTTTGGGTGCTCCAGCATGATGGACAGGCGAAACTTGGCCTTTCTGCCTCGGTTTATTTGCAAAATGGGCGATTAAGGCCCCGCGCGACCCAACAGGTGGTTTTATCCGGCACCGCAATGGCCTATGCGACACGCGTCCGCTGGTCGCTGGCCAAAGCACAAGATACGCCCAATACGGTGCGTGATCTGGTGCAGGCCGACCCAATGGACACCGTAGAAGACTAGCCTTTTGGGGATCCATATGACCGACCTTGCACCACTGCGCCGTGCGCTGCTTTCTGTTTCTGACAAAACCGGCCTGATTGAACTGGGCAAAGCACTCTCCGCACGCGGGATTGAATTGCTTTCTACTGGCGGCTCTGCAATGGCGCTGCGCGACGCGGGTCTAGACGTGCGCGATGTGGCTGATGTCACTGGCTTTCCAGAAATGATGGATGGCCGCGTCAAGACATTGCATCCGGTTGTGCATGGCGGCCTGCTGGCCCGTCGCGATCTGGACAGCCACCGCGACGCGATGATCGAACACAACATTGGCCCGATCGATCTGCTGGTCGTGAACCTGTACCCGTTCGAAGAAACCGTCGCCAAAGGTGCGGACTTTGACACCTGCATCGAAAATATTGACATCGGCGGCCCAGCGATGATCCGTTCTGCGGCCAAGAACCATGCCTTTGTCAGCGTTGTGACGGATGTCGAAGACTACGCGGCGCTGCTGGCCGAACTGGATGCAAACAATGGCCAGACTACATTGGCTTTGCGCCAACGTTTTGCCCAGACCGCCTATGCCCGCACTGCCGCCTATGACACCGCCGTCAGCACTTGGATGGCGGGCGCAATTGGTTCTGATACACCACGTCGTCGTTCATTCAGCGGAACCTATAAACAGACCATGCGCTATGGTGAAAACAGCCACCAATCTGCGGCCTTCTACACCGATGGCACGAACCGCCCCGGTGTGGCCACAGCCGTGCAACATCAAGGCAAAGAGCTGTCCTACAACAATATCAACGACACTGACGCCGCCTTTGAACTGGTAGCAGAGTTTGATCCAGCCGAAAGTGCCGCAGTCGCGATCATCAAACACGCGAACCCATGCGGCGTGGCACGCGGAGCCACGTTGCTAGAGGCCTACCAAAACGCCTTTGACTGCGACCGCACCAGCGCCTTTGGCGGCATCGTCGCCCTGAACCAGCCACTGGACGAAGCAACCGCCAAAGCCATCGTCGAGATTTTCACCGAAGTTGTCATCGCCCCCGGTGCATCGGACGCGGCCAAGGCGGTCTTTGCAGGCAAAAAGAACCTGCGCCTGCTGACGACCGACGGTTTGCCTGATGTCAAAGCACCGATCAACACCTACCGCCAAGTTGCGGGCGGCATGTTGGTGCAGGACAAGGATACCGGCTTTGTCGGAATGGACGATTTGAAAGTTGTCACCAAACTGGCCCCGACCGACACGCAAATGGCCGATCTGCTATTTGCTTGGAAAGTCGCCAAACACGTCAAATCCAACGCCATCGTTTACGTCAAAGACAACGCCACAGTCGGTGTCGGCGCGGGTCAGATGTCGCGGCTTGATAGCGCGCTAATCGCCGCCAAAAAGGCCGAACGCATGGCCGAAGCCATGGGCTTGCCGGAACCGCTGACCAAAGGGTCCGCTGTTGCCTCTGACGCGTTTTTCCCTTTTGCGGATGGATTGATGGAAGCCGCAGCCGCGGGCGCTACATGTGTCATTCAACCGGGCGGATCTATGCGCGATAACGAAGTGATCGCCGCCGCAGATGAGGCAGGGATCGCTATGGTCTTTACCGGCATGCGGCATTTCCGGCACTAGGAGTTTACGCATGCGGCTGATGTTCTGGACAAGTTTTTGGATTTTCGCGGTTGATCAGGCAATAAAGTTCCACGTGCTATTCAGCGTCTTTGGCCTGTCATGGGCGCAGGTACGCGTGCCGTCAGATCAACTGCCCAATCCTGCATCAATCGAGGTTCTGCCGTCCTTCTTTGCCCTTCGCATGGCGTGGAATCGCGGAATAAACTTTGGTCTATTGGCGGATTTCGACATGCGGTGGGTGTTGATTGGCGTGGCCTTTGCGATCACCGCAGGGGTCATCTGGTGGCTCAATCGCGCGGGCGGAACTAAATGGGTCTATATTGCAGGTGGATTCTTGATCGGTGGCGCCGTGGGCAATGTGATCGACCGCCTTCTTTACGGCGCTGTCGCCGATTTCCTGAACGTCTCATGCTGCGGGATTAATAACCCCTTTGCCTTCAACGTCGCTGACATCGCAATCTTCGTCGGTGCAATCGGATTGGCCTTCCTTGCGGACGATGGCAAGAAAGCAGCGTGACGCAGCACGTCACTTGCGATAAACAGATCGAACCAACCCCGAGGGATCTTTCATGCGTGCGCTTATTTTTTCAGTTTTGGCCCTGACACTGACAACCGCTTGCGGCAATCGCGGCGCAGATGGTGTTGGCTTCCGCGACATCGGACCAGAGCAAAGTACCTTCCTTGTCACCCCTGCCGCACCACTGGAAACACCCCCCACATTTGTTTTGCCTGCGCCTACCCCCGGTGGCACAAACCGCGCAACACAGTAACTCCACCTCACATCCGCGTATGGTGACTTGAACACTGCGCCAAGCGGCGTAAATCGATAATGTGAGACGGCCACCAATAGGGATGCTTATGAAACGACTGTTTACCAGCTTTGCGCTGATGATTGCAGCTTCGGCCGTGACGGCAGAAGACGTGACAACTTACCTGCTTGATAACGGGATGGAGGTTGTCGTGATCGAAGACACCCGCGCCCCCGTCGTCGTACATATGCTGTGGTACAAAATCGGATCAGCCGATGAACCTGTTGGCGCGTCCGGTGTCGCGCATTTTCTGGAGCATTTGTTGTTTAAAGCCACGGACGTTCTCGAATCCGGCGAATTTTCTGCGACTGTCGCTGCCAATGGCGGCAGCGACAATGCGTTCACCAGCTACGACTACACCGCTTACTTCCAGCGCATTGCGTCAGACCGGCTAGAGCTGATGATGCAGATGGAAAGCAACCGGATGAATAACTTAGCAATCACCGCCGCAGACGTTGAAACCGAGCGTCAAGTGATCCTAGAGGAACGCAACCAACGCACCGAAAATTCCGCAGGTGCGCTTGCCCGCGAGCAATTCCGCGCTGCCCAGTTTCAAAACCACCGTTACGGTGTGCCTATCATCGGCTGGAAACACGAGATGGAACAGTTAGACCTTGCTGACGCCCTTGATTTTTACGACCTTTATTATTCCCCGAACAACGCCGTGCTTGTTGTCGCTGGTGACGTGAAACCGAACGAAATTCTGGCATTGGCCAAACAATACTATGGCGTTATCCCCGCAGAGGCTAACCTTCCGGTTCGCGAACGCCCGCAAGAACCTCCACAGCGGGCCGAACGCCGGATAACCTACGTAGATCAACGCGTCAGCCAGCCCTATCTGACCCGCAGTTACCTCGCCCCCGAACGCGACCCCGGTGCGCAGACAGACGCTGCCGCATTGGTCTATCTAGCGGACCTTTTGGGCGGATCATCCTTTACATCTGCCTTGGGCCAAGCGCTGCAATTCGACACCCAAACCGCGATTTACACCAATGCGTCCTATGACGGATCAAACCTGGATAGCGGCACGTTTTCGTTCATCATAGCACCCTCTGACGGCGTCAGCCTTTCAGAAGCAGAGGCCGCAATGGATACCGCAATCGCAGCCTTCATGGACGCGCCTATTGACGCCGCTCGCATGGAAAGCATCCGCACCCAACTGCGCGCCTCAGAGGTTTACGCAAAGGATAACGTCGAAGGGCTGGCGCGCCGCTATGGTGCCGCCTTAACCCAAAGCTTGACCGTCGCAGACGTGCAGGCGTGGCCTGATATCCTGCAAGCAGTGACCGAAGCCGATATCAAAGCGGCCGCGGCCAAGGTCTTTAACCGCGACCAGTCCGTCACCGGCTGGGTCGTCGCCAGCCAAGAGGAGGCACGCTAATGCTGCGTATTATCATCGCATTTTGCTTAAGCTTTTCCGCAACCATCGCACTGGCT
>JBLHTS010000050.1:0-15250 GCA_047627695.1 Yoonia sp. | reverse complement strand
GGCAATTGTGCAGAAAACTGTGCCATTTCATTGACAGGCAAGTGATCACGAATTTTGCCAAGGACCGTGCGCAACAGGTGCAGCACTTCACGCTCATTTGTCCAACCGCTGCGTCCGGCCAGATCATTCACCCATTCATGGGCTTCGTGAGTTGTGCGTTCAAAGACGTGGATCATACGTGCCATTGCCAATTCCTTTGCTGCCGGTCTGCCCCTTGCTAGCCCATGCGCCCGCGCGCACGATTGACCAAAATCAAAGGGGGCGCACGCGCGGTTTGGTACGACAAGGCATACCCCGGACCCACCAAGGAGGACGCGCCATGAAAGACCCTGAACTTGATATCCTGATCAAAGAGTTGGAAACGAGGCGCGATATCAGCGTCGCGGATTTTGACGGAATGCTTCATGCATTGGCATTCCTGCTGCCAAACGTGGCGCTGCCCCAAGCAGACCGGCTTGGGACAACGGACCAAGCTATTTTGATTGCGGATGCGGCCTATCCGAATTGGTCCATTCATGTGCGGGGCCGTACCAATGACCGCGATGGCCATTGGCATTGCACGCTGCGCGAAAATGATAGCCGCGACAGCGATGCGGCCATTGGCATCGGGCGATCGCCTGTTCTGGGCCAAGCGGTCTTGGCCGCTGTGATGCGGTTAGCGATGTCACAAAAGACCTGATGATGGACGCGCAGGCCGAAATTCTGACGATCACGCTTAACCCTGCGGTGGATATTGCGACCCATGTTGCCCAAGCGATTGCGGGTCCTAAACTGCGCTGCGCTGACCCGCGACTTGATCCCGGGGGCGGCGGCGTCAATGTGGCCCGCGCTGTGTGCAAGCTGGGCGGATCAGCGCGCGCGCTGGTCGCTGTCGGCGGCACGATGGGGGATCGGTTGATCCAATTGCTGGCTGATGAAGGTGTCCCCACCCTGCCAGTCCAAGTCAGCGGCGAAACCCGCCTTAGCTTTGCCGTGACCGATGACAGCACGGGCGGGCAGTTCCGCTTTAGCGTGCCGGGGCAGCCTTTGACGCCAGCGGACGGGGCGCGTCTGTTGACAGAAATCGTGCGCCACACCCCGCAAAACGGGTTTGTTGTGATCAGCGGCAGTGTCGCGCCGGGCCTGCCGGATGATTTTCAAACCCGGGTCATTGCAGCCCTTGCACCCAAACGTGTGCGGGTGGTGATTGATACATCAAGCCGCGCGCTTGACTGGCTCATCGGGCATCCCACAATTCCGGCGGACCTGTTGCGCATTGACCAAACCGAAGCGGCGGAGGCCGCCACCCATGCCATGACTACCGTCGCCGATAGTGTGGCTTTTGCCGCAGATCTGGTGGCCCGCGGTGTGGCCAAAACTGTCGTGACAGGGCGCGGGGCCGAAGGGTCTGTACTGGTATCGGGTGATCACAGGTTTTTCTGTCACGCCCCCGTAGTGCAAGTGCGCAGCAAGATCGGCGCAGGCGATGCCTTGGTAGGGGCAATGACGCTGGCACTAGCGCGCGGTGCTGCACCAGAAGAGGTGCTGCAATGGGGCGTCGCCGCCGCCAGTGCGACGGTCAGTACCGACGCGACGGCGCTCTGTGATCTGGCCCAAGCGCAGGCGTGTTTTGAGCGGTGCCGGATTGAACAGCTATAGGCGGATTTGGGAATTATCAGAAAGCCCCTGCCGTGACGTCAGGTATGCTCAGTCCAAACACAGCTTAGGCGGATGTCTGGTAGGAGCCCAAACCAACAGTGTCAAAAAGATATAGCGGATGCCGGAGCCCACGGTCTTCAAAAGGATGCCCAGTCTGGCCTTCGTCGGCTTGAAGATTAAACTTGTGCGACATTGACCTAGGTCAACTTACCCTAACGCAAACTATGCGATCTCACCTGCAATCAACAATTTGTAGGTGAGCCATCATGAAGTTTGATTTCAAGGACAAAACAGCCATCGTGACCGGTGCCGCGTCGGGCATCGGCGCCGCAATCGCGCAAGATCTGGCGCGTTTTGGGGCCAAGGTCATCTTAGCCGATATGGACGAAGCGGGGATGTCCTCTGTGGCCGAACAGATCAAGGCATCCGGTGGCGCAACCCTGATCCATAAGACGGACACAAGTGTTGCCACAGATGTGGAGGCCCTCGTGGCGTTTGCCGTGGCGCAAACGGGTGGACTGCATCTGCTTGTCAACAACGCTGGTATTGGTGGGCCGGCTCATCCGGTTGGCGAATATCCTCTCGATGGATGGCAACAGGTCATCGATGTCAACCTGACTGGCGTGTTTCATGGCATGCGTTATGGCCTTCCGGAAATGGTCAAGGCGGGTGGCGGCGCCGTCGTCAATATGGCGTCTATCCTTGGTACGGTCGGTTTTGCGACCGCTGGGGCCTATGTCGCTGCGAAACATGGGGTTGTCGGCCTGACAAAGGTTGCAGCCATCGAATACGCCCAGCAAGGGGTTCGGGTAAACGCGGTCGGTCCGGGGTTCATCGCGACGCCGCTCTTGGAAAAGAACCTCGACCCCGCAGCGCTGGAAGGTATCGCGGCCCTGCATCCCGTCGGGCGCCTAGGTGAGGCTGCGGAGGTGTCGGCGCTGACCTGTTTCTTGCTTTCGGATCAGGCGAGCTTCATCACGGGGAGCTACCACTTGGTGGACGGAGGCTATACCGCGCAATAAGCACAGGGCTGGCGTCCGATGCCATGCCGCCTTTCAGAGGCGCGAATGCGAAGGGTGAATGTGGTATTTCCCATGAAGGGGTACCGACATTGAAACCGGTCATTGGCGCAACCGCGGCGGAGTACAACCTTGTCCCGCACAGCTGGTACTGGTGCCAACCGCTGTAAAGGTCGGTTTTAAGCCCAAAGCACGGTTTTTCTGCCTCGCGAAAACTGCGACATTAACGTTTATCCGAACTGCAACAAGAGCGAGAGAACATCAGAGCGATGCGCCATGCCAAGAACTTGAGTTCCTTCAACCACTGGAAAGACGCGGTGTGGGTGGGACAGGAACATCTCTGCGACGCGAATCACGTCGTCACTTGCATCAACTGTGACGACGTCGTTCGACATTTGGTCGACCACACGGCCGGTCCACTCCTGATGATAACTTGCATGTAAGGCGGGGCGAAAACAGTCCTTCTGGGTCAGAATTCCGACAAGCTGACCATCTGCGCCAAGCACAGCAGCCGCGGCTACCCGGGCCTCAAGCAGAATAGAGATTGCCTGCCGAATTGGCGTATCCGGCGCGAGTGTCTGAATATCGCGCCGCATGATCGACACTATCCGGTACTCGATCATTGCTCTTCCTCATCAGATGCAGTGCGGCGGCGCAAAGGGCAGTCTGAACAGCGATCTTTGCGCAGGTCAGCGGTCGCTCCACAACTGGTACGCACTTGCCCGCGCCCAAAAGTCAGCCCGAGCCCCAGACCACCCGCCGCGAGACCGAAGATGACAATTGCAAACAAAATCTCCATCAATGTTGGTCCTTCGTCATAGCAACGACCTGTGGATCGCGCCGGTTTTGACTGTCGAAGTTCCAGCCCCTTCGTGGGCTAGGAAAAGTGCAGAAATACTGTTGTCATGTGCAAGTGCCGGCCCACCTGACAGGCCGGCCGCAAACAGCGCTGTTGCCCAACCGTCAGCGATCATTGCATCCATTTCCACGACGATCACCGACAAAAGTCGATCATCAGCGGGCGCGCCCGTTATAGGGTCGATGATATGGCCATATGTGCGGTTCGCAAGTTCGTAACTTTGCGTGCGTATGCCTGAAGTAGCCACGGCCAAGCCGTCTGCGAGCTGTAATGTGGCTGGCGCAGGCTGGCCTGCAAAGGCGGGCTGAACCGCAACGTGCCAAAACCGCCCTGATGGATGCTGTCCAATCGCCTTGAGTTCACCGCCCACGTCAAACAAGAAATTGTTGATACCGCTATTTCTTACCAGATCGACGGCGAGGTCGAGTGCGCGGCCTTTGGCAATCCCGCACAAATCCAGTGTGAGATCGTCGCGCGCCTTGCCGATGCCGCCATCGCCAAGTGAAAGCCCGCGCCAATCCGGTTCGGTACCACCTTCGATTGGTCCAAAACCCCACTTTGCAACAAGTGGACCGACTGTGGGGTCAAACGCACCCTCACTGGCTTTTGCAAGTTCCAGCGCCCTCGTTGTCACGAGGATCATCTCTGCACCCGCTGCATGCCAACCTGCGCGCATCGCGTTAAAATGGCTGATTTCGCTGTCTCGGCGCCACGGCGACATTTGCTGGTCGATAGCTGCAAAAAGCGCTTCAATGTCGATCCGGAGCCGCTTAAGTTCGTCATGCGGCGATGCAACCAACTGCCAGGTCGTGCCGAACGCTGTTCCACCAATGCTCTGAACATTGCCTGCACGGACAATTTGCGGCAAAACAAGCGTTGCTCCGATCAAGCCGAGCGCGTTGCGGCGTGTCGGGCGCATAATGGCGTCTATCATGTCTTAGCCTCCAAAATCGTCATAAAAAATCGAATCCTGCTCAACACCCAACCGTTCCAGAGTGCCCAGAACAGCGGAAATCATGACCGGAGGACCACACAAATAGTATTCGCAATCCTCAGGCGCGGAATGTACGGTCATTTCGGCTTTAAGCCTCTCATGGATGAAGCCTGTCACGCCAGTCCATCTATCGCCCGGTGCAGGGTCCGATAGGGCTGGCATCCAACTAAAAGACTCAAATTTCATCGCGAGCGCTTCAAATTCGTCTGAATAGAACAGATCGGCTGCGGTGCGCGCTCCATAGAAATATTGGATGCGCCGCATCCTGCCACGTCCAAGTTCCTGATGGATCATCGCGCGCAGCGGCGCCATGCCCACACCGCCCCCGATAAAGACCATCTCGCGATCGGTCGGTTGAACGTGGAAATCCCCAAACGGCCCCGACACATTGACCAAGTCGCCCGGCTTGAGCAAAAACAGCCATGAGGACACGATCCCTGGCGAAACCTCAGCTTCGCGTCCGGCAGGTGGCACAGCCAGTCGAATGTTAAAGACCGCGAGACCTACGTCTTCAGGTCGGCTGGCTAGTGAATATGCGCGGGAGACATCGCTCTCGGACGCCACACACAGCTTGTCCCATCGATTGATTTCCCACGCATCGTGAAACTGTGGGTCCACGTCCAACGTCGCAAAGTCGAGTTGAAAGGCAGGTGCTGTGATCTGCATAAAATCGCCCGCCTGAAATGCAGTTGGATGATCGTCGGGCAGTTCAATGATGATTTCCCGAATGAGCGGGGCGAGCATACGGCTGGAGAGGACTGTGCAGTTCACGCCACCTCCCGCGCTCAGGATGTCGTCGGGTACGGTCACGGCGCAGTCTCCGCGCAATGTCGCCTGACAGGCAAGACGCACATGGTCGCGCCTTTCCTTCGGGGACAGGACACCGCGTTCAGTTGCTTGCGGCTCTCCGGCACCTTCACCGGCTACGGTCACGCGACACAGCCCGCAGGTTCCTGATCCGCCACAAGCCGCCGGAATGCGGACGCCCGCGCCATGCAAGACCCCCAGAAGCTTACTGCCCCGCTGCGCCGCTATTTCCAGCCCGCCGTTGACAATCACATTCAGTGACCCGCTTGGCATCAACCGGCTGCGCGCAACCAGAAGACCAATCGCAAGTCCGACCACAAGTACGGCGATAATCAAGCTGCCAATGAGGATTTCACTCATGGTGCCGCTGCCATTTGTGCAAAGGATGCAAAGCCCAGTGACATAAACCCCGTGAGAACGAACGCGATGCCAAGCCCGCGCAACCCAGCGGGCAGGTCCGCATAGGACAAGCGCGCACGGATCGCATTGAGCATGATCACAGCCACGGCAAACCCTATGCCGCTGCCGACGCCAAAAATGGCAGATTCAGTAAACGTATAGTTTCGTTCGACCATAAACAGACTTCCCGCGAGGATCGCGCATTGCACCGTCAAGAGCGGAAGAAAAACACCGAAGGCCGCGTGAATGGCCGGAAAGAACCGATCGAGCAGCATCTCCAGAAGTTGCACCGTCGCCGCGATGACGCCGATAAAGGCAACTAATGCCAGATACGACAGATCAAGATCGGGCCGCCCCGCCCAGTCCCAGGCACCCGGTGCGAGGAGCCTGCTATAAATCAGGTGGTTGAGCGGCACCGTCACGCCCAGGACCCCGATCATTGCGATGCCAAGACCGATCGCGCTTTCGGTGCTGCGGGATAGGGCAAGAAACGTGCACAGGCCAAGAAACAGCGTCAGAGGCATGTTGTCGACGAAGGCCGCGAACAGGAAAAAGGACCATGCTTCGGTCATTCCACAGGCTCTGGGCGCAAGGGGGGGGTATGATCAAGGGGTTCGACCTGTTCGGTCCACACTGAACGCAAGGCCCAGACAAGCCCCCCAAGAAGGAAAAAGGCGGAGGGCGCCAGCAGCATCAAGCTGAGCGGTGTAAACCAGCCACCTTCATCAGCCAGCGGCAGTATCTGGTGGCCAAACATCTGCCCCCGACCAAACAACTCTCGGATTGAACCAATCACGATCAGGATCAACGAATATCCAAGCCCATTGCCAAAAGCATCAACCATAGAGGGCCACGGCGCGTGATAGCGGGCATAAGCCTCGGTTCGACCAAGAACCAGACAGTTGGTCGTGATCAGCCCCACATAAACCGAAAGGGTCCGGCTGATGTCAGAAAGATAGGCCTGAAGGAACTGGTCGATAACGATTACCAGCGACGCGACGATGACGATTTGCACTATCAAGCAGATCGTGTCCGGAATGTGCCTGCGGATCACGCTGATAATGCCCGCAGCCAGCGTCAGCACGATTGTCAACGACACCGACATCGTCACGGCCGTGGCCAGCGTCGTCGTCACCGCAAGCGCCGAACAGATGCCAAGGATTTGCAGCGTGACCGGATTTTGCCGGATCAGCGGATTGGTCAATGTGGTCCAAAAAGAGGTGCGTGCGTTCATCGCTCAGAACTCCCCCCGCTGCATCGCGTCCAGCAGCGGACCGTAACCGTCCGGACCCAACCAAAACCGCATCATGCCGGTGACGCCATTGCCGGTGCGTGTCGCGCCGGTGATGCCGTCGACTTCGAAAGAAGTGGTCGCATCGCCGCGGGCCACCTTGAACCGCACAGTGCCGCTGTCATCGCGGATTTCGGTACCGGGAAAGCTTTCCTGCCAGGATCGGTCCTCAATCCTGCCGCCCAAACCGGGGGTTTCGGAGTGCCGGGTGATCGCAATTCCAGCTATCGTGTTCAGGTCCCCATGAACCGCAAGTATGGCGTCAATCCGGCTCCCGTACCCTTGCCCCGCCACCGGCAAAAGCACCAGTGAGATCCCGTCGCCGTTCCGCAGTAGAAATATTTGCGCATAGTCGGGTCGTTGACCAAGTCCCGCCAGATCCGAGCCCGCCTCCAGAACCGTCCAATTCTTCGGGTCGGCCAGCGTGGCATCCAGTGTTTCGGATGTTATTCCGGCTGCGGCGCGCCCGGTTTCAAGGTCGATCACGATGGTTGAAAGCGTGCCGCCCGCAGTTTCAAGCAGGGTCGCCATGCCCGGAACACCTCGCACGAGATCAGTGATGCGCGCCTGTTCTTCTGCCGCACGGTTTGCCGTTTGGATGGGCCTCAAAAGAACCGTGGCGCCACTGACAAGCACGGCGCAAATCGCCGAAACAAGGACCGCCATGATGATTGTCTTGGTGCGGCTTGTGTTTGGTAGCGCCAGAAAACGACGCCATGGATTCCAGTCAGTTCCGGCCATGTCGCCTCCTGCGTTGCGCGATCCAGAGGGTGACTGCGATTTCATCCAAAAGCGGCGCGGCCAGTGATGTCAAAAGCGCTGCTGCAACCGCAATTTGAACTGGCGCTGCCCCGTTCCATCCTAATGAAAACATGATCACAAGCCCCCCATAAAGGGCACCGTTCAGCCATCGGCCAAGGGTGGTTGCTGCACTTGCCACCGGATCGGCCACAAGCAGGACAAGAACAATGCCTGCCGCAGGCAGCGCGGCATGTATGGGCGCGCCTAGCGCCAACGCAACCACAGCTGTCGCCGTTGCACCAAGCAGGACAGCCGCAGGCATCACGCCTGTCGCGACCCCAATGAATGCCGCAGGAATCGCCGACCAAACGACCGGATCATCAAAGCCGGGCCATGCGAACCCAGGAAATCCAAAACCCAAGAACGATAACGCCACCGCCGCGGGATTGATGACATTTCGGCCCCAGCCACCAAAGACCAGTTCGCCCATCACCGCCCCAAAACTCAGCCCCAACAACAGCCTGAACGCCCCCAACTCTTCGGGTGCCAGGATCGCGAAAGCCAACGCCGTGATCATTGCAGCAAATGACGGGGGCTGCGCGCGCGCCAGCATGAAGACCAAATTCCAGACAGCCAAACAAAGGGCGGCGAGACCAAGCCCCACCAGTGCCTGCGTACCGCCATACCAGATCCAAAAAAGGGCCAGCGGCATATAGGCTGCTAGCAGCATCAGCGCGGTCGTTTCACGATCCCACAGCCCTTTCATCATGGCGCAAATTCCGCCCGAACACGGTCCAGCATTCCGCGCAACAATCCTGCCAGTTGCGCTTCACCGCCAAGGATATAGTCGGCAAGCCCCACATCTTCTTCGAGCAAAGAGAGCGCGCCGAGCTTCATCGCCATTTCGTCGTCGCCCGAACTTAGCGCGCGAACCAAGGCGACGGCAGGCAACGCCGCGCCAAACGCCTGCCTAAGGGCCGCCGTTGGGATAACCGGCTTGGGCAGGCCGGACCGTGTGAGCGCCGAAACGAACCAATGTGGCGAGGCAGGCTTTGGATGACGTGGCAGAACCGTTACTTGCCTGTGACGCAGCGCAAGCCAATGCGCTTCATGTCCGTCCAACGGAGAACCCGAAATCAGGATGTGCGCACCGGGGGCAGCTGCCCGAAGCGTCAGCCCGCGCAGATCAGCACCGGGATGTGCCCGTACCAGACGACTTTCCTGCAAGCCCTCTCCGGCAACCCTAACGAGCCGAGCCATCGGCAAAACCCCCGTCGCAATAAGATCGCCAAGTGCCGCCACGTCTTCGGCGTGAATGTCCCAGATCGGTGTTTCAATCGTAGCCGGTGCCAGATCATGAATGCGTATTCCAGCAGAGCCTTGTGGATGGCGATCAGTGCAATCAATCGCGCGGATCTGTCCGTTCCCTAGACCGCGCTCGAACAGCATCGGCCCAGAGGTTTGGCAAACAATGACGGGACCGTCACAAAGCAGAGCGAGCGCTTGAAGGCCGCGTTCGAAGGCGGCTTCGCGCCCCTCAAGGGCCTGACGCGGATCGGGGGCAAATGGGCGGGTGTCCAACGCCATGACGAGGATTGCCGCCGGGCGTTCATTCGGATCTGGCATTCCACCAAAGGGCCGCCGTCGTAGCAGAGGCCACATGCCTGCGGTTTGCATCAAGCGCCGCAGACCCGTTTGCGTGGTCGCAACGCTGCAATCATGCCGGACCACGTCGCCCGCATCACGAAACATCACGATCTCGGACAGCTTGCGCCCCGGTCGCAGAGAAATCCGCGCGATGCGTCCAGCCATCGGGGCCACGAACCGCACCTCCGGGGCACCACGCAGGCAAGCGACGGGAGCGCCTTGTGGGACGAATTCATCTTCGCGGACCAGTGCATCGACGCGAAGTGTTTGGCCAGATGGCGGGCGTATCCCAGCTTCCTGGGTGACCACATCTTCTGGTTCCAACTCACGCAACGGTGGCGACGGAAACAACGGATCTAAGCCCGAACCAAACTTGAGAAACCGCATAATCTCTCCTCTGCGTCAAAGGCACGCTAACAGAATGCAGGGCTTTAGGGTTTGATCCAAGTCAATGTAGCGGCGACATGGTGGTGATAAATTGACGAAGTGAATTCCATTTGAAGCGAGTATTCCATGAACAGAATAAACCCGAAAAGTTTAACCGTCCTGTTGGCTTCCTTCTTGCTCTTGGTCTTCATCTCCGGCAGCCATGGAGTGCTCAGTCAAGATGCGGGCGGAGAGCTTACCGAAGGCGACGCCGTCATCCCATTTGCACTACCTCAGTCGGGGCCATTCAATGCAGCGGATATCGCGATCGACAATAATGATGCCATTTCCGACTGGTTCCGCTCAGCTCATGCCAATGCCGCGTCCGAGGCTTTCAGCCATTGGGATGAAGAAGAGGAAATCCGACCCGCTTGCGCGACTTGTCACTCGGGCGAGGGGTTTCGCGCCTTTCATGGTCTTGATGGAAGTGAACGCGGTGTGGTGGAAGCACCTATCAATGTTGGCGGGGTTGTCGATTGTGGCACCTGCCACAACGCCGGACTGGCCGAGGTTTCCGAAGTGCGCTTTCCAAGCGGCCTGATGCATCCTGTTCAAGGAGTAGAAGCGGCCTGCATGACCTGCCATCAAGGCCGGACTGCGGGCGTCAGTGTTGAAACGGCTATCTCGGGAATGGACACAGACACACCGAGCACCGATTTACGTTTCGTCAATCCGCACTACGCAACCGCAGCCGCCACGTGGCTAGGCGGGTATGGCGGTGCAGGCTATCACTACGTGGGACGTGACTATTCAGGTCGGTTCTTTCACGCCCGTCCTGTTTCAACCTGCAACTCCTGTCACGAACCACACACCCTTGAGGTTGTGTTTGAGCCGTGCCTGACATGCCATCAAGCAAACACGCCACAGGACATCCGCATTTCGCGGCAAAGCTATTCCGGCACCGGCGATACGTCAGTCGGCATTAGCGCAGATATTCAATCAAATGCGGACTTGCTGCTGGACACCGTCAAGTCTTACGCGAGAGACGTTGCTGCGGTACCAATGGTCTATGACGGAACACGTTATCCATATTTCTTCTTGGACGCGAACGGTGACGGGGTAATCGACGAAACGGATGGTCAGTCCGTCGCTTATAATGCGTGGACGCCTCGTAGCCTTCGCGCTGCATATAACTGGAAACTGGTCACAGCAGATCCTGGAAGTTACGCGCACAACCCTCACTACGCGCTTGAGCTTCTCTATGACTCAATTGAAGATCTTAGTGTCCCGTTAGGGTTTGATATGCATGAACTTGACCTGTTGAGATAATGGGCTCGACGCCGGGTAAGCCGATAAACTGGGAACTTTCCTCGCAAAGGGTAACATCTGATGGACTAGGGGCTGTTGGCTGTTGCTCATCACGCTTGTTGTGCTCTTCCTTGGTGGGCTACTGGCTGACAAGATTGGTCATCTCACACGCTTGCCGCGCGTAACGATGCTGCTGCCGGTTCTGTTCTAGTTAAATGTCCGTTTTGTCGGTGTGTGCAACGGGTGGTCGCAACACTTTAGTCTTTTTGGAAAGATGGCGTGTTAAGCATGAAGTATCGTCAGCGGACGTTTTATACGGTTCATCACAAGACAATCGAACCTGTCACGCTACCCCTTTTCTGCCTGCGCTACGTTGCGCAGTACGCTGACAAAGCTGTCTGGCGTGACCGAGATACTGTCGATCCCGAAGCCTACCAGTTTTTGCGCATAAGACGGATCGTTGCTGGGCGCTTGCCCGCAGAACCCGACCTTTGATCCTGCTTTGTGCGCGGCATTGATCACCGTTTTGATCATCCAAAGCACGGCTGGATCGTCTTCGCGGAATAACCCCGCTAGCGCATCGCTGTCGCGGTCGATTCCAAGGGTCAGTTGCGTCAGATCGTTCGATCCAATTGAAAATCCGTCGAAGCGCGTCGCGAATTCCGCAGCACGGATTACATTGGCGGGGATTTCGCACATGACATAGACTTGCAGGCCATCTTTGCCCCGTTCCAATCCGTTTTCAGCCATGACGGCCAGCACCTGATCCGCCTCGGCAGGGGTTCGGCAAAACGGGATCATCATAATCACATTGTCAAAGCCCATCTGCCCCCGCAGCCGCGCAATCGCTTGGCATTCCAGCGCGAAACCGTCGCGGTAGTGGTCCGAATAATAGCGCGAGGCCCCCCGAAAACCGATCATCGGGTTTTCTTCATGCGGTTCGAAATCGCGCCCGCCCAGAAGGTCTGCGTATTCGTTGGTTTTGAAATCGCTCATCCGCACGATGACGGGCTTGGGATAGCAAAACGCGGCAATCCGCGACAGGCCGCGCGACAGTTGATCAACGAAGTAGTCAGGTTTGCTGTCGTAGCCCACGGTCAGCACGTCGATCTTACGC
Source organism: Yoonia sp. (assembly GCA_047627695.1). Classification (GTDB taxonomy): domain Bacteria; phylum Pseudomonadota; class Alphaproteobacteria; order Rhodobacterales; family Rhodobacteraceae; genus Yoonia. The sequence continues at coordinate 3,064 of JBLHTS010000050.1, read as the reverse complement.
CGCGTGTCTTCATCCGTGATCGCGTCAAAGTTCAACAACGCCATTGGATGCACCTTGACCGCGCTGTTAATGACGAACTCCATCCGTGCCAATCCCACGCCATCGACTGGCAGGCGCCACCAGCGCAGGGCCGCGGATGGATTGGCAAGGTTCAGCATCACTTTGGTTTTCACGTCAGGCAGATCGCCAAGGGTTTCTTCGGCCACGGCGATCTTAGCGATACCTTCGGTCACCACACCCTCTTCGCCGCCCGCGCAGGACACGGTTACGTCTTGCCCGTCATGCAACAAATGCGTGGCGTCGCCGCAGCCGACAACCGCAGGTAACCCCAGTTCGCGACTGACAATGGCCGCGTGTGATGTGCGCCCGCCGTGGTCGGTCACAATGGCAGCTGCGCGTTTCATGATCGGCACCCAATCGGGGTCGGTTGTGGTTGTGACCAGCACCGATCCTTCCACAAAATTCGCAATATCTGTAGCACTTTCGATCATGCAGACCCGCCCTGTGACAGCGGCACTCCCGACACTCAGGCCGGTGACCAGTGTCTTGCCCGCGTCAGCAACCGTGTAGGATTTCAGCGATCCGACTTCGACACGCGATTGCACCGTTTCTGGTCGCGCCTGCACGATATAAAGCGTGCCGGTTTTGCCGTCGCGCGCCCATTCCATATCCATCGGGCAACCGTAGTGATCCTCGATCACTTTCGCCTGCCGCGCGAGGGTCAGGATTTCGGCGTCGCTGAGGACAAAGGCGGCGCGTTCGGCCTTGGATGTAGGCACGTTGCGCGGGGTGCCGTCGCGGTCGTGGATCATCTTGATATTCTTCGCGCCAAGGGTTTTCTCAAGGATCGGCACTTTGGTTTCATCGCTCAAAAACGGTTTGAACACTTCGTATTCGTCGGGATCAACCGCCCCCTGCACCACGTTTTCACCCAAGCCCCATGCGGCATTGATCAGCACGGCGTCAGGAAAACCGGATTCGGTATCGATGGAAAACATCACACCGGACCCGCCGGTATCGGCGCGCACCATCTGTTGCACACCGACGGACAAAGCCACTTGTTGGTGCGAAAATCCTTGGATTTGACGGTAGGATATCGCGCGGTCGGTAAACAGGGACGCATAGCATTTGCGGCACGCCTCTAGCAGGGCTGCTTCGCCGATCACGTTCAGGAACGTCTCTTGTTGGCCTGCGAAGCTCGCGTCTGGCAGATCCTCGGCGGTAGCACTGGAGCGGACCGCGACGGGGATGTTCGCCTCGCCTGCGGTTTTGGATAGCGCGCGGTAGGCGTCCACGATTTCGCGGGCGGTGCCTTCGGGCCAATCCCCGCCCAAGATCATGTCGCGGATTGTTTGTCCGGTCTTGTGCAGGGTCGCTTTGCCCGTCGCCAGCGCATCCAAGGCGGTGCCGATTTGTGCGTCCAGATTATTGGCCGTCAGATAGGCGCGAAACGCATCTGCCGTGGTCGCAAAACCGGGTGGCACAAGGATACCCTTAGGGGCAAGCGACTGGATCATTTCGCCCAAAGACGCGTTTTTTCCACCGACGGTTTCGACATCGCCACGGCGCAGTTCGGCAAAATTGATAACAAGGGGTTTGGCGTTGGGCATGGTGTCATCCTCCAATATCTTTGGGGGTGACTTTGGCGCAGGTCGCCGCTTCGAAACTGACATAGGTCAATGCCCCCCGTGCTTTTGCCCCCAGACTAACAACGACCAAACGCACAAGGAGCAGGGACATGAATATCACGGAACGCAAGCAGAAGATCACCGCGCGGATCAAAGAACTGACCGCGCATATGCAAAAGATATCCGATGATCTGGACCAGCCGCTGCCTGCCGATCTTGGGGATCAGGCGATTGATCTGGAAGATGACGAGGTACTTTCCGGTATAGGCCGCGCCAACCAGCAAGAGGTGCGTTTGCTCAATGATGCGCTCAAGCGGATTGCAGACGGGAGCTATGGCATCTGTCTGAAATGCGGCGATTGTATATCGCCCGCCCGGCTGGATGCTGTGCCTTATGCCGTGCTGTGCCGGACCTGTGCGGCGCATGATTGATTCATGTCAATTAGGGTGAATTGTGCGGGCCTAAACTGCGGAAAATATTCCCGCAACAAAGGATTTTCCGCATGACATACCCTATTGATATGACCGTCAGTCCCCATGTTTCCGCCTTCTTTGACGAGGCCACCAATACGATCAGCTATATCGTGTCCGAACCCGACGGCGACCACTGCGCGATCATTGATAGCGTGATGGATATTGATTATGCGGCGGGCCGGATCACCTTTGACAGCGCCGATGCGTTGATCGCCGAAGTGAAGCGCCGTGATCTGAAACTGGACTGGATCATCGAAACCCACGTGCATGCAGACCACCTAAGTGCCGCCCCCTATATTCAGGAAAAGCTGGGCGGCAAAATCGGTGTGGGCGACAAGATCACTGTCGTGCAGGACACCTTTGGCAAAGTCTTTAACGAAGGCACAGAGTTCCAGCGCGACGGGTCGCAGTTTGATGCCTTGTTCAAAGACGGCGACACCTACCAGATCGGCGGCATGCAGGGTTTTTCTATCGCCACGCCGGGGCATACCCCCGCTTGCATGGTGCATGTGATCGGGGATGTGTGCTTTGTCGGCGACACGTTGTTTATGCCTGATGGTGGATCAGCGCGCGCGGATTTCCCAGGCGGTGATGCAGGCACGCTTTATGACAGCATCCAAAAGGTGCTGGCCCTGCCCGACGACATGGGTCTTTTCATGTGCCACGACTACGGGCCGAACGGGCGCGATATCAAATGGGAAACCACCGTGTCCGAGGAAAAGGCCCACAATATCCATGTGGGTGGCGGCAAATCGCGCGAGGATTTCATCAAGTTCCGCACCGAACGCGACGCCACGCTGGACATGCCACGGCTGATTATCCCGTCGCTTCAAGTGAACATGCGCGCAGGGGCTGTGCCGACGGACAAGGACGGCAACGAGATGCTCAAAGTGCCGGTGAACCAGTTGTGATCGGGGGCTAAGTTAGCAATTAGAGCCCGCAACGCAAACGCCGCCACTTGAT
>JBLHTS010000049.1:0-15260 GCA_047627695.1 Yoonia sp. | reverse complement strand
GTCACCTGTTGTTGTGCTTTTCAGACCACCCAGCGCGATGATGTCGCCAGCGAATGCTTCGCTGATTTCTTCACGCTCGTTCGAGTGCATCATCATCATACGACCGACGCGTTCTTTGTTACCCTTGGTGGAGTTGATCAGATTGTCACCTTTGACCAACTTACCAGAGTAGATACGCGTGAACGTCAACGAGCCCACAAATGGGTCGTTCATGATTTTAAACGCAAGGCCAGAGAACGCCATATCATCATCCGCGCGACGCGGGATGTTACGTGTTTCTGTCTCGTCGCCAGGTCTAAAGCCCATGTAGTCGATCACGTCGAGCGGGCTCGGCAGGTAGTCAATAACAGCGTTAAGCAGTGGCTGAACGCCTTTGTTCTTGAAGGCAGAACCGCCAAGGACAGGAACGAACGACAGTGAGAGACAAGCTTTGCGGATCATTTCGCGCAGCTTTTTTACGTCGGGCTCTGTGCCGTCGAGGTAGGCTTCCATTGCTTCGTCGTCTTGCTCAACAGCAGCTTCGACCAGCTTTTCGCGCCATTCATCAGCTTGTGCTTTCAGGCTTTCGCGGATCGGTGCTTTGATCCAAGTCGCGCCAAGGTCTTCACCGTCCCACAACCATTCTTCCATGGTCACAAGATCGACAAGGCCTTCAAGCTCTGTTTCGGCACCAATCGGGAATGAAACAGGAATAGCGCGCGCGCCGGTCCGGTCTTCAACCATAGCCACACACTTGAAGAAGTCAGCGCCAATTTTGTCCATCTTGTTGACAAAAACCATACGCGGAACTTTGTAGCGATCAGCCTGACGCCAAACAGTTTCTGTCTGCGGCTCAACACCAGCGTTGGCGTCAAGAACACAAACGGCACCGTCAAGCACAGCCAAAGAACGCTCGACTTCGATTGTGAAGTCTACGTGGCCGGGGGTGTCGATGATGTTCAGGCGGTGCTTTGGGCTGTCAGGCTCTAGGCCGCTTTCGGTCCGCTCCCAGAACGTAGTTGTCGCAGCAGAAGTGATCGTGATGCCACGCTCTTGCTCTTGCTCCATCCAGTCCATGGTGGCGGCGCCGTCATGCACTTCGCCGATGTTATGCTCTTTGCCCGTGTAGTACAGGATACGTTCGGAACATGTAGTTTTACCCGCATCAATGTGCGCAATAATTCCAAAGTTCCGGTACAGGTTGAGGGGATAGTCGCGTGCCATTTTGGTGCTTTCCTCTTACCAGCGATAGTGGCTGAACGCTTTGTTCGCGTCGGCCATCTTGTGAGTGTCTTCACGCTTTTTGACTGCTGTGCCACGGCCGTTGACCGCATCCATCAGCTCGCCTGCAAGACGCTCTTCCATTGTGTTTTCGTTGCGCTTTTTCGCAGCAGCGATCAACCAACGGATGGCCAATGCTTCGCGGCGCTCTGGACGGACTTCAACGGGGACCTGATAAGTCGCACCACCGACGCGGCGCGAACGCACTTCGACGGATGGTTTGATATTTTCAAGACACTCATGGAAGACTTCCATAGGGGACTTTTTCAACTTTTCTTCAACGCGGTCGAATGCGTTGTAAACAATCCGTTCAGCGACGGCTTTTTTGCCGTCAACCATCAGGTTGTTCATGAACTTAGTCAAAATGAGATCGCCAAACTTTGCGTCTGGCAGTACTACGCGTTTTTCAGCGGCGTGACGACGTGACATCTATTGATTTCCTTACTTAGGACGCTTCGCGCCGTACTTCGAACGACGTTGCTTACGGTCTTTGACACCTTGTGTATCAAGCACACCGCGCAGAATGTGGTAACGGACACCTGGAAGGTCTTTTACACGGCCGCCACGGATCAGTACCACAGAGTGTTCTTGAAGGTTGTGGCTTTCACCTGGAATGTAAGAGATGACCTCAAAGCCGTTTGTCAGGCGCACTTTGGCAACCTTACGCATAGCCGAGTTCGGCTTCTTTGGAGTCGTTGTATAAACACGTGTACAAACACCGCGTTTTTGTGGGCATCCCTCCATGTGGAGCGACTTGGATCGTGTGACTTTCGGCTGGCGCGGCTTGCGGATCAGCTGCTGAATCGTTGGCATCGTTTGATGTTCCCATCTATTCACATTTCGCGTCCGGCAAACGCTGGTTACAAAAAATGCGTTCCCTTCGGAAAGCACAAAAATTCCGCAGTCGAACCCTTACCGGAGGTTCGGTGCGGTGAGCTCCAGAGGAACAAAGCTACAATTGCTCGGTTCTTGGCCACTACGTGGTATGATATCGGGACGGCGAAGGTTCCCCTTCAGCCCGGATGAGCGGCGTATATGAGGAGTCGGTGAGCCTGTCAACAGCGCCAAGCTGATCACGCGGCTTGGTTGCCATATACCTGCATCGCAGGCGCTTCCAGGCACTGTTATCCCATAACAAGCGGCCAATATTGCCTAGCGACCCCAGTAGCCACCATCAAGGAAATCAAGGCGCAAAACCGCCAATCCTTTTCCAATGATGGAGCCTTCCAATGATCCGTATCACAACCAGCTTGATTGCCCTTGCAGCCGTTGCCGCCTGTGGCACCCCCAATCCACCCACCATTTCCACCGCGCAGGTCGGGCGCAGCTTTGAAGAGGCGCGCGCAATCAGCGGCTTACCCTTTACCACCACCCAGGACCTGCCAACGGGCAGTGTCACTTATATTGGCAAGCTGGGGGCGGATGTCAGTGGTGATCTGGACGGCAGCATTCTGAGCGACATGAGAATGAATGTGGGGTTCAGCACCAATGACATCAGCGGCAGCTTGACCAACATCAATTTGATTGACCCTGACGGTCGTCCTAACCAGCTCTTTGACGGCAGACTGATCATTGATGGTGCCCAAAGCGGTGGGCAGATCAACGCCTTTGCTTCTGGCGACATAACAGGTGTCAACGACAACGGTTTCCCCATGGATAGCAAACTGTTGCTGCAGCTACAGGGCAATGTCGTGGATGACATTGACCGCGGTGATGCTGTCTTTGGATCAGTCAAGGGCGACGGCATAGGCGATCTGGATTTCGACATCGACGGCGTATTCTTCGGAACCGCCAACTAAACCTACCTGATACGGTCCGGCACCATAGGCTGCCGGATCTTCAGCTTGGATTCGCGGTAAAGGGTAAACAGACCCGTTGCGACAACGACCCCTGCCCCACATAGCGCCAACAGATTGGGCCATTCATCAAAGATCACCATGCCCATCACCAATGCCACCAACAAGCTAGTGTAGCGGAAAGGCGCAACATAGGCGATCTCGCCAAAGCGCATGGCGTTTACGGATGCAATGTAGCCAAAGATCAGAAAACCGGTAGCGCCCGCTAGTTGAAGGCCCGAGGTCGCACTGAACGGCGCCCACTCGGTAAACAACGACCCTATAGCGCCTAAGCAGGTGACCCCGACCGCAGCAACCAACGCAACAAATACGGCGGGGACGCTGCGCGACATGCGACGGACAGCAATGTCGCGAATAGTGACACAGACAACAGCCGCCAAAGCATAAAGGCTGTAGCTACTAAAATCTGCGCCGCCGGGTTGAATGATCAGCAAAACCCCAGCAAACCCGACGCAAATCGCAGACAATCTGCGCCAACCCAGCGCTTCGCCCAAGACCAGAGCCGCAGCAAGACTGACTGCCAAAGGCAAAGCCTGCAGAATCGCGCTGACGTTGGCGATCGGCATATTGAACAGCGCGGTAAGAAAGAAATAGGTGCCGCCGACCTCGCCAACTGTGCGGATCAAGATCAAGCCCCAGTCTTTGCGCGGCAGATCAAAGTGCAGCTGACCCATGAAATGGCACAGAGCAGCCAGAAAGATGACAGCCGCCGTGCCCCGAAAAAAGATCGCTTGAAACAAGGGAATTTCGTCCGCCAACGCCTTCATAAAAGCGTCGTTGAACGTATAGGCACACATCGCGCCTATCATGATAAGTGCACCACGAATATTGTCAGTCAAAACCGGCATACCCATGAGGTAGCAGGACGGTCACGCACCCGCTAGCGCGAAACCGTCAGTTGTAGTCGCGTTAGCGCAGAACATGCACAGCGCATTTTGCGTGACGAACAACTTTGGCTGCGGTTGAACCAAGCAGGTAGTCTTGCATGCCCGGCTGGTGGCTGGCCACGATGATCAGATCGACTTCGTTGTTGTCCGCATGAGCCAGAATTGAGCGTGACGAATGTCCCTCAACAACCATAGTTGTGGCATTCGGGATGCCTTCAACCAACGACTTCAGCCCTTCGACAATATCTGCCTTTGCAGCTTCAAGATGACCAGCGGGCAGGTATTCGGTCGCATATTTGGGAAGTTCTTCGAGAACGTGCAGGCAAGTAATAGTACCGCCATCAGCACAAAGGACCTGAGCGATTTTCATAGCACCTTGGGCGTTACGATCAGCTTCGAATGAAACGGGGACGAGGATGTTATTGTACATGGGGTCACTCCTTTTGTTGCCTCCATATTAGTTGTGCGCGCAGGCGCTGGCCTTGATCTAGGTCAGGTGTGCGACCGGAACCAAATGATGATTTGCGTCATTCGCTTGGCTTTGCATCATTGGAAAAGTGATCAATCCAGATTTTTGTGCGCGCACTGTCGCGCGATGAATAATCCGCAATTTCTTGACCAAGGTCGCCGACTTCTTGTGTCTCTTTGTCGGCGCCTATTTCGGTCAAACGCATCGTGTACCACGCTGTTATTCCGCCTTCAGGAGCATCGGAAAATCTGGGAAAGCTTGGTTCTGGCATTTGACCGGTCTGCCACAGATTGGGCAGTGAAGGTTCAAGAACTAACGCCCTTGCTAGACCGACGATATCGACCGCACCGCTTGCAATCGCATCTTCAGCTTGATGTCTTGTTTTGAAACCACCCGTCAGCATGAGGGGCTTTGTCGTCAATCTGCGGGCCAGTTTGGCAAATTCGATGAAGTATGGACCGCGGCGAGCACTGTCAGAAGCGGATTCAGCCCCGGGAAAGTAAGTACCGCCGCTGATATCGATGATGTCCACAGATGAACAGTCCAAAGCGGCAACCACCTCTAGCGCGTCTTTTTCGTCCAATCCGCCTTCAAGTTGGTCAGAGGAATTCAGCTTTATGGCAATGGGGTAATTTGGGCCGACTGCGTCACGTGTCGCTTGGACGGCCTCAAGCAAAAGTCTCATACGATTTGCAATTGTTCCGCCGTATTGATCGCCGCGCTTGTTGAAAAGCGGCGACAGAAACTGACTAAGCAAGAAGCCATGAGCCACGTGTATTTGCACACCGCCAAATCCAGCCTGCTGTGCCAGCTTGGCTGTTCGCGCAAATTCTAAAGGAACGCTGCGGATCTCGTCTTGTGTCATCTCAGCGCACTGCAAGCCCGGAAGATCAAGTGCGCTTGGCCCCCTAGCTGTGCTGATAGGCGCATAGGCAAGCGCACCGGCATGACCAAGCTGCAAGAAAAGCAAGGTGTCATTGCCACTGCCACATTCGGCAAGGACCTGAAACTTGGCCAAGTCTGAATCCGGGTTCAGCACCAGATTACCGGGCTTCTCTGCATAATGCGCCGTGCCTTGCACCTCTCCGATGATGGAAATGGCTACCCCACCTTCAGCCCAACGCTGATACAATCTGTTTTGCTCTGGTGTTGGATGACCGGTTCCGTCCCCTAAAGAATCCGACATCGCGGATTTCGCAATCCGGTTTTTAACGGTCACACCACACGGCAGGCGCAATGCCCTAAATAGGATTTCAACTTGCTGCATTTACCTGTCTCCGTCACAGTTTCATCGGTTCATAGGTTGGGTTCGAAACCTGTCAGCGTTAACCTTCACTCTTTCACAGACCCCCAACCTACGCCGAACAAAAAAGGCCCCCGCAGTGCGAGGGCCTTCTTCAATTCGTGTGAAACGCTACTTACGCGTCGTCGTCTTCAGTCGCAGCAGGTGCCTTGCCGAAAACTTGCTCTTGGGACCCATGTGCAGCCTCAACCGGAGCAGCCAAGCGTGCGGCCTCTTCGGCCTCTTCACGGCGCGCTTCGATCACGACGTTGTCGCGACTTGCTGCAACGGCGCGCATTTGCTGTGTCGCACCACCGGTACCGGCAGGGATCAGACGACCAACGATCACGTTCTCTTTGAGACCGATAAGCTTGTCGCGCTTACCCTGCACGGATGCTTCGGTCAGAACGCGTGTCGTTTCCTGGAACGATGCGGCAGAGATAAACGAACGGGTCTGCAACGACGCTTTGGTGATACCAAGCAAGATAGGCTCGCCTGTTGCTGGGCGATCGCCCCGTGCAACTGCCTTTGCGTTGGCTTCATCAAATTCAGCCTTATCGACGTTTTCGCCTTTCAGCAGAACGGTGTCACCACTGTCCTGAATCTCCCATTTCTGGAGCATCTGACGCACGATAACTTCGATGTGCTTGTCGTTGATCTTAACACCCTGCAAACGGTAAACGTCCTGCACTTCGTCGATCATGTAGTCAGCAAGAGCCTCGACCCCCATAACCGCAAGAATATCGTGCGGGGCTGGGTTGCCGTCCATGATGTAATCGCCCTTTTGGACAAAGTCACCTTCCGCTACCGGAATGTGCTTACCCTTGGGCACCATGTATTCGACCTTAACCTCTGCATCATCAGTGCTTTCGATCGCGATGCGGCGCTTGTTCTTGTAGTCCTTGCCAAAGCGCACGTAGCCATCGATTTCGGCGATGATTGCGTGATCCTTTGGACGACGGGCTTCGAACAATTCAGCCACACGTGGCAGACCACCGGTAATGTCTTTTGTCTTGGCACCCTCACGTGGGATACGGGCGACAACATCACCAGCTTTGATCTCTTCGCCGTCTTCAACGGACAGAACAGCATCCACAGACATTGGATAGGCGACAGGGTTGCCGTCATCCTTAAGCACAACTTCGCCATCTGCACCCAGAACAATGATCTTCGGTGCAAGTTCGTTGCCTTTTGGCGCAGCACGCCAATCGGACACGATGCGCTGGGTCATACCAGTTGCATCATCTGTATCTTCGCGCATGGCAATACCGTTGATCAGATCAACGTATTTCGCTGTACCGGACTTTTCTGCGATGATCGGGAGCGTATAAGGATCCCATTCAAACAGCTTGTCGCCGCGCATAATTTCCGCGCCCTCTTTGACGAACACCTTAGAGCCATAGCCAACCTTGTGGTTTGCGCGCTCTTCGCCGTCGTTGCCGAGGATCGCAAGAACCATGTTACGGCCCATGACGACCATCTCGCCGGCTGCGTTTTCCAACAGCTGCGCGTTGCGGTATTCGATTTTACCGGGCTGCGACGCTTCTTGGAATGACTGCTGACCACCTTGGGCAACACCACCAATGTGGAATGTCCGCATTGTCAGCTGTGTACCGGGTTCACCGATCGACTGTGCCGCGATGATGCCGACAGCCTCGCCGATGTTGACGCGGGTACCGCGGGCAAGGTCACGACCGTAGCACATTGCACAGACGCCATCTTCGGCCTCACATGTCAGCGGGCTGCGGATGCGCATCTTGGCGACACCAGCGGTGTCGATCATATCTGCTTTACGCTCGTCGATCAGTTCGCCTGCTTCAACGATGACCTCGTCCGTACCCGGCTTAAGAACATCATCAGCAGACACACGCCCAAGGACGCGTTCGGCAAGTGACGACACGACTTCGCCGTCGTTAACGGCAGCTTCGGCAGTGATCGCACGCTCTGTGCCGCAATCGACCTCACGGACGATACAGTCTTGGGCGACGTCCACCAGACGACGCGTCAGGTAACCGGAGTTCGCAGTCTTCAATGCCGTGTCCGACAGACCCTTACGGGCACCGTGGGTAGAGTTGAAGTACTCAAGAACGGTCAGACCTTCCTTAAAGTTCGAGATGATCGGCGTTTCGATGATCTCGCCGTTCGGCTTGGCCATAAGACCACGCATACCGCCCAGCTGCTTCATCTGTGTGACCGAACCACGCGCGCCGGAGTGGGCCATCATGTAAACCGAGTTCGGCTCACCTTCGGCACCATCCGCAAGAAGCGGCGTGGTCGAAATTGTGGTCATCATTGCGTCAGTGACTTTGTCGTTGGCCTTTGACCAAGCATCGACAACTTTGTTGTACTTTTCGCCCTGAGTAATCAGGCCGTCCATGTACTGCTGTTCAAAGTCCTTAACCTGCTCGCGGGTTTCATCAACCAGCGCCCATTTGGTATCGGGAACGACCATGTCGTCCTTCCCAAACGAGATGCCTGCCTTGAACGCTTCGCGGAAGCCCATGGTCATGATCTGGTCACAGAAGATGACAGATTCTTTCTGACCACAGTAACGGTAGACCGTGTCAATGATCTGCTGCACTTCTTTCTTGCGCAGCAAGCGGTTGACCAAAGCAAACGGGGCTTTGGCGTTCAAAGGCAGCAACTCACCCAGACGCAAGCGGCCCGGTGTAGTTTCAAAGCGTACGCGCACTTCGTTGCCTTCGTCATCAATCTGCGTCATCCGCGCATTGATTTTGGCGTGCAGGTGAACTTCACCAGCCGTCAGTGCATGCTCGACCTCTTCGATGTCAGCGAATGACATGCCCTCACCCTTCATGCCATGACGCATGATGGTTGTGTAGTAGAGACCCAAGATCATATCCTGTGAAGGAACAATAATTGGCGCACCGTTGGCGGGCGACAATACGTTGTTCGTGGACATCATCAGAACACGGGCTTCAAGCTGTGCTTCAAGCGAAAGCGGCACGTGGACCGCCATTTGGTCACCGTCAAAGTCGGCGTTGAACGCAGAACAAACAAGCGGGTGCAGCTGAATGGCTTTACCTTCGATCAAGACAGGTTCGAACGCCTGAATGCCAAGACGGTGCAATGTAGGCGCACGGTTCAGCATGACAGGGTGTTCGCGAATAACCTCGTCAAGAATGTCCCAAACTTCTGGACGCTCTTTTTCGACCAGTTTCTTGGCTTGCTTGACAGTCGAAGACAGACCTTTGGCTTCAAGACGTGAATATATGAACGGCTTGAACAGCTCGAGAGCCATCTTTTTCGGCAGACCACACTGGTGCAGCTTCAGCTCTGGGCCGGTCACAATGACCGAACGACCCGAGAAGTCGACGCGCTTACCCAAGAGGTTCTGACGGAAGCGACCTTGCTTACCCTTCAGCATGTCAGACAGCGACTTCAACGGACGCTTGTTGGCACCCGTGATCACGCGGCCACGACGGCCGTTGTCGAACAATGCGTCAACGGATTCCTGCAACATCCGCTTTTCGTTGCGGACAATGATGTCAGGCGCGCGCAATTCAATTAGACGCTTCAGACGGTTGTTGCGGTTGATCACACGGCGATACAGATCGTTCAGATCGGACGTCGCAAAACGACCGCCATCAAGTGGGACCAGCGGGCGCAGCTCTGGCGGGATCACAGGGATCACTGTCAGAACCATCCACTCTGGACGGTTGCCGGATTCGAGGAAGCTTTCGACGATCTTCAAACGCTTGATGATCTTCTTTGGCTTCAATTCGCCTGTGGCCTCTTTGAGGTCGGCACGCAACGTTTCTGCTTCGGATTCCAGATCGATCTGAGCCAGCATTTCGCGGATCGCTTCAGCGCCGATGTTGGCTTGGAAAGCATCCATGCCATAAAGGTCTTGCGCGTCGTTGAATTCTTCTTCGGTCATCAACTGGCCATAGGACAGGTCTGTCAGGCCGGGTTCGATCACAACGTAGTTTTCAAAGTACAAAATACGCTCAAGATCACGCAGTGTCATGTCCAGCATCAGGCCGATGCGCGATGGCAACGACTTGAGGAACCAGATGTGCGCAACTGGTGCGGCCAATTCGATGTGGCCCATCCGCTCGCGGCGAACCTTTTGCAGTGTCACTTCAACACCACATTTTTCGCAGACAACGCCGCGATACTTCATGCGCTTATATTTACCGCACAGGCATTCGTAGTCTTTGATTGGGCCAAAAATACGTGCACAGAACAGGCCATCACGCTCTGGCTTGAACGTACGGTAGTTGATGGTCTCTGGCTTTTTGATCTCGCCGAAGGACCATGAAAGGATCCGCTCCGGAGATGCCAGCGACACCTTGATTTCGTCAAACGTTTTTGCCGGTGTGAGCGGGTTAAACGGGTTGTTTGTCAGTTCCTGGTTCATCTTCAATTCCTTGAATTGGGGTGCGTTAAGAGGTTGGGTAGTAAGGCTTGCGCCTTACTCCTCATCCTCCGCATCCAGGAGTTCCATGTTGAGGCCGAGGCCCCGGACTTCTTTCACAAGCACGTTGAACGACTCTGGCACGCCGGCCTCGAAGTTGTCCTCGCCTTTGACGATGCTTTCATAGACTTTCGTCCGGCCTGCAACGTCATCCGACTTAACAGTCAGCATCTCTTGCAGGGTGTAAGCCGCGCCGTAAGCTTCCAATGCCCAGACTTCCATTTCCCCGAAACGCTGGCCACCGAACTGGGCTTTACCGCCAAGTGGTTGCTGCGTGACAAGGCTGTAAGGCCCGGTGGAACGTGCGTGAATTTTGTCGTCCACGAGGTGGTGCAATTTCAGCAGATACTTCACACCGACGGTCACCTTGCGCGAGAACTGCTCGCCTGTGCGACCATCGAAAAGAACCGACTGACCAGAGGTGTCGAAACCGGCACGCGTTAGCGCGTCGTTCACGTCAGCCTCTTTGGCGCCGTCAAAAACGGGTGTCGCGATTGGCACACCGTTGACGACATTACCTGCCGCCTCGATCAGATGACCTTCGTCCATGCCAGCGATGCCTTCTTCGTAGACATCATCACCATAGGCGATCTTCATTGCCTCACGCACAGGTGTCAGATCGCCAGAGCGACGGAATTCACCCAACGCTTCGTCGATTTTAATACCCAGACCACGTGCGGCCCAGCCCATGTGTGTTTCCAAAATCTGACCGACGTTCATACGTGACGGCACGCCAAGCGGGTTCAAACAGAAGTCCACCGGTGTACCATCCGCAAGGAACGGCATGTCTTCCATAGGGACAACCTTGGAAATAACACCTTTGTTGCCGTGACGACCGGCCATCTTATCGCCGGGCTGCAGCTTGCGCTTCACAGCCACAAAGACTTTGACCATCTTCATCACGCCTGGTGGCAGATCATCGCCGCGGCGCACTTTCTCGACTTTGTCCTCAAAACGGGCGTCCATTGCCCGCTTCTGGATTTCGTATTGTTCGTTCAGTGCTTCGACAATTTTCGCATCATCTTCGTCTTCCATCGCTAGCTGCCACAACTGACCACGGCTCAATTCCGAAATGCTTTCCTCGGTCACAATAGAACCAGCTTTAAAGCCTTTGGGGCCTTTGGCTGCTTTCTTGCCACCGATGATGTCCCACAAACGCGCGTAGATGTTGCGATCAAGGATCGCCATTTCATCGTCACGGTCACGGGCAAGGCGTTCGACTTCTTCACGCTCGATCTGCAGGGCACGTTCATCTTTTTCCACGCCATGGCGGTTAAAGACGCGGACCTCTACCACGGTGCCAAAGTCACCAGGGGGCAGACGCAAAGATGTGTCACGCACATCGGATGCTTTTTCACCAAAGATGGCGCGCAGCAGCTTTTCTTCTGGCGTCATCGGGCTTTCGCCTTTTGGTGTGATCTTACCAACAAGAATATCTGCAGGGCCAACTTCGGCGCCGATGTACACGATGCCTGCTTCGTCAAGGTTGCGCAGTGCTTCCTCGCCGACGTTTGGAATATCGCGTGTAATTTCCTCTGGCCCAAGCTTCGTGTCACGGGCCGCAACTTCGAATTCATCGATGTGGATCGATGTAAACACGTCATCACGCACGATACGCTCGGAGATCAGGATACTGTCTTCGTAGTTGTAGCCATTCCAAGGCATAAACGCGACTATCACATTCTTACCAAGGGCCAATTCGCCGATATCCGTGGACGGACCATCAGCAATAACTTCGCCCTTCAGAACCGTATCACCAACCTTCACCAGCGGACGCTGGTTAATGCATGTGTTCTGGTTGGAGCGCTGGAACTTGCGCATGCGGTAGATGTCGACGCCCGCGTCACCCAACTCTAGGTCGGAAGTCGCACGGATCACTATACGCTGCGCATCAACTTGGTCGATAATACCGGCACGTTTCGCCATGATCGCCGCACCACTGTCACGGGCCACAACTTCTTCGATGCCGGTACCCACAAGTGGTGCCTCGGCTTGCAGAAGTGGAACCGCCTGACGCTGCATGTTCGAACCCATAAGGGCCCGGTTCGCGTCATCGTTTTCAAGGAACGGGATCAAGGACGCAGCAACTGAGACCAGCTGCTTTGGCGACACGTCGATCAGGTCCACGTTTTCACGTGGGGACAATGTGTAGTCGCCGTTCTTGCGTGTAGACACCAGTTCGTTGTTGAACGAACCGTCTGCCGCCATGTTCGCGTTGGCTTGCGCCACAGTGTGACGCATTTCTTCGGTCGCGGACATGTACTGCACGTCGTCGGTGACTTTGCCGTCCACAACCTTGCGATAAGGTGTTTCGATAAAGCCGTACTTGTTGACGCGGGCGAAAGTAGCCAGCGAGTTGATCAAACCAATGTTCGGGCCTTCAGGTGTTTCAATCGGGCACATGCGACCGTAGTGGGTTGGGTGCACGTCGCGCACTTCAAAGCCGGCACGCTCGCGTGTCAGACCACCGGGTCCAAGCGCTGAAAGTCGCCGCTTGTGCGTAACCTCGGACAGCGGGTTGGTTTGATCCATGAACTGCGACAATTGGCTAGAGCCGAAGAATTCACGCACGGCAGCAGCTGCTGGCTTGGCGTTGATCAGGTCTTGCGGCATCACTGTGTCGATTTCGACGGATGACATACGCTCTTTGATCGCGCGCTCCATGCGGAGCAGGCCAACGCGGTACTGGTTTTCCATCAGTTCGCCAACGGAACGGACACGACGGTTACCAAGGTGGTCAATATCGTCGATATCGCCCTTGCCGTCGCGCAGTTCAACCAGCGCTTTGATGCAAGATACAATATCTTCCTTGCGCAAAGTGCGGATCGTGTCGTCTGCATCCAGATCAAGACGCATGTTCATTTTCACGCGACCAACAGCGGACAGGTCGTAACGCTCGCTATCGAAGAACAATGTGTCGAACAGCGCAGACGCTGAATCAACTGTCGGTGGCTCGCCCGGACGCATCACACGGTAGATATCCATGAGCGCGGTTTCGCGGTTCATGTTCTTGTCGGCCGCCATCGTGTTACGCATGTATGCGCCCACGTTGATATTATCGATATCCAGCACAGGGATCGTCTTGATACCAGCCGCTACCAATTCGGTCAGCGTGCCGCCGATGACTTCACCAGCTTTATCAAGCTCAACAGTCAACTCGTCACCAGCTTCGACGTAAATCGCACCGGTCTCTTCGTTGATGATGTCTTCGGATACGAATTTGCCCAAGATATTTTCGTACGGAACCAGCAATTCGGTCACATCGCCTGAATCAATCAGTATCTTGACCGAACGTGGTGTAACTTTTTCACCGGCTTTGGCGATGACTTCGCCAGTTTTAGCGTCAACGAGGTCGAACAATGGACGGGTGCCGCGCACACGGTCCGGGAAGAACTTAGTGGTCCAGGCAGCGCCCTTTTTGTCGAGCTTGTATTCGACAGTGTTGTAATAGGCATTCATGATGCCTTCCTGATCCATGCCCAGCGCATAAAGCAGTGTGGTCACAGGCAGCTTACGACGACGGTCAATCCGGCAGAACACAAGGTCCTTTGCGTCAAATTCAAAGTCGAGCCAGCTACCGCGGTATGGGATGATGCGGCAAGCAAACAGCAGCTTGCCAGACGAATGGGTTTTGCCTTTGTCGTGGTCAAAGAACACGCCCGGCGAACGGTGCATCTGGGAAACGATCACACGCTCTGTACCGTTGACGACAAAAGTACCGTTCGGGGTCATCAAAGGCATGTCGCCCATGAACACGTCTTGTTCCTTGATGTCCTTGACGGACTTTGCGCCAGTATCATCGTCTACTTCGAATACGATCAAACGCAGCGTCACTTTCAAAGGCGCGCTGTAGGTCATGTCGCGTTGCTGACATTCCTCGACGTCGTATTTCGGCTTTTCCAGCTCATACTTGACGAATTCAAGCACGGCAGACTCGTTAAAGTCTTTAATCGGGAACACCGACTGGAAGACACCCTTGATGCCCTCGCCGTCAAGCGGTGTGTCGCTGTCGCCAGAACGCAGGAACAGATCATAGGAAGATTTCTGAACCTCGATGAGGTTCGGCATTTCAAGCACTTCACGGATTTTGCCGTAGTACTTACGCAGGCGTTTCTGACCAAGAAAAGAAGAAGCCATGTGCGATGTCACCTTTTGTTTGTCTCTCGAGTTCCACACCGCCTGGGCCGCGATGCTTCACCCATTTGACCGGAAGTCCCAAGTCTATTCGTGGCTGCCGTCCCACCGGCACCCTCCCGACTTTGAGGAACCTATCCAAGAGGTTGGTCAACACGTTGACCAACCTCTAAGACAGGTTTGGCCGGACCCGCAAATTGCAGATCCAGCCTATTTTTAGGGCGAATTGATTATCGCCAAAAGCGGGCTTAGGCCAGCTCGACCTCTGCGCCAGCTGCTTCCAGCTTGCCTTTGATCTCTTCGGCTTCGTCCTTGGACGCGCCTTCTTTGATTTTGCCGCCAGCCTCAACCAAGTCTTTGGCTTCTTTCAGGCCAAGACCAGTGATTGCGCGAACTTCCTTGATCACGTTGATCTTGGATGCGCCAGCATTCTTGAGAACGACGTCGAATTCTGTCTTCTCTGCTTCAGCTTCGCCTGCACTATCTGCAGGGCCTGCCATCATTACAGCGCCGCCTGCTGCAGGCTCAATGCCATACTCGTCCTTGAGGATGGTTTTTAGTTCTTGTGCTTCGAGAAGGGTAAGACCAACAATCTCTTCAGCCATTTTTTTCAGATCAGCCATTTTATGCTTTCCGTTCGTTTTAAGTGTGTTCCAACGTGAGGGCGAACCCCCAAATCAATTCAGATGCTTTATGCAGCTTTCTCTTCAATCGTTGAGAGAATGCTAGCGATGTTCGAAGCAGGCGCGCCAATGGCCCCGGCGATGTTGCTTGCAGGTGCCGCGATGCAGCCCACGATGGAAGCAATAAGCTCCTCACGGGATGGCATACCGGCAACGGCTTTCACACCAGCTGGATCCAATGCTGTATCGCCCATAGCACCGCCGAGAATGACTAGTTTTTCATTCTCTTTGGCATACGCGTCGACAAC
>JBLHTS010000048.1:0-15572 GCA_047627695.1 Yoonia sp. | reverse complement strand
GTCTATAACCATGCACGCATCCCAGACCACGCCTCGCATATCTTGGGGCGATTGGACGCGCCTGCGTGGTCTTTTGTGAACGTGCCCATGTCGGACCAGTCCTCGACTGCGATCCGTGCGCGGGGAGAGTGGTAATGCGGTTATCGCGCCGCGCAATTTTGGCAGGGGCTGTTTCAAGCTTGGCAACAACGGCGTTTGCGCAGGCACCGCTAACGTCCATGCGTCCTGTTGCAAGGGTTTCCGTCAATGACGCGGTAACGCGTATGGTGGCAAACGCCGGGCTAAGCGGGAACGTCGGTGTCATTGTGGTCGACCTTGCGACCGGAGAAGAGATCGAAAATATCGATGCGGCCACAGCACAGCCCCCTGCCAGCGTTACTAAGGCGTTCACTGCACTTTATGCGCTGGACGTATTGGGGCCGAACTACCAATTTAAAACACGGGTATTTGCAAAAGGAGAAATAAAAAACGGCATTTTAGATGGTAATTTGATTTTGGCAGGTGGTGGTGATCCTGAACTTGTGACTAATGATCTTTTCGCTTTGGCGCAGACACTCAAGGAATCTGGGCTGCGCGAGGTAAAGGGTGATTTCTTTGTCTGGGACGAGGCGCTGCGCAATGTCGATGAGATCGACAGCGATCAACTAGATCATTTTGGCTATAATCCGTCGGTGACCGGGCTGAACCTGAACTTCAATCGGGTGCACTTTGAATGGAAGCGCGAGGATGATGATTTTATTACGACCATGGATGCCCGCAGCGAAAACTACCGCCCTTCCGTCACGACGTCGCGCATCAATATCGTCGATCAGCCAAATCCGGTTTTCACCTATCGAGATGTCGATGATGTCGATCAATGGACCGTTGCGCGATCATCGTTGAATGATGAAGGGTCACGTTGGCTGCCCGTGCGCAAACCCGGCCTTTATGCCGGCGAAGTTTTTGCAATTTTCGCCCGCAGTCACGGCATTGTCTTGAAAGCCCCCCAAGAGACGCTTGTAGAGCCAGCTGGGCAAGTGCTTGCAAGCTATGAAAGTGCGCCGCTCATGCAAGTGATGCAGGGGATGCTGCGCTATTCAACGAACTTGACTGCCGAGGCGGTAGGGCTAACAGCCACCAACCAACGCGTCGGTGAAAAGCGCGGCATGCGGACCTCTGCAATCGGGATGGCGCGTTGGATGACGAAGCGGTGCGGGGGAATTATCCCCCATTTCGTGGATCATTCTGGTCTGGGTGATCTATCACGCGTGTCGCCCGTAGATATGGTCAAAATGCTTTCTGCGCCGGGGGTGTTGGAAACGCTTCAACCTATTCTGCGCGACATTCGGCTTGTCGGGGATGATGATCAGATCATCGATCGTGAAGGGGTCAGTGTGCGCGCCAAGACGGGGACGCTGAACTTTGTCTCGACGTTGGCAGGATATGTGCGCACCGACAAAGACCGCGATCTAGCCTTTGCGATTTTCGCGTCCGACCTTCATGCGCGTGAAGTTGGAAAGCAAGAGGGCAGCGAGCAGCCGCGCGGAGCAAGGACTTTCAATACCCGTGCACGGCGTTTGCAGCAGAATATCCTTAAGCATTTAGCGCTAAGGCTGCCGGCTTAAAGTGTCATGTGCCTTGCACGCGCGCCGCGTTCAATCGCTGCGGCGTGCAAGCGATCAAGGTCAAGCTCGTCGCGAATTTCTTCGAGCATGCGGGCTTCGGGACCAACAATGCGGCCATCTGCAGCGGCCACATCACATGACAGCGCATAAGCTGTCTCGTACAGGCGTTTGGGCAGTGCATCTCGGATCAGACCAAAAAGCGCCTCTAGCCCGTCTTCCTGCTCAAGTAAATCAAACACCATTTCCGACATACGCGGCAGCCGTTCGGCATCATAACCAGCGAAGACGGGCAGGTTGTTAATAGCATTGCTCATTTTTACAAGCTCGGCTGTGCGGATATGCTCGTCTGACGCAGACATCGCGATCATCAAAGCGGCCAGGGCGTCCTGCGCGGTCATTGGGGCGTCTTTAAGCATCATCAAATCCTTTGGTTGACCCTTCCCATTTATTGACGCCTTGCCAGTCTCGCAATAGGGAGTGCGCATTGCGGTGATCATAAAGACGCCGCGTTGAATGTGAGATGACCCATGAGCAATCTGCGAGAAGCGGCGATGACGTCAAAGGCTTGGCCTTTTGAAGAGGCGCGCGCATTGCTCAAACGGTATGAAAACAAGGCGCCAGAAAAGGGATATGTCCTATTTGAAACTGGCTATGGCCCGTCTGGCCTACCGCATATTGGCACCTTTGGCGAAGTTCTGCGCACGACAATGATCCGCCGCGCGTTTGAAGTTATTTCTGACATACCGACCAAAATGGTCTGTTTTTCGGATGATCTGGACGGCATGCGCAAGATTCCAGGCAATGTTCCGCAACAAGAGATGCTGGCTGAGCATATGCACAAGCCGTTGACTTCAGTGCCTGATCCATTTGGTGAATATGAAAGCTTTGGCCACCACAATAACGCAATGTTGCGCCGGTTCTTGGACACGTTCGGCTTTGAATATGAATTCTATTCTGCCCGTGAATTTTACCGGACTGGTCAGTTTGATGAGATCCTCAAGCGCGCCGCCGAACGGTATGACGACATCATGGCCGTGATGTTAAAGTCGTTGCGCGAGGAACGTCGCGCGACGTACTCGATTTTTTTGCCGATCCATCCTGAAACAGGGCGTGTTCTTTATGTGCCAATGAAGAACGTTGATGCCGTCAAGGGCGAGGTCACGTTTGACGACCCCGATGGTCGCGAATGGACACTGCCTGTGACGGGTGGCAACGTGAAATTGCAGTGGAAGCCTGATTTTGGCGCGCGCTGGGCTGCTTTGGACGTCGATTTTGAGATGTACGGCAAAGAACACGCCACGAACACGGCGATCTACGACCGCATTTGCGAGATTTTGGGTGGGCGCAAGCCGAACCATTTTTCTTACGAGCTATTCTTGGATGAAAGCGGTCAAAAGATTTCGAAGTCTTCCGGCAACGGCATTTCGATTGATGAATGGCTGACCTATGCGTCCACTGAATCCCTAAGCTACTTCATGTATCTCAAGCCCAAGACAGCCAAGCGGATGCATTTTGACGTGATCCCAAAGGCCGTGGACGAATATCATCAGCAGTTGCGCGCCTACGCGGTTCAAGATGATGCCGGACGCGCTAATAACCCTGTGTTCCATATTCACGGCCACAATGTGCCTGCCTCTGACATGGTCGTGCCTTTTGCGATGTTGCTCAACTTGGCTTCTGTTTCGGGTGCCGAAGACAAAGACACGCTTTGGGGCTTTATCCAGCGTTATGCGTCGGATGCGTCCGCCGAAACCAATCCGCAAATGGATCAGGCAGCTAGCTTTGCGGTGCGGTATTACAACGACTTTGTGAAACCCACAAAAACCTACCGTGCGCCTACAGATCAAGAACGCGCCGCATTAGCCGATCTGGCTGATCGTTTGCGTGTTTGGAATGGCGGTCTGGATGCCGAAGAGCTGCAAACAATGGTCTTTGCTGTCGGAAACGCACATGGGTTTGACCCGCTGCGTAGCTGGTTCACAACACTTTACGAAGTGTTGTTAGGTGCATCCCAAGGCCCGCGTTTTGGCGGTTTCATAGCACTTTATGGCGTGGACGAGACGATAGCGTTGATTGAAAGGCAGTTGGCAGGCTAGGGTTTTACGCACCTAAAATAAACTGATCGCCGCTAGCTTGCGTATCCATTAAGAATGGATTGGCAATGAAAGGTGGCGAACATGCGAATTTTGGGATGGGTTATAGGGATTTGGATGCTTGCAACTTCAGTTTTCGCACAGAACAGTAGTGCCATTGAAGATGTCATTGGCAGCCAGTTAGAGGCTTTTAACGCGCGCGATATCGATGAGGCGTGGACCTTTGCCAGTCCCAATATCAAACGCCTTTTTGGCAGTTCCACGAATTTTGGCAATATGGTCCAGCAGGGTTACCCGATGGTTTGGGACAACGCCGAAGTGCGTTTCCTTGACCTGCGCGAAGTGCGCGGCAGTTTGTGGCAAAAAGTGATGGTCCGCGACGCCCAAGGCGGCTTGCACATCCTTGATTATCAAATGATTGAAACAGCCGATGGCTGGCAAATCGATGGCGTCCAATTGCTGCCTGCGCCCGACGTCGGGGCGTAACCTCGCCAACAGCGTCGCGCGCCCTACCGTGACGGTGCACTTAGGTTCATTTCATTCCTGACGTTTAGCCCTTAGCCAAGCGGTCTGTGACATTGCGTCCAGACCTTTTGTGTATCAACCAAGAGGGTCAATTGATGAACAAAGCAATTACAGACGGGATCGTATTTGATCCGCTTCCATTTGCTGCAGGCCTTGCACTGTGGTCTAGCGGCGACGGCACGCTCAGATTACCAAGTTATGCAATCAGCGGATCAGGGTTTTTGTCGCGGCAGATCAGGTTTTTTCGGGGTGTCTTGAAATTCTCAAAACAGATCCGATAACCAAACTACGCTTTATGGGGGAAACGCCTATTTTGGCGGACTGCTATCTTCAGGTGACAGCACGCGTGAAAGCTGTTGCAGGCCCATTGCCAGCGGTCGCGATTGCTGGCTGGGCAGGTGCTGCAGGAGGGCATGCCAGCCATGGGTTTGCCACAAGCAGGTCCTACCGTGCATCTGACCACCTATGGTGCCTTCGTCGAGATCAAAGCGATCATAGCGACTGCGGATCGCACCGGCGTTGATCTGCCTTGGGCGGGCGCGCAGTACGGTCATATTGGTCTCAATCTGATCGGTCCCAGTGGCGGGCTTGTGCGCAGCGACGATATCAGGATCGAGGATGTCTCGTCGGTGTTTACCCGCGATCTGGTCGGTCTTGTGGACGTGCGCGACTATGGCGCAAAGGGTAATGGGGTTACCGACGACAGCGCTGCGTTCAACGCCGCCGACAGCGCCGCAGACGGGCAAACAGTGATGGTGCCGGCCGGTAACTACCTGCTGGAAGGCAACGTCACAATGCAAAGCCCGGTTCGGTTCGAGGGGCGTATTCTCCAGTCGCCACGCTACCGTTTCATTCTACAACGCGATTATGACTACAACGCCTATCTGGTTGCCTTTCAGAACGAGGAAATCGCGTTCAAGAAAGCCTATCAAGCGTTGATCAACTTCGCGGACCACGAATCGCTCGACCTGTGCGGGCGGCGTGTTCAGTTATCCGAACCGGTCGATATGCAGGCGGCCGATCCATCACGCACGCGCTTTGAAACCTGCTGCGCGATCCGCAATGGACAGTTCGAGCCTGCGGACGGGGCTGCTTGGGATACGGTCCAAGTGACGTCGCAGGCGACCTATTCTGCGTCTGACGACAACCGTCTTACGAATGTCGTGAACGCGGCCAGCATCGCGGTTGGTTCACAGGTTGACGGCAATGGTGTTGGGCGCGAAATTTTCGTCAGCGCGGTTAATGTGGGTGCGCAAACAATCGAGCTAAGCAGCCCTTTGTTTGACGCCGAAGGCACGCAGGTTTTCACCCTCACGCGCTTTCAATACGTGTTGGATTTCTCTGGCTACGAAAAGCTAAGCCAGTTCATTCTGGACGTCATCAAATTTAAGGGACGCGGTGTTGCAAGTGGCATCATTATGGCACCAGACGGGATCACGTCGCCCGGTCGTGGCTGTCAGGGGATGATGATCGACCGCTGTCAGTTGATTTCGGATGAACAGGGTGTTCCTGTCACGAACCGCGCCAGCAAGTTCAAGCATTCTTGCGTGTTGGTAGGGTCTGGCAATCTGAATACCGGCAATCATTGGTTTCATGGCGACGACGAAATCAACGGTGTGTTTAAGGGTGGCATCATTATTACGCAACCAAACCCCAAGACGATCTTCACCAGAAACTACTGTGACAACAACTTCATTGAATGGACCAATGAGCATTCCAGCGAACCCGCTTTTGGGACACAGTTTTCCTTTGGTGGCCTGACGATCACAGGCAACATGTTCACGACCAACGATGTGGCTGATTGGTTCAATTTCATCGTGATCAAACCCTACGGCCCGGGGCATTTCATCAACGGTTTTGCGGTGGTGGGCAACGTCTTTCGCTCGCTCAATGGCCGCATTGATCGGGTGGAGCATGTGGACACGACATTCGCCGATCTAGATTATGGCCGGATCCGCAGTTTCGAGTTTTCCGCGAACACGTTTCACAATGTCAACGAACTCGTTTCAAATCCCGCCAGCTTGTCTTTTGAGCAGCAAACCGAGGCTGCGACTTGGGTAATGCAAACACGCAATGCGCTTCCGTTTGAAGGCTATGCATTGTCTGTTTAAAGCGCCATGCCCGAAGGGCCTGTCACAGGCACTAGCGGGGACAGTGTCTTTGATTTGCCTTGGTCGCTTAGCCAACAGAGGACGGCTCGCCGTGATGTGCACCTTAACTGGAGTCGCGCTGTAAAGGGGCGCGTGCGGTATGCTGTTCGGGTGGATCAGACGGTTTAATCCACGCCAGAGTTGAAAAAGAAAAGGGCGCCTTTGGGCGCTTTTTTGCGTGGCAATTTGCTGCATAGCAGAAAATTGCTGCACTGCCGCATGATTCGGAGTATAGTGAGCCCAAATTCACTTAACCCGAAGGGGATACCTATGACGCCCGCATTCACTTTCTCACTTTCCGCCCAAGCCATCACCGCGGCCAGTGCGCTGATAGGTCAGCAAATGCGTCTTGCGGATATTTTGATCGATCAGACGGTTAGCATGCAGCGTGCGGCGATCACGCCATACGTTGCATCCGTTAAGAAGGCAAAGGCGCCGGTCGCCAAAAAGAAGACTGCCTCTGCAAAGCCGAAGGCCAAAGTCGCTGCAAAGGCGTCAAAGCCTGCTTCGAAACCAAAACTGGTTGCCGAGGCCGAGGCAGTCACGCCAGTCGCCGCAACGCAAGAAAAAGCGATACCTAAGACAGTGGTTGAGGCTGCAAAGCCCGTATCTACGACGCCTTCCGTTGTTGCCAAAGTGGCTGCGCCTGCGCCAGTCGCAAATAAACCTGCAAAGACTACAAAGAAAGCAGTTACGAAGTTAGCCGCAGAAACGGTCGCGAAAGCCCCGTTTAAGGCGACTACCCCACCAACCGCAGCACCGGCTGTTGTGGCGCCAAAACCAGCCGCCAATCCAACGGCAGCACCGCGGGGCAAGACGGTTTCCATCCCAGACACACCTTGGGAAGGCAAAAAACCCCTACAAAAGTAAAGCGAAAAGACAGCGCTGCGGACGATGCAGCGCTTCTTTTTTGACCGGTTTGCGTATGACCAATGCAAGCCTTGCATAGTGGGGTTGCGCGAACGGGCGTTGTTGGCCGGCAAGGCGAAGACCATCTTGGTTGTAGATCACGCAATCACTTTGACCCCGAGGTACGCCATGTCCATTCGCCCAGATAACACACTGATCTCAAACCGTGAGATGCTGCTAGAGTTGCTTGCAACACCGTTCCGTGCCTTGGGCACATTGCTGCACTATTTGGCCGAGAACAATTCCCGCACGCAGGCCCTACAAGCCATTGCTGCAATCCCCGAAGCAGAATTGCGCGCAAAGGGCCTGACCCGTGCCGATGCCATCAGTATGGCATTTCGTCACGACGCATAAGTTCTGTTTGTAAATAAATTAACCTAAATACATGTGAAAAGGCGTGCAGATTTACAAATCGCTGCGACACCTCACCGCATGGCTTGGATTCGTGCAGCTTTTCCCCATGATACGCAGCGGAGGAGGCGGTAGGTGATACACCTGCGCCATCAAGACTGATCAAGGGGGAAGACGTCATGTCCGATAAAACCTATGCACCTACTGCTGAAATGGCCGCGAATGCTCATGCCGATAAGGCGACATATGATGCGATGTATGCTGCCTCAATCAAGGACCCTGACGGGTTTTGGGCTGAACACGGCAAGCGCGTGGACTGGATCAAACCTTTTACGAAGGTGAAGAACACCAGCTTTGCGCCCGGTAAAGTCGATATCAAGTGGTTTGAAGACGGCACACTGAACGTCAGCGCAAATTGCATTGACCGCCATCTGGCGACACGTGGCGACCAAATCGCGATTATCTGGGAACCTGACAGCCCGGATGAGGACGCACTGCACATCACTTATAAGGTGCTGCACGAAAAGACGTCTCTGATGGCCAACAGCCTGAAAGAACTGGGCGTCGGCAAAGGTGACCGCGTCGTACTCTACATGCCGATGATTCCTGAAGCCGCCTATGCCATGCTGGCGTGCGCGCGGATCGGTGCGATCCATTCGATCGTCTTTGCAGGTTTCTCTGCTGACGCACTGGCCGCGCGGATCAGTGGTTCGCAAGCCAAAGTCGTGATCACCGCCGATGGCGCACCCCGTGGTGGCCGCGTGACCAACCTCAAGGACAGCGTGAACCAAGCGCTGATCAACGTCATACATGACTGTAAATGCCTGTGTGTTCGCCGCACTGGTCAGCAGATAGCATGGCGTCCCGAAGGTGACTATTGGCTGCACGAGATGGAAACGCAGGTCAGCGCAGATTGCCCGCCAACTGAAATGAACGCCGAAGATCCACTGTTCATCCTTTACACATCCGGCTCGACAGGCATGCCTAAAGGCGTTGTCCATTCGACAGGTGGGTATCTGGTCTATGCGGCTATGACCCACCAATATACGTTCGACTATCACGACGGAGACGTCTTTTGGTGTACCGCTGACGTGGGGTGGGTCACTGGCCACAGCTATATCGTCTATGGGCCGCTCGCGAATGGCGCGACAACGATCATGTTTGAAGGTGTTCCAACTTATCCCGATGCTGGTCGTTTCTGGGCTGTGTGTGAAAAGCACAAAGTGAACCAGTTTTACACCGCACCGACAGCCATTCGTGCGCTGATGGCACATGGGAATGGCTTTGTTGAAAAATACGATCTGTCTGACATCAAGGTCCTTGGCACTGTGGGCGAACCGATCAACCCAGAGGCTTGGAACTGGTACAACGATGTCGTCGGCAAAGGCAAGGCGCCTATCGTCGACACGTGGTGGCAAACCGAAACGGGCGGGCATCTTCTGACGCCGCTGCCCGGTGCGACAGCGACCAAGCCTGGTTCAGCCACGTTGCCGTTCTTCGGCATTCAACCGGTCATTCTAGAATCCACAACTGGCGAAGAAATCCAAGATATCGCTGCAGAAGGTGTGTTGTGCATCAAAGACAGCTGGCCTGCCCAGATGCGGACCGTTTGGGGCGACCATGAACGGTTTGAAAAGACTTACTTCAGCGACTACAAAAACTATTACTTCACGGGTGACGGCTGCAAACGCGACGCAGACGGCTATTTTTGGATTACGGGCCGCGTTGATGACGTGATCAACGTATCAGGTCACCGGATGGGCACGGCAGAGGTCGAAAGCGCGCTTGTCGCCCACGCCAAAGTCGCCGAAGCCGCTGTTGTGGGCTACCCACACGCGATCAAAGGGCAGGGCATCTACGCCTACGTGACTTTGATGAACGGGCAAGCACAAACAGAAGAGCTGCGTAAAGAGCTTGAAGTCTGGGTCCGCACTGAGATTGGCCCGATTGCCAAACCCGATCTAATCCAATGGGCGCCCGGTTTGCCTAAAACACGCTCTGGCAAGATCATGCGCCGTATTCTGCGCAAGATCGCCGAGGATGATTTTGGCGCATTGGGCGACACCTCGACACTGGCCGATCCGTCTGTCGTCGAGAATTTGATCGAAAACAGGATGAACAAAAGCTAGGGTTTGACGGCGATCAAAATCAAGAAGAACCGCACAGGCATGTGCGGTTTTTCTGTTTCCATCGGCCTAACTTGGCGCTGTTAAGGTGCCTTCGGATCGGGTACCACCCTACCAGCCCGTTCCCTTGAAAGCCAGCGTATCTTATGCCTGATCCATGCCTCAAGATGGTACTCGTGACACCTGAAATTCCTTATAATACAGGTGCAATAGGGCGCACCTGTGTGGCGTTGGATCTTGAGATGATCTTGATCAAACCGTACGGGTTTTCTATCGAAGAGAAGGCAGTGCGTAGGGCTGGAATGGACTACTGGAAGCACGTTCAGCTAACCGAATACGACGACTGGGAAGCCTTTATCGCTGATCGCAAGCCACCGCGCGACAGCCTGTATTTCTTTGAGGAATATGGCGCAGGCACTGTCTATGATCCCAATTATCAAGACGATGCTTATCTGGTGTTTGGATGCGAATCCAAGGGTCTGCCTGCGACGATCTTGGAAGGTATGTATGATCGGACATTCAACTTGCCCATGCTCAATTCAAGAGTCCGGTCGTTGAATTTGGCCAATGTGGCCACTGCCGTTATCTATCAAGCAATGCGCAAGCAACTGGGCGGTTAGATATCCCTGACTGCGCTACCCAGATCCAACTTGACATTCACCTGCTCGCTATCCAGCAATTTTACTTCGCGCTGCGGGAACGGAATACTGATGCCGTTCTCGGCGAAAGCATCCCAAAGTGCCAAGAACACATTGCCGCGGATGTTGGTCAAGCCGGCTGTTGGGTCTTTGATCCAGAAGCGCAAAATGTAGTCGACCGAACTGTCCCCAAACCCCACGATATGGCACACAGTGTTGCGGTCACTGAGCACGCGATCAACGCTTTGGGCGGCTTCAATTGCGATGCGCCGCACATCATGAGGGTTGTCGTGATAAGCCGTGCCGAAGTTGATATCCAGCCGCACAAAATCATTTGAATGCGACCAGTTGACCACCTGTCCGGTGATTAGGTCTTCGTTCGGAATTAGGTACTCGCGCCCGTCGCGGGTAACGACCGACACATAACGCGCACCAAGTGAGTTGATCCATCCAAAGGTGTCGCCAAGGCTGATCACATCGCCGGGTTTGATCGATTTATCCAGCAGGATGATTACACCTGATACAAGATTCGACACGACTTTTTGCAGACCAAAACCAAGGCCCACACCAATCGCACCCGACAGCACCGCCAAACCTGTCAAATCAATGCCAAGTGCGCGCACACCAACAAAGAAGGCCGCGCCGTAAAACGCGATCTGAACGCCTTTGACGATCAGAACCTGCATTGATGGGCTGATATCCTGATTTGCCCTGACGCGCGTCGTTGTTGTTGTCGCGAAAAAACGCGCGAGGCTGATCAGCACGCCCAGAATCACAAGTCCCTGCACGAGCAACAAAAGCGAAAACCGAACATCGCCCATGCTAAAGCCGATGCTTTCCAACAAACGCTCGACGGTTTCTAGCAATCCAAGGATTTGCAAAGTCGCCCATGTCCATGCGCCGTAGCGAACTACTTTTCGCAGTGCCGGGCTTTTGATCAGGCGTGTTGCAAACACGATTGCCAGCCATGCAAAAGCAAGCGTGCCGATCACGCTCAGCAGATAGCTTCGGCTGGGCCATGTCACTTCGCGCATTGTGAAAATGACTATCCAAATCAGCAAGACAAAGAAAATCGCGCGCAAGCGCTGATGCACGACAACCAGAATTCGCATACGCCATTTTGGCCAGCTTTCCCGAGATCCCATCCATTCACGGATTCGCGGTCCAAGCACGGCGCGAAAAAAGTGGGCCACGATGAAAACCGCAAATACGATCAGGATTTGATACAAGTTCCATGTACGAAACAGTGTTTCGCCAAACACGTGGGCTTGTAACAGCAAATCGCTACTGATGCTCAGCACCTCGTCAATCGCCGCCTCGGGGGTATTTTGCGCGACGGCGATGTCCACGTCTGTCTGGTGCTGGGCCATGTTTACTCAAATCTAAAATTACTTTGCGAAACGTCGCATGATCAGTGACGGACAGGCAAGTGCGGCTATAACGCCGCAGGGGGGGGTGATTGGATGAAACGTGAAAAGGTCGACTTCTCTGGAAATAGGTCAGACAGTACCATGTCTCCTGACACAGATTCAGTGAAAGTTATCTGCAATGTCAATAACCCTTATTTTGCTACTTATTGCGACCGGCGCACTGATACTTCCCAATATTGGTGGGGGAGATGATGATAATGATCAGAACAAAATTCTGGGTGGTCCAGAAGAAGATGTGGTCAATGGCACTGAAGGGAATGATTTGATCCGCACGTTTCTGGAAAATGACGAGATATACGGGAATGGCGGAAACGACGAAATCCTCGCAGGTGGCGACGATGACTACGTCGAGGGTGTCGGAGTCCTTGA
Source organism: Yoonia sp. (assembly GCA_047627695.1). Classification (GTDB taxonomy): domain Bacteria; phylum Pseudomonadota; class Alphaproteobacteria; order Rhodobacterales; family Rhodobacteraceae; genus Yoonia. The sequence goes on along the minus strand of JBLHTS010000048.1, from coordinate 3,377 downwards.
TTTTATTCGCGGCGGAGACGGCGATGACGAAATCTACGGTAATGCTGGTGATGACCGCATCGTTGCAGACAGCGGTGATGATTATGTTGATGCCGGACTTGGATCGGATGTAGTGCGTGGCGGCCAAGGCAATGATGTTATCTTGGGCGGCATCAACTCCGAGATCGTAGACGAAATACCCACTGGCAATTTTGGTGCAACTGACCAGCTATCAGGCGAAGGCGGCGATGACAGGCTCTATGTCTGGGGCGGTAATAGTACGGCTGTCGGTAGTGGCGTCGTTCTAGATGACTAACCCGATGATGACACGTTAATTGCGGTCACAGGCAAGAATTTTTTGACCAATGGACCCGGCGAAAACATTGATATCGTTTTGGCAAATGCCAGCGATGATCAGATTACATTCGCGACGGTGACCGATTTTGATACAGGCGACGATACACTCGTCATGACAGTCGACTATAATAGCACATTCATGAGCGCGGCTGACCTTGATGACTACGACATTGGCGTGACCTATCGGGACAGCGCAGATGATGATCGGCGCGGCAATGTTGTCTATGTTGATCTGCGCTTGAATTATGTCGGAACTAATCCTGAAGGGCCAGAACCAGTGGTGGAAACATCCCGCGTCTTCCTTGAAGGTCTGACAGCAGCATCTGTGCAAAGCTTACTCAACATCGAAGTCTACTTTACCGAAAATGCAAGTCACATTGATCCCGACAGTACGGTGTTGGACAACGGGAACACCGTGGAACAGCAGTTCTATGCGACACCCGCAACCTAGATTATTTGGCGGTGACCGATGTTGCATCGTTGTGGGGAACGGTTTGGCATGATCTGCGGCCTGTTGTGGGTCTTGCGGCAGACGCATTGCCCGTGTATCTGAAGCTTATGAAGAAGGTTTTTGACATGGATGATCGCGCCCGCCTGCCTTGGCGGTTCTTTGGTGCGCGCAGCACAATCCTCGCCCGCGGGTAACACACCGTTTCCGCACGCCTGACGACCACTGACATTTCAAATACGGGAGAGGACAATGTCCCCCAAAACGATCTATGATAAAATCTGGGATGCGCACGTAGCTCACGAAGCTGAAGACGGCACTTGCTTGCTTTATATCGACCGCCATCTGGTGCACGAAGTGACCAGCCCGCAGGCCTTTGAAGGTCTGCGTATGACGGGTCGCACAGTACGCGCGCCCGACAAAACAATCGCGGTTCCAGATCACAACGTCCCAACCACGTTGGGCCGCGAAAACGCAGACAACATGACAGAAGACAGCCGCATCCAAGTGGCCGCCCTTGATACCAATGCCAAAGAATTCGGCATCCACTATTACCCCGTGACTGACGTACGTCAGGGTATCGTGCACATCGTTGGGCCCGAACAGGGTTGGACCTTGCCCGGCATGACCGTGGTTTGCGGTGACAGCCACACAGCAACACACGGCGCGTTTGGCGCGCTAGCGCATGGCATAGGCACTTCCGAAGTTGAGCATGTTTTGGCCACGCAAACGCTGATCCAGAAAAAGTCCAAGAACATGAAGGTCGAAATCACCGGCAAGCTAAGCCCGGGCGTTACGGCTAAAGACATCACAATGTCTGTAATCGGTGCCACCGGTACGGCTGGCGGGACGGGCTATGTGATCGAATACTGTGGTGAGGCGATCCGTGATCTGTCTATGGAAGGCCGCATGACGGTTTGCAACATGGCCATTGAAGGCGGCGCGCGCGCAGGCCTGATCGCACCCGACGAAAAGACCTATGAATACTGCATGGGCCGCCCACACGCACCAAAGGGTGCTGCATGGGAAGCAGCGGTCGCTTATTGGAAAACGCTCTTCACTGATGAGGATGCGCATTTTGATAAGGTCATCACGCTAAAAGGCGAAGACATCGCACCTGTCGTCACATGGGGCACATCGCCCGAAGATGTGCTGCCGATCACTGCGAATGTTCCAGCAGCGAGCGATTTCACAGGCGGCAAGGTCGGCGCTGCCCAGCGTTCACTTGACTACATGGCGCTGACACCCGGCACGCCGTTGTCCGAGATCGAGATAGACACCGTGTTCATCGGCTCTTGCACCAATGGCCGGATCGAAGACCTGCGGGCGGCTGCGACCATCCTTAAGGGCAAAAAGAAAAAAGACGGGTTGCGGGCGATGGTTGTGCCCGGATCCGGTCTAGTGCGCGCTCAGGCGGAAGAGGAAGGGCTTGCGCAGATATTTATCGACGCCGGTTTCGAATGGCGGCTTGCTGGCTGTTCCATGTGCTTGGCAATGAACCCTGACCAACTGGCACCCGGTGAACGCTGTGCGGCCACATCAAACCGTAACTTCGAAGGACGGCAAGGGCGCGGCGGACGCACGCATTTGATGTCACCAGCAATGGCAGCCGCAGCTGCAATCACTGGCAAACTGACCGACGTGCGGGAGATGATGTAATGCAAAAGTTTGATAAACTCAGCGGCATTGCCGCGCCGATGCCTTTGGTCAATATTGACACGGACATGATCATTCCAAAGCAGTTCTTGAAAACGATCAAGCGTTCAGGTCTTGGCGTGAATTTGTTTGACGAGATGCGTTATGATGATGATCGCCACGAGATCGCAGATTTTGTGCTGAACAAGGCACAATACCGCGATACACAAATTCTTGTGGCTGGCGAAAACTTCGGCTGCGGCTCATCGCGCGAACATGCGCCTTGGGCGATTGCGGATTTCGGCATTACCTGCGTCATTGCGCCGTCATATGCGGATATTTTCTACAACAACTGCTTTAAGAACGGCATCCTGCCGATTGCCCTGCCGCAAGAGCAGGTCGATGTCTTGATGAAGGATGCCGAAAAGGGATCGAATGCGCGGATCGAAGTTGATCTAGAGGCGCAAACAATCACATCTTCGGACGGCGACGTGTTCAGTTTTGAAGTCGATGCATTCAAAAAGCATTGCCTGATGAATGGCTTGGATGATATCGGCTTGACGATGGAAAAAGTGAAATCCATCGATAGCTTTGAAGCTGTCGCTTCTGTAGCGCGGCCCTGGGTCTAATCTCTTACAAATAGCCAATCATTTAAAAAGCCGCAGATGATGCGGCTTTTTTGCATTTCCGTGACTAAGAAACCGGTGTCTGTGCGTTGGGTTCGCTGACCTACCCGTCCACCTAAGGGCGAGCGTTCTTCGTGAAATCGTCGTATTCGGTTGCAATCAGGCATCACTCCAATGTCTAAATGGGCAATAGTAAAGAATTATTTGGCAATGACATTGATGGGTCTGGTGTGATTTGGTCAGGTTAAAGTAATGAAAACAGAATAAAACTTTGAGATATGCACGCAAATGCGCAACGTGTGATTTTTGCGAACTCTGACGAGTGAAATAGA
>JBLHTS010000047.1:0-15704 GCA_047627695.1 Yoonia sp. | reverse complement strand
TTCGCGACGTCTGTTCGGGCTCGAAAATACCCCCGCCGACCATTGTCCAACCGGGCTGATAGTAGTGGATATCAGCGGGGTCGATAATCGCGATCTCAAGGCCGGGCTTGCGCGATTTCAAGCTGGCAGCGGCAGCAATCCCACCGGCGCCCGCGCCTACAATCACAACTTCATAGTTTGCGTCACCGATATCAGTCGGGGTCTTGCCCCCGTTTACAATCCGTCTGATGACGCCCGCCATATCATAACCCGCCGCTTTGGTGACCACGAGGATGTCAGCAAGACTTCGCTTGCTCGCCTGACCAAGTGACCACAGCGTCGCTGATCGCGTACCCGTGCGGCAATAAGCCAGAACAGGCCCGGGCAATTTGGTCAGCGCCGTGTTGAATGCTTCCGCATCTTCATCTGTGACTTTGCCCGCAATGATCGGGATATAGGCGGCTTCCAGACCGGCCTTCTTGGCCGCATTCGCTATTTCTTCGAATGTTGGCTGATCTGCGCCTTCGCCGTCGGGGCGATTGCAGATGATTGCGCGGAAACCTGCGCCTTTAAGGGACTGCATATCAGAAGCCACAATTTGCGGGCTTACTGATAGGTCGGTTGTCAGTTTCTTGATATCCATTTTGTTTTCAATTCTTCGTCAAATAGCGTTGATTGGCACTTTGAGCATTGGGTTGCCGTCTTGATCCTTTGGGATCTCTCCGGCACGCATATTTACCTGCAAGGACGGGATGATAAGTTTTGGCATGGCAAGCTGCGCGTCGCGCTGAGTGCGGAACCTGATAAAGTCCGCGCGGGTCTTGCCGCCCCCGACATGAATGTTGTCAGCCTTCTGGGCCGCTACAGTGGTTTCCCACTGGATCGCACGGCCATTCGGGCCATAGTCGTGGCACATGAACAGTCTTGTTTCATCGGGCAAGGAAAGCACCTTCATGATGCTGTCATAAAGCTCGCCTGCGTCGCCACCTGGGAAGTCGCAGCGCGCGGATCCACCGTCAGGCATGAAAAGTGTATCGCCAGCAAAGGCAGCGTCGCCAATGACATGGACCATGCACGCCGGGGTGTGACCGGGAGTGTAAATGGCAAACGCCTGCATGCCACCAATCATGTAAGTGTCACGATCTTTGAACAGGGCATCAAACTGTGAACCGTCGCGCTGAAACTCTGTGCCTTCGTTGAATATCTTGCCGAAGGTTTCCTGGATGACCAGAATCTTTTCACCCACACCAATCTTCCCACCCAGCTTTTGCTGGATATAGGGTGCAGCACTCAGGTGGTCGGCGTGGACGTGGGTTTCTATGATCCAATCAAGGGTCAGGCCGCGGTCTTTGATCTCTGCGATCAATGCATCCGCTGCGTCATAGGTGATCCGGCCTGCAGCATAATCGATGTCCATCACGCTGTCGATAATTGCGCAATGATTGCTGTTGGGATCTTTGACGATATAGGTGATTGTGTTGGTCGCTTCATCGAAATGAGGTGAAACCTCTGGTTTGATAGACAGGTCGACTGGATAGGTCATGTGATTTCCTCAAAGTAATTAGGCTTGGGCATTTGCCCGATTTGCGATTGCAGATCGCCCGAAGTTGGCAGCGAAAATGCCGAAAATAAGGGCAGCCACAAAAATATAAACGTCTGTTTGGCCCGTGCCCAAAGCAGGCAATGCGCCGCCCGGACAGAATCCGGCAATACCCCAACCAACGCCAAAAAGAGCGGACCCGCCTATCAAAGACAGATCAAGATCGCGGCGCGTAGGCAGTTGAAAGCTAGCAGCCAAAAGCGGCGTAGGACGTTTCAACACGAACCGGTATCCGATGTATGTCACGATCAAAGCGCCCCCCATGACAAAGGCAAGACTTGGATCCCACGTTCCAGCGACATCAAAGAAGTTAAGCACCTTGGCTGGATTGGCCATGCCGGAGATCGAAATGCCAACTCCGAAGATGAGACCGCTCAGATAAGAAAAGATCAGTTTCATGGATCAGGCTCCCAAAACGTGGCGGACCACATAGACTGTCATGGCTGTTGCAATCATGAATGTGACCGTCGCCACGATAGAGCGGGGTGACAGTCTCGCCATCCCGCAAACTCCGTGGCCCGATGTGCATCCGGCACCAAACGTCACGCCGATGCCGACAATAAAGCCGCCTACTATCATCATAGTTGTAGAAATCGGCACTTGGATTGCGGGAAATTCGCCAGTGACCAGCAGGACCACACCCGGCCCGCTGATCATGCCAAACAGCACTGCAACGCGCCATGACCAATCGGGCACAGACATAGGCTGGATGATGCCTGCCAAGATGCCAGTTGCACCCATGACGCGGCCTATTGTTGCCATCAAAAAGACAGCACCTAGGCCGATCAGGGCACCACCACCTAGCGATTGAAACGGGGTAAAAGCAGTCTCGATCATTTCTGACAGGTCCGAAGGCCAAAGATCGCATAGAGTGGACAGAACTTCATTGCGGCTGTCGCAACCATGATGATACCGATCGCAGCTGAAACGGTTGTTGCCACACCTGATTCAAAAATTGTCAATCCGCTGACAAATGGGGCAATCAAAAAGATGACACCCAATACAGCGCGGAAAACGCGGTCTATTGTACCAACATTCGTATTCATTTCTCAGTCTCCTATAAAGATACGTCCATTATAGGTCTTTGAGAATCAAACGACGGTGACAATGTCACTAAGCTGGCGAAATCATTCAGGTGTTGTGATTGGCCAAAAGTTCAAGCTGTCCGCGACTAAGTAGAACGACCCTACCTCGTGCCTGTTCAATCCATCCCCGACGTTGGAATTCTTGCAACTGGCGGGACACGACTTCGCGTGCGGTTCCCAGTTCAACAGACAGTTTTTGGTGAGTGGTGGCGACAGAATTCTGACCATTCGAAAGGCTGATCAATTTGTCTGCGAGCCGGACATCCAACCTTTGAAAGGCAACCTCGTCTATCATTAAGAACAAGTCGGTAATGCGTTTGGAAAAGGCCGCAAAAACAAAATCGCGAAAGGTCTTTGACCGCGCAACAAGATCATCAAAAACGTCACGCGGAACGGCCGCTGCCTGTACAGGCGTTTCAGAGATCCCTTCGGCAGAGTAGTCTTCATATGCCAGCAAACAGGCAGTGGTCAAAACGCAGCTTTGCCCTGCCTGAATGCGGTAAAGCACAATTTCATGTCCGGTTTCAGACACTTGTTGAACGCGCACGGACCCATCCAGAAGAAACAACATGTTCTCTGGCGATTTTCCCGGACCAAAAATGGTTACCCCTTCAGGAACTTCGATAATCCTACTTCGTGACAGCAAAAGTTGTTTCGTTTCAGAATCAAGGCGGGACAACCCGGGGAACCGTTCAAGCCATTCGTCTCCATCTGTCATCGTAAATCCACCTCTTCAAAATTTCAAACCGTGCAAATCGCTCAATCAGTTTTCTCGCAGCCTACCGCGATATGCTTTATCATAAGTCAGTCCAATGCGACCGGGAACACCGCTATCGCCTCCAGCATCATTTCGAATAGATGCAGGTTCATATCAGCGGACAAGTGTTCTTCGCAGAGTTAGCGCAATTCACAAGGTCAAACGGATGCCCAGTGACCTGCGCTCAAAGTGCCGTCCACGATACCGGCAGCAGCTCACATCGACTTAGCCAGACACTCAGTTCAATCGAAACCAAGGTTTATGCGGAAGTCTGCGACGGCTCGCTAGAAGGGCACGTCAATTTCTTTTGACCTATGGGGCAAAGGTTTCTTGAAAGAATGGCTGCCTCTGGTGTTAAGATATAGTCGGATAAGTAGAAACTCGACCCAGATTGGCTATTGTATTTTGCTCTTAAAACTCAGACCGTGGCTGTTCCGAAATCAAGCAAGTGCAACGCCTCCATGGTCGATATTTTAGAAGGTCTTAAAGCCGCATTCTGGCTGGTCATTACATTCGACGCCGAGCTATGGGAAATCAGTCTGCGGTCGCTGCGCGTGACCCTGACAGCACTGTTGATTGCTTCGATTATTGCGATTCCCTTAGGAACCTATCTTGCAGTGCAACGCTTTCGGTATCGCCGCTTTGTCATATCTTTGATCAACGCAATGATGGGCCTGCCCCCGGTTGTTGTTGGGCTGGTTGTTTACATATTGTTGTCGCGTTCGGGGCCGTTTGGGGTGCTCAATCTGCTGTTCACGCCCACTGCCATGATCATTGCGCAGGTCATTATCATCACGCCCGTGATTGCATCGATTGCGCATCAATCGATGCGCGAACTATGGGCTGAATACCATGATTTGCTGATCTCTCTGAATACGTCCAAAAGGCAGCGTATCATGACGCTGATATGGGACGGCAGGCGGAATTTGTTAACTGCAGCACTTGCCGGATTTGGACGGGCAATTGGTGAAGTAGGCGCAATCATGATTGTTGGTGGAAATATCGATCATGTGACACGTGTTTTGACCACGGCCATTGCACTGGAAACTGGCAAAGGTGATTTTGCGCTCGCACTTGGTCTTGGCTTTGTCTTAATTGGTCTCGCGATTCTGGTGAATTTGGCGACCCATACGTTATCCCAGACAGAGCGGGAGGGACGCTGGTGACACAGATGTTCCCATTGACCCTTCATCAAGTGGTGGTGCGCCGAAGAGGCAAAGTTGTTATTGGCCCAACCGATCTAGTTCTTCAGCCCGAAGGCCCCACAATTATTATTGGGCCAAACGGGTCGGGCAAGACGACGTTGTTGCGGGTGATGCACGGGATCGAGCGGGTCACCAGCGGTACGGTGACTTGGCAGCACAACGATCCGTCGCAGCACGCCTTTGTCTTTCAATCGCCAATCGTCTTGCGACGGTCAGTTTGTGAAAATCTGGCCTATCCCCTGCGCCTTATCAAAACGCCGAAGCCTGAAATTGCGCAAGCGGTGGATCATTGGTTAGAACGCATTGGCCTTAGCGATATGCGCCATGGCCCAGCGATGCGACTGTCGGGCGGAGAGCGGCAAAAGCTTGCCATTGCGCGGGCCCTCATTCGCAAACCACAGGTGCTATTTCTGGACGAACCTTGTGCGAACCTGGATGGCCACGCTACCCGCGAGATCGAGGCGCTGCTGCAAGAAGCGTCCGCGGCGGGAACCCGGCTTGTGATGTCGACACATGACATGGGTCAAGCCCGCAGACTTGCACGAGAACTGGTCTTCATGTTGGGTGGCAAAATACATGATGTGGGCAATGCAGAGGCCCTATTCACGCGTCCTGCAACCAAAGAGCTAGCTGCGTTTCTAAGAGGGGATATCGTAACGTGATCAAAGGTTTTTCAGCACTCATCCTTGCGTTTTGGGCCACGGCCAGTGCGGCTGAAGAGATGCGTTTAGCCGTAACAACGTCTTTTGACAGTTCGGGATTGGCGGATGTGCTTCTACCTGCCATCAAGGATGATCTTGATCTAGACGTGCAGTTGCTTGTCGTGGGAACCGGACAAGCGCTACGGCTGGGCGAAGCTGGCGATGTCGATGCCGTCTTGGTCCATTCCAAGACGGCGGAAGAAGCATTCGTTGTCGCGGGTCATGGCACCCACCGGCGCGAGATTATGTACAATGACTTTGTCCTGATTGGCCCGGCGACAGATACGGCTGGTATTGCAGGTGCAGCTAGTGCTGCAGATGCATTGCAACGTATCGAAAATGAGCAATCCCTTTTCGTCAGTCGCGGGGATGACAGTGGAACCCACAAAGCCGAGTTGGCAGTTTGGGCGCAAGCTGGGTTTGATGTGGGTGGCTTTGAAAGTTGGTACCGCTCGGTCGGGGCCGGAATGGGTCAAGCGCTGAACACCGCCGCGGCAATGGATGCCTATGTCCTATCAGATCGGGCCAGTTGGCTGAATTTTGCAAATAAGGCTGGGTTGGCGCTGCTATATTCCGGTGATCCCGCGCTGTTTAACCAATACACGTACCTTCCTGTAGCCCCGGGTAAGAACGAAAATGTTCGTAATGATTTGGCAAGGGCGCTTGAAGCATGGTTGACCGGTCCGCGCGCCGAGGCGTTGATCGACAGCTATGCCATCAATGGTGAGACACTTTTCGTATTCAACGCAAAGCCCGAGTGATCAGTGCTGGTGTGGTTCATCCAGTGATCCATGCACCGCAAACTGGTTCATGTCCGCATCTTGAGGTTCTATTACTCGGTACGCTTCTTTGACCCCGGCTTCGGTTAATTCGCGCGCCACTGTGAGCAGCGTATTTGGTGCATGATCAGTACAAAGCTCTGCCATTTGACTGATTTCTTCCATCGCTACGGCGCGTGCAGCGTCAAGCGACGGCGCGCCGTAAATCTCAACAAAGTGTCGCGCAAGCAGACCCGCGATCGCATCTTGTTCTTGCGGTTCAATCTGAGTGACGGCGACAAAGCTGACCCTTCCAAAGGTCTCGCACCCCATCCAGCCGTTCGCAAAAGCCTGTCTGGCTTTGCCGACAAGATCAGCTTCGCCCCAGTTTGAAAACTCAAACCCACCCGAAATGCACCATTCGCCTGTGCGCGCCGGATTGTGGAACACACGAGAGTCGCTTTCGTCAAAATGTATAGCGCGGGCAAGTTTCATATGGGCCTCGTCAGATGAACAGTGAGTGGGACAAGTGTTATCTTTTCATCAGCCTTCAACAAGAGGCCAAGGTCTTCATCAAGCCCGCTGTAGGTGCCAGTTTGGCCCCCGATTGTAATTTCGCCCTCTAGTCCATGTGCAAGACCAGACCATTCGCGATGAACCTGCGCCGTGCCGGCGTCAGCCCAAGCGTTGATCCCAACCAACGTATGGCGCACCCATGCTTCGAGCAAGGCGACTGCGTCAACCTCTGCGCAGCCTTCGGCGTAAAGGGCTGTGTCGTCCGGCGTCAGGCCCGTGTCGTCACTAACGGGCCACAAGGTCAGTGTTAGATCGATGACCAACCAATCAGGTTCGTCCTCGGGTTGGCCAGATGCCGCCATGTGCATCGCCCCACACCGCCCTCCATTAACATAGATCGTCCCATCCCAACCCAGATGCACCCCTACTTCAGGTGGTGCAAGCGCGCCCAGCGCGTTCTGAAACCCGACCCCGCATATTGGCAGCATAACGGCCGCTTTTGCCAAAGTGACATCAGGCGCAAAAACAATCGCTGCATGCAAGGTATCTGGCGCTAGATCATAAATCACAAGACCCGCATCGCAACCAGCCTCAGCAGTCGCGCAGGCAAGCGCAAACGGATCGCCCCCGTTCGCATCCTTCCCGGTAAAAAGCGGTGGAAACGACGGTTCTATCATGCGTGCCCCTTGGCAATCAGATCGCGGGCAACTTTGCGGAATGCTGCGGCCTGGCTACTGTCGGGCTTGGACACCACAATAGGTGCACCACCATCCGCCGCGAGCCGGATATCAATGTGCAAAGGGATTTCTGCCAGTAAAGGTACCCCAAGCTTCGCGGCTTCTTTCGCAACGCCGCCGTGCCCGAACATATGTTCTTCATGCCCACAGGCCGAACAGATATGTGTCGACATGTTTTCGATCATGCCAATCAGCGGTGTGCCCAATTGGTTGAACATATCGATGCCTTTGCGGGCATCAAGCAGCGCAATGTCTTGCGGCGTCGAGACGATAATTGCCCCGTCTAGCTGCGACTTTTGCGCAAGCGTCATCTGCACATCACCCGTGCCCGGAGGCAGGTCGACGATCAGTACATCAAGCGCTCCCCATTGGACTTGGGTCAGCATTTGTTGCAGCGCTCCCATCAGCATTGGACCGCGCCAAACAACAGCCTGATCTTCGTTTGCCATCAAACCCAGCGACATCATGGTCACGCCGTAATTGCGCATTGGCAGGATTGTCTTCCCATCGGGTGAGGCAGGCCTGCCCGACACCCCCAACATGCGCGGCTGGCTCGGGCCATATACATCCGCATCCAATAAACCAACGCGACGTCCTTCGGCGGCAAGCGCACAAGCAAGGTTGGAAGCGACCGTGGATTTCCCGACACCACCTTTGCCAGATGCCACGGCAATAATGCGGTCAACTCCGGGGATCTTTTCAGGGCCAGCAGGCTGGCCCCCACGTTGTGGTTTGAGGTCGGGAGGTGCAGCAGGCGCACTGTGCGCGGTCATGATGACCGATACAGATGCGACACCCTCGCACGCCTTGATCTTGGCCTCGGCATCATCTTTAAGGGCTGTGTAGGCCTTTGCGTGGCTGCCGTTGACCTCCATGACAAAGCGCACATTGCCGTCTTCGACCGTGAGAGCTTTGACGATCCCGGCTTCGGTAATGGATGTCCCACTGATTGGATCAATGATGTCCTTTAAGATAGACAGAACTGTCTCTCGGGTGATCGCCACGTTAGGACTGTCCTTCGATTTTACCAGTTACAATATGTTCAAGCTCTAGCCCATCAATCGTCAGAACGACTTTGGCATCAAACCTGCGTCCGCTGGTGTCGCCGGCTTTGCGCAGGGCTTCTTCGATCGCCTGTTGCGAAGTAACGCCGACCTGCTTGAGGAACTTGCGCATCGACATGTTGAAATCGTCGCTCATTGGGATGTCTCCATATTGCTTGACCGTTTCGCGGACCGCCACCTAGGCTTTTTGCAGTTCAAAACGGGATGGTTGATGTGAGGATGGCGTTACCCTTGTTCGTTTTTATTCTGCTCTGACATGCGTTTGTGCAGGAAAGAGAGTTCAAGTTGTCCGCCCCTGATGAAATTGTCCAGTCCGGGCTTTTGCTAAGTCTCTTGGCGTTCAGGAGCAAAATCAGTGATCCTTGCGCTTGGACAAATAGTCATCTGTTGTACGTGGGCGCGGTCTTTCGCCCCCTGCGAAGGGATTGTTCTCTGAATGGTACTGGGCATTGATGCGGCAATTGTCGCACATTTGGATCATTCTTATGGTGTCCGGGTTCGCGAACATCGCATGGTTTCCCGCGAGCTTTTCTGTGATCTTTTCGACTGTCGATTTAACGCCGAACAGGATGCCGCATTCGATGCAGGCAAAGGGTTCTTCTTCGTTGAGAACCGACTGTGAAAATGCTGCGTCGGTCAGATCAAACTGCGGCTGCAAAGTAATTGCCTTTTCAGGACAGACATTGGCGCAAAGGCCACATTGCAGGCACGCATCCTCTTGGAACCTCAGCTGCGGCAGATCAACGTTATCGCCTAAAGCGCCAGACGGGCAAAGTGACACACAGGCCAAACACAAGGTGCACGCGTCTGTATCGACGATGACGGCACCATATGGCGCGTTTGCCGGCAACGGCAGTGTTTCGGTATCGGGATTAAGCGCTTTGGCCGACAATCGCGCAACTTGTCTGCGTGTGCCGAGCGGCAGGATCGGGCTTGAGATCGCAGACTTTCGTGCCTCCCCGAACAGATGACCCAACAGCGCATCAGGATCTTCAAAATCAAGCAGTGCGACCGTTCCGGGCGCAATCGCATTGGCCAATTCTGCTTGCGGCACCAACGCGTCACGTTCTGTTTTGGGCGCCAGCAGAACGTCAACGCGGGCAAAGCCACTGGCAAGCGCGCCAACCATCTCTGCGTGGCCAAATCCGGCCAGTGCTTCAACCTCCATTGGTATCACATGTGCGGGCAATCCACGCCCATAACGTGCGCCTAGACTGATCATTTGTCTGCCGTGATCATCGTGAACCAACAGCGTGGCGTCTTTTCCGCCCGCGCTGCGATAACTGCTTGCCAATGTATTGATCCGTCGAAAGACAAAATCGGACGACGGTGCATCATAGCTGATCGCACCCGAGGGGCAGACGGCAGAACAAGCGCCGCATCCCGCACAAATCATTGGATCAATGGTGACATGCTCACCCGCCGAAACAATAGCGCCCGTCGGGCACACATTCAGGCAATTTGAACAGGCTGGCTTTTCAGCGCGCGAATGCGCACAAAGGCTTGGTTCCATGCGGACATAAAACGGCTTTTCAAATGTACCGACAAGTTGGCTTGCTGCAAAAATCGCATCCGCCACAGCCGCCATGCTTTTGGGATCGGCCCGCACGTATCCGTCGCGTTTCTCTGGCGCGGGGAAAAGGGGGGCAGCACCCGAAAGATCAAGAATGATATCACAATGAGACAGCGCACCATCCCGCGCCGGGGTCATCGCAGGCGTTCCGCGACCGCCCGAGACACTTTGTTGAAATTCATTGATGCTAACTTCAAATCGCCCAAGTGTTCCGGTCGCTTGGTGCAAATTCCCAATGACAGTATCGTAGCTTTGCGTCGGAATGATCTCTGCACCCGGTGCGAGCAGGACGGTGACAGATAAAGCCGCTCCAAGCTTTTCTGCGGCCGATAGGGCAACATCTGTCGCCCCCACAATCAGGCACGTGCCCTCTGTGATAATATCAAACGACTTCTGTGCTGGTGGCATTAATGCAGCATCTGCGATCAAAGCGGCCATCTTTGGCGTGGTATTACCTGCATCATCTGTCCAGCCAGCGCGGTCGCGAATGTCAACAAAGTTGGGCTCACTGGCATCCATGTCTTCAGAGAGGGCGACGAAACGATGCGCCTCTTGCTGGCAGGCGATCACGACATCGCCTGCCGAAATCGCTTTGGCAGCGATGTCTAACTGATCGGTGCAAAGACTTGAATAACAGGGGCGGCAGGCAAGCCCAGTCGCGGCTTCCAAAGCAGCAGCATCTACTTTCTGAGATCCGAGGCAATCACACACTAACAATGTTTTCGACATGGTTTTCCTCGATTTTCATGAACTCGGGTCGCGTCGCAGCTAGGCAGGAATATTTGGCACAGTAAACCCAAATTCCTGAATGATTCTGACTCTTGCACCTTCGCGGTTGCGGCATTTGAATAAATTCGTCACCAGATGATCGTGTTTTTTTTTCTGTATCCCTTTGTTCGAAAAGGGACTTGGATAATGCTGCAACGCAGTATTGTGTAGGTGCGGAATTTTAGTCAAAAATGTTTCTTTGCGTTTCGCTACTTCTGGGCCAAACTGGCTCTAATAAATGTTCACCTATGGGGCCCTCGCTTGAAGATTGAATACCCTGACTCTCAGTCGTTGCCACTTGGCGTTGTCGTCAAGCGTTCAATCGGTGTGACAAGATGGGTCAAATATGCTTGGAAAGCATCGGCCGTGTTGCCGGGCGCTGGACCTGCTGATTGGAAAGTGCTGCGAAGCGATGGTGATGTGACCGAGTTTCATGCAGCCACACTTCCTTTGACGCTCTATGTCTCGGATGCAGAGGCGTACGCCCACGAACTTCAAGCGCGGACACCATCAGTTTACGCAGTTCTGCGACCCAGCGATGTAAACGGCGATGTGCCTTGGACTGTCGCACTCGTAACGGCGTCCCCTTACGAGGCGCAGGATTACTGCGATTCCGCTGAAGAGCTAGTGGAGAAAATTCCAATGCCAGATGGGCTAGGCGCATGGATCACTGCGTTTGTTGATAAGCACTACGAAGAGGAGGCGTTTGTAAAACGCCGCAGGGACAAAACCCGCGTTGATCAAAGCCAAGATGGCATTGGCGATTCACGCATCCGTCAAGTTAGCGATGTCTACCGCGCACCGCGCCGCAAAGAGGTGCTGAATTGAACGATATGATGTCATCTTGGTCACGCCGTCGCGCAGCCGTCGCGGCTGAAGCTGAAGAAGAAGACGTTGCAGTGCGTGAAGCTGCGCTTGCCTTAGAGCAAGAAGCACTGGCTGAAAAAACTGACGAAGAGATACTAGAAGAGCTTGGCCTGCCCGATCCAGACAGTTTGAAGCTTGGCGACGACTTTAGGGCGTTCATGTCCAAATCCGTGCCGCAACATCTGCGCAAACGTGCGCTGCGCAAACTGTGGCGAAGCAATCCTGTTTTGGCCTGCGTTGATGGGCTAAACGATTACGATGACGATTATTTGGCCCAAAGTCTTGGTCAAGGTGTGATCAAAACATCTTATCAGGTTGGTAAGGGAATGCTGGCACACTTGTTGGAAGTTGAGCGGCTGAAGAATGTCGAACCCAAGACTGCAAAGCTCGAAGATGCGGATGATGATGATGTGGCCGAAGTGGCCGCCGATCCTTTGGACGAGGGCGTTGCCGTGATCGATGAAGTCGCCACGGTTGATGAAGAACCAGCACCAATTGCGCCCCGCCGGATGCAGTTCCAATTTGAGGACGATGCCGCATGAATGTCGCCGCTGCCATCGCAGAAGTACCAGAGGAAGATCGGCTGCGCGCCGACCTTTACAATTATCTGGGTCTGATGCTTGCAGGTCCGCCTGATCAGCTGTTGTTGGATCAATCAGCCGGACTTAGCGGTGACGAGACAGATCTTGGGCAAGCGATCAATGGGCTGGCGCGGGTTGCGAAGATTTCAAAGCCAAAGGCCGTGCGAACAGAGTATAACGCCCTGTTCATCGGTCTTGGCCGAGGCGAGCTTTTGCCATTCGCAAGCTACTACCTCACAGGGTTCTTGAACGAAAAGCCACTGGCGAATTTGCGCGCAACAATGGCTGATTTTGGGATGACGCGCGCTGATGACGTGTTTGAGCCCGAAGACAACATCGCTTCTTTGATGGAAATGATGGCTGGCATGATCGTTGGCCGCTTTGGCCGGGTGGCAAGCTTGGCCGAGCAACAGACATTCTTTAACGCACATATTAGCACATGGGCCACACACTACTTTAATGACCTGCAGGGGGCCAAGTCATCAATCCTATACGCATCTATCGGTGCGGTTGGATTGGCCTTTATGGATATTGAAAAAGAAGCATTTCGCATGTCCGCAAGCTGACGGGCTTGCCATATAACCGGTGGGGATGCCCGCCAAAGAAGCAAAGGGAGACATCCTATGACCGATAAAAAAACAGGCGCAAGCCGTCGTGATTTTCTGAAACTGGCGGGGACTGCTGCACCGGCAGCCGTTGCAGTGGCAGCAGGTGGGGCAACACAGGCCGCTGCACAGCCAGCGGATCTTTCATCAGAGACAATGCAAGATACCGATCACACGCGCGCTTACTTCGAAAGCACTCGTTTCTAAGTTAGTTTCATGGGCCCGTCATGGTCGAGGAGGACTATGACAGAGCGGCCCACAAGAGATAATCCGGCACTGCCGGGTAAGGGAGGAAGACAATGCTGAGGAAAAAGACCAACGGATACACACGGCGGTCCAGTCGTTCACCGATTACCGTGAACAAAGGTTCCAACGGAATTGATCGTCGCGGGTTTCTGCGCGGATCAGGACTTGCAATCGGTGGACTAGCTGCAATCGCCGCAACTGGTGGTACAGTTACGCAAGCGACAGCACAAACCGCGGCGACCCGTGCAGTTGAGATAATCAAGTCAGTTTGCACTCACTGCTCTGTGGGTTGTACAGTCATCGCCGAAGTCGACAATGGCGTCTGGACGGGACAAGAACCCGGCTGGGACAGTCCGTTCAACTTGGGTGCGCACTGCGCCAAAGGCTCGGCGGTGCGTGAACACGCACATGGTGAACGCCGGCTGAAATACCCAATGAAAAAAGAAAACGGCGAATGGGTGCGCATCAGCTGGGAAACCGCGATCAATGAGATCGGCGACGGCATGATGAAAATCCGCGAAGAAAGTGGTCCGGATTCTGTCTATTGGCTGGGCTCTGCGAAACACAGCAACGAACAGGCCTATTTGTTCCGCAAGTTTGCCGCCTATTGGGGCACCAACAACGTCGATCACCAAGCGCGGATTTGTCACTCGACGACCGTGGCGGGTGTGGCAAACACATGGGGCTACGGCGCCATGACTAACAGCTACAATGACATTCATAATTCCAGGGCGATCTTTCTGATTGGTGGCAACCCAGCCGAGGCACACCCGGTGTCGATGCTGCACATGCTCAAAGCCAAAGAGCAGAACAACGCGCCGTTGATTGTATGTGACCCTCGTTTTACGCGGACTGCAGCACATGCTGATGAGTATGTCCGTTTCCGGCCCGGAAGCGACGTCGCTCTGGTTTGGGGTATCCTGTGGCACATCTTTGAAAATGACTGGCAGGATAAAGAATTCATCCGGACACGTGTTTGGGGGATGGACCAGATCGAGAAAGAAGTGGCTCGCTGGACGCCCGAAGAAGTTGAACGCGTCACCGGCGCTCCCGGTAGCCAGTTGGAACGTGTCGCACGGACCCTTGCAAACAACCGCCCCGGCACTGTGATTTGGTGCATGGGCGGCACGCAGCATACCAATGGTAACAACAATACCCGTGCGTACTGCATCCTACAGCTCGCACTTGGCAATATGGGCACTTCTGGTGGTGGCACGAACATTTTCCGCGGCCATGATAACGTGCAGGGTGCAACTGACCTTGGCGTTCTTGCCGATACGCTGCCTGGCTACTACGGCCTTTCTGCAGGATCATGGGCACATTGGGCCCGGGTTTGGGAAGAAGACCTTGACTGGCTGAAGGGCCAGTTCTCACCTGCAACGGTGGGCGATACCGCGATGATGAACCTAACCGGTATTCCAGTCAGCCGTTGGATTGATGGCGTGCTGGAAGATGCGGCGGATATCGATCAACCCGATAACACGCGCGCTATGGTGCTTTGGGGCCATGCACCAAACAGCCAAACCCGTCAGAAGGAAATGAAGACGGCGATGGAGAAGCTCGACATGCTTGTCGTGGTTGATCCATATCCAACTGTCTCGGCGGTCCTTCATGACCGGACGGATGGCGTCTATCTGTTGCCAGCCTGTACGCAGTTCGAAACACGCGGCTCTGTGACAGCGTCAAACCGGTCGCTCCAGTGGCGCGACAAGGTGGTTGAACCACTGTTTGAATCGTTGCCGGATCATACCATCTTGGCGATGCTCTCAGAGAAATTTGGCTTCCATGACAAAATCTTCCGCAACATCGCGATTGATGAAGGCGGGGAGCCGAACGTCGAAGACATCACCCGCGAATTTAACCGCGGCATGTGGACGATTGGCTATACCGGCCAAAGCCCAGAGCGCATAAAAATGCACATGGCCAACCAGCACACCTTTGACCGCACGTCGCTGCGTGCCATCGGTGGTCCGGCAGATGGGGACTTTTACGGGATGCCGTGGCCATGCTGGGGTACACCCGAGATGAACCACCCTGGCACCGCCAACCTTTATGATATGTCATTGCCCGTTGCAGAAGGTGGTCTGACCTTCCGCGCCCGTTTTGGTGTGGAACGTGATGGTGACAATCTATTGGCCGAAGGTGTCTTTACACCCGGTTCCGAGATCGAGGATGGTTATCCCGAATTCACCATGCAAATGCTGATGGATCTTGGATGGGATGGCGATCTGACGGCGGATGAGCGTGCTGCGATTGATGCGGTTGCAGGTCCAAATACCAACTGGAAAACCGACCTATCAGGTGGCATCCAGAGGGTCGCAATCGCACACGGTTGCGCGCCATTTGGTAACGCCAAGGCCCGTGCCGTAGTCTGGACTTTCCCGGACCCTGTCCCAATCCACCGCGAACCGCTATATTCAAATCGGCGGGATCTCGTGGCAGATTACCCGACTTATGAAGACAAGAAGTTCTGGCGCGTCCCAACGTTGTACGCGTCGATCCAAGAGAAGGATTTCTCGCAGGAGTATCCAATCATCCTAACGTCAGGCCGATTGGTTGAATATGAGGGGGGCGGGGATGAATCCCGCTCGAACCCGTGGCTTGCAGAATTGCAGCAAGATATGTTCGTCGAAATCAACACGCGCGATGCCAATAATTTGGG
>JBLHTS010000046.1:0-15706 GCA_047627695.1 Yoonia sp. | reverse complement strand
GGAGACATGTTTTGCGTTTGTATCGGCAGCTTCTTTCATCGCTGTCTTGACGCGCTAACACCCATGAAATAGTAAGCTTTTAGTAAGCGGGCGTTGTGTAATGGTTAAGACCCCAGTTTTCCAAACACATGATCTGAGTTTCCCTGACATTCTTTTGCATTCTTAGTCATTCAATTCATTGACTTATATTGTTCATGCTGATGGACTGAGTATCACCGACATTCAGTTCATTTCCGACAAAAAGCAGACAAAAAAATGCCCAAGCTTTCCGAGACTTTTGCGAGCAGACTTCCCTATGCGCGGGCTGGTACCGACAAATATTGGGATGCCGAAATCAAAGGGCTGGTGCTCTTTGTGGGAAAGCGCTCGAAGACCTGGTACTTTCAAAAAGACATTGGCGGCCAGACCAAGCGTATTCTGATTGGCCGATTTCCCATTATCTCTGCGCAAGCTGCACGGCAGACGGCGCTTGGGTTTGCCTTGGAGATGGGCAGAGGGGCAGGGAAGGCGGCCCAGATTGGCGCACCCTCGTTGGAGGCCGCAATGGAGGTGTATCTAGCACGTCCGAAGTTGCGTTCTGAGAACCACAAGACTGGGACGCGCGCGCAGCTTGCACACCATCTGAAAGACTGGATGCGCTTGCCGCTGGACGAGATCAGCAAATCAATGGTGGTACGTCGCCATCAAGAAATGTCCGGATCGCCATCGGCTGCCAATCATGTGCTTCGCAGCTTTCGGGCAATCTACAACCACGCCCGCCGTACATGCGATCTGGCAGAGTGTCCGACGATGGCAATCGAATGGTTTGAAGATAAACCTGACGGCCGGATCATTGATGATCTCAAGGACTGGCGGCAGACGATTGATGATCTGCCGAACCCAATCCACCGCGTATTCTATGAGTTGCTCTTGTTTACCGGCCTTCGCAAAACAGAGGTGCTCACCTTGAAGTGGAAGCAGATACAGGAAGACCGGATTCACCTTCCGATGACAAAGAACGGCCGGAGCTTCGACCTTCCAATCTTGCAACTGCACCATGAGATCCTGGCACCGCTGCGCCCCCTCAGCAGGGAGTGGGTGTTTCCATCGCCAAAATCAGAGACGGGCCACATCACGAGGCCGGAGCGGCTCAAGTATAATCCGCATATGCATCGCCGAACATTTGCGACGGTCGCAATGGAGGCTGGTGTCCTTGAAGAGATCGTAGGCCGGTTACTCAATCACACGCCGTTGTCGATCACTGGGCAGCGATATACGCGGCCCTCACTGGACGCACTTCGACCTTCAATGGAGGTTGCATGTAAGGAAGTATTGACCCGCATCGACAACTGAGACGGTGAAAAGGGTTGGCTGACAGGGCAGGTTGCCCGCCTTAAGTTGAGCACTGCAGCAATTCAATTTGTTCCTAAAATACTGAACTTGCCCGCTTTGAGATGACAACAAGCATCAGAATCGTGACGAGATAGGGCAGGCTCGATAGCAACTGCGATGGCAAGCCAACGCCTGCGGCCTGCGCTGTTAATTCGCCCAAAGACAGCAGACCGAACAAGATCGCACCGAATGCGATCCGCCCAGTTTGCCATGTGCCAAAGACAACCAAAGCAACAGCGATCCAGCCGCGACCTGCAATCATTCCTTCCGCCCAAAGCGGGGTGTAGACCGTCGCCGCATAAGCCCCTGCTAAGCCGCACATCGCACCGCCAAAGGCAACCGCGGCATATCTGATGCGGTTGACAGGATAACCAATTGTACGGGCCGCACCGCTATTCTCTCCTATTGCCGTGATTACCAGCCCAACCTTGGTGCGGTTGAGTACGTACCACAATCCAAGACAACCCAGTATGCTCAACCAGACCACAATATCTTGGGTGAAAAGTGTAGGGCCAAACACAGGGATATCCGACAAAACGGGAAATGGTATTTTTGGCAGACCCGCGATCGTAAGGCTCTCGTAGGATTTTCCAAACAGGGCAGACAGGCCCAAACCCAGTATACTGATGGCCAGCCCCGCGGCCACTTCGTTGGCTTTCACTGCTAGTACCAGAACCGCGAAAACCATCGACAGTATAGCACTGACACATATTGCCGCCAGAAAGCCAATCAGATGCGACCCGCTTTCATAGACGCAGATAAATGCAATCGCGGCACCGAGGGCCATCATGCCTTCAAGCCCTAAGTTTAGCAGGCCCGTACGTTCGACAACCATTTCACCCAAGGCTGCAAGCATCAAGGGCAAGGCGGCTGCCAACGTCCCCGCCAATAGGAATTCGACAATGCTCATGCTCATGCTTGGTCTCGCAATCGGGATGGGGTGAACGCAATCCGGTACCGAATAAGAGTGAAGGTCAGAAGGTAAAATGCCAGCAAAAAGCCTTGGAACACTTCTACCGCGGCTACGGGCAGCCCGGCGGTAACAGTAGCACTGTCGCCCCCAATATAGACGACTGAGATAAGGAAGCTTGAAACAACAATCCCTATCGGCCTAAGCCCACCCATATAGGCCACAATGATCGCCGCATACCCGTAGCCAGAGGAAACAGAGCGTTGCAATTGCCCCAAGGGTCCTGCGACTTCGCTGGCGCCGGCGATACCGGCGGCAAGCCCACCTAGGCCAAGGCTAATCCAGATCATTTTGCGCCCGTTAAACCCCGCATAAAGCGCTGCTTTTGGTGCAAGCCCCGCGGTACGCAACTGATACCCACTGAAGTGATGCTGCATCATAAAATGCGCCAGCACGCTGGCGATCAGCGCAAATATCAATGAGATATTCGCGCGCGCGCCATCAAACAACAGTGGCAACATGGCGTTATCAGGAAACATCACCGATTGTGGAAAGTTAAAACCGCGTGGGTCCTTCCAAGGGCCAAGTAGCAGGTAATTCAGGATTTGTACCGCAATCAGGCTTAACATCAAGGTCACTAAAATTTCAGATGCGCCGAACCGTGTTCGCAACCCTGCCGCGATGCACCCATATGCCATCCCACCCAGCGCCCCAGCGGCAATCATCGCAGGCAGCATCAGAGGGAACGCGCCGTCTGGATAGTAAACCGGAAAGGCAGAAGCGCAAATCGCGCCGACTATGAATTGCCCTTCTGCCCCGATGTTAAACACATTGGCGCGAAATCCGATCGCCAATCCTTGCGCGATCAGCATCAAAGGGGCTGTTTTCAAAAGGACTTCGGTGAAACTGTACCAGCTGGTGAAGGGTTTGATCAGCAAAGCATAAAGCGCCGTCCCAGCGGGATTTCCAAGCAACGCAAACAATACCAAGCTGGTCAGACAGGTCAGGACCAAAGCCAAAATAGGTGCAGCCACCATGGCAAGGCGCGATGCTGTATCGCGCCGCACGAGCTGAAATGTCATTGCGCAGCCCCGATCATATACGTCCCAATGTCTTGGGCTGTTGTGGTCGACGCATCTAGCGGCGCGGAAAGGTGTCCTTTGCTAAGCACATGTAAAACATCACAAATCTCAAACAGCTCTTCTAACTCTTCTGAAATCACAAGAATTGCGGCTCCTTGTGTACTCATTTCAAGCAAACGCCGCCTGATTGCCGTAGCGGCGCCGATATCGACGCCCCATGTCGGTTGTGAGACAAGCATGACTTTTGGGGAAAGCATAATCTCGCGTCCCAGAATGAATTTCTGCAGATTGCCGCCTGAAAGCGCGCCGGCCTCGGCGTTCGGTGACGGGGTGCGCACATCAAAATCAGCGATGCATGTGTCGGTAAAGGCCTGCTCTACCTTGCGGCGGATGAACCCTTTCCGCAGCATGCCCTGGCGGTGGCCAGTTAAAAGGCTGTTGTCGGCCAAAGACATTTCGGGCACGGCACCGCGACCTAGACGCTCTTCTGGAACAAACGAAAACCCTAGTGCGCGGCGTTTGGCTGGGCCCAGATGGCCCACAGGCTGACCCAGGATTGAAATCATGTCAGGTTTTGCGCATTGCGCTTCGCCCGAAATAAGTGCCGCCAGTTCTTGTTGGCCGTTGCCTGATATGCCTGCAATGCCGACGATCTGTCCGCAGCGCAGATCAAGATTAAGTGACGACAACGATGTGCCAAAGCGGCTTTTTGCTGGGTGATCCAAGTCGCGCAGTTGCAAGGCGACATCACCGAATGCGCGATCATGTGGCTTGGTCAGTTTGGGAATTTCATGCCCGATCATCATCTTCGCCAAATCGCTGGCAGAATGACTGCGCGGATCAGCATGACCAGTGACCTCGCCACGGCGCAAGACC
Source organism: Yoonia sp. (assembly GCA_047627695.1). Taxonomy (GTDB): domain Bacteria; phylum Pseudomonadota; class Alphaproteobacteria; order Rhodobacterales; family Rhodobacteraceae; genus Yoonia. Next base: position 11,467 of record JBLHTS010000046.1, on the reverse strand, counting down.
GTCGCCTCATCGCACAATTCCCTGATTTCATTAAGTTTGTGCGAGATGAAAAGAATGGCCAGCCCTTTGGCCTGAAGGCTGCGCAGTGTGTCAAACAACATGGCCACGCTTTGCGGCGGTAACACAGATGTGGGTTCGTCCAAAATCAATAGTTTGGGATCAAGTAGCAGACAGCGGATTATCTCGACACGCTGACGTTCACCTACCGATAGCCGATGCACCATCGCATCAGGGTCCACATGCAGACCGAATTGATCACCAAATGCGGTGATCCTCTCAGCCAGTTCTGCCTGTGTGCCGGGCACCAAAAGAGAGACGTTTTGCACAACGCTCAGCGTTTCAAATAGTGAAAAATGCTGGAACACCATTCCAATTCCCAGCGCCTGCGCATCTGCAGGTTTGCCCAAATGAACAGGTGCCCCGTTCCATTCGATCGTACCGCTGTCGGGCTTTTCCACACCGTAAATCATCTTCATCAGTGTGGATTTTCCAGCCCCGTTTTCACCCAGGACTGCATGGATCGACCCCGCGCGTACCGCGAGGTCGATGCCTTTGTTGGCTTGCACCGTGCCATATCGCTTCGACACGTTCTTCAGTGTCAAAATTGCAGGTGCAGTTGCGGTCATGACGGCAGCGGTGTTGTCACGCCTGCGACGTGCCAATCCATGCTCAGGATTTCTCCGTCTGTCATACTGACGCCATCTGCAAAGCGCTCAGTGCCGGATTGATCAACCAGCGGGCCTTGGAAAACGGTAAACGCACCCGTTGCGATTTCGGCCTGTTTGGCTTCGATCATCGCGACTACATCTGCGGGAATGTCGGCATTCCAATCGGCAGTGAAGACAACGTCGTCTTCCATGCCTAGCCAAAAGTTTTCACCTTCAAATGTGCCGTTCAAGTGTCCTTCGACCATGCGCAAGAAATGCGGGCCCCAATCGGTGCCAACAACGCCTACATATTTTGTCGGGGCGTATTCAAGCATCGAAGAGTTGAGGTTAAAGGCATAAACGCCGGCTTGCTCTGCCACAGCAATGACTGATGGCGTGTCTTGCGCATTCGAGAATACCACATCAACGCCTTGCGAAATCAAAGCCTTGGCAGCGTCTTGCTCAGATGCGGGGTCGAACCAGGAGTTGACCCAAACAACACTCATCTCGATTTCAGGATCAACTGAACGTGCGCCAAGCATAAAGGCGTTGATCGATGTGATCAGCTCGGGGATCGCGAACGCACCGACGCAGCCCAGTTTCTTGGTCTTAGTCAGTGACGCCGCAGCCATGCCCATCAAGTAGGTGCCCTGCCAGTATTTCGCGGTATATGGCGAGAAATTAGGCTCGGTCAGGTAGCCAGAGGCGTGAATGACCGAAACATCATCGTTGCGTTTGGCGATCTGGATCCCGCCGTTTTGGTAGCCAAATGATCCCAGCAACAAGAACTTATTGCCTTCCGCAACAAGGCCGTTGGCGATCCGGTCGGCGTCTGGGCCTTCTGCGATATTTTCCAAGACAGTAATTTCGATCTGATCGCCGTACGCTTCTTTGACCGCATTCACACCGGTCATCAGAGTGTGTGACCAGCCCACATCTGCTTCTGGTGATGGCAAGATTACCCCCATCTTAAGGACATCTTGCGCCATAGCCTTCATTGGCAAGGCAATAGCTGTTGTGGCGGCCAAAGTGCCCTTTAGAAATTTGCGACGTTGCATTTTTTGTGTCATTGTATTGTCCCTGTTTGATGTGTTGGTAGAATTTCGTGAAGTGCTTTTTCTGCGGCGTGGAATAGCGCCATTTCGTCAAGATGCGGGAAAGCACCGTTTTGCCAAACGATACGACCGTTGATCATGGTCAGATCGACTGTTGTCCCGATGCCGACTTTAGCGATCAGGCTAATGGGGTCATGGCGGGTGCCAATGTAGTCAAGTTTGCGGGTGTCGATGGCAAAAAGGTCTGCGGCCATGCCTGGGCGCAGAGCGCCGATGTCCGAACGACCCAGCAAAGACGCACCACCTTCGGTGGCGTAACTCAGGAAACGTGCCGGCGTTGGGACAAGATCTTCGCGTGATGACGCCTTAAGGCATTGCAACATATAGGCCGAGTGGACGCAGTGCATCAAATTGGAATTATCGTTGGACGCGGCCCCATCGGCCCCAAGGCCGATTCGAACACCGAGCGCGTCCATGGCAGGGATATCGGTGACCTGCGCGCCGACCAAATATACAGGTTCAGGACAGTGCGACAATCCAGTGCCGGAACGCGCCATCTGTGCAAGTTCGCTGCGCGTCAACTCCCACCCATGAGCATAGAAAGTATCGGGACCGGCAAAGCCTATCTCCTCGCAGTATTCGACAGTACGCTTGCCGTGAACCTGTTCGATCACATGGCTTTCACCTTCGCCGACGTGACTATGCAGTATGACGCCTTTGTCGCGGGCGAGGCGGACGGACTCTTCAAAGGTTTCTTTGTAGCAATTGACCGGTTGGCAAGGGGCGACCGCGACTTGGCGCATCGCAAGTGGACCTGCGTCGTGATAGGCATCAATCACGCGCTCGCAATCGCCTATGAATGCATCGGTGGTTTCCAGCATCGCATCAGGGATCGTGCTGCCTTCGGATTTGGGCAACGTGTTGCCACCGCGCCCGGCATGAAACCGGATACCCATCAATTCTGCAGCTTCAAACTGACGATCAATTATGCGCGTTCCTGCGTGGTTAGGAAAACAATACTGGTGGTCAAAGGCGGTGGTGCAGCCATGTTTGATCAGTTCAGCCATCGCAACGACTGAGCTGTGATAAAAGCAGTCTTCGGTCAGGCGCGAGAAGATGGGGTAGATAAGATCAAGCCATTCGATCACAGAATACCTTGTCCAATCCAATTCAGCCCGATTGCGCACAAAACACTGAAAGAAATGATGATGCGTGTTGACCAAACCTGGATAGATGAACATGCCCGCCGCATCGATCACCTCGCACTTTTCGGGCAGTTCACGCGACAAATCAGGCCCAATAGCTTTGATCGCCCCGTCTTCGACGAGTAGGTCGTGACGCCACAGGACAGGCTCTGCGGCTGAAGTCACAATGGCCTCGCAAGATTTGAACAGTGTGGCAGTCACGACGCTGCCCTTGGGTCAGGGGCAAGTTCGTGCAAACGGTGGATGCCCGGCATCTCAATGAAACCTTGCAGCGACCTGATTGCGCGCATCCAAAGGCGGATGGCAGGATATTGATCAAGGCTGACACCACCGTCTGGGGCCAAAGCAGTATTTGGGAAGCATGCTACATCGGCAATCGTTGGATGCGAGCCGGTTAGAAACGTTTTACCGTCAAATCGTTGGTCGGTCAGATGCTGCTCAAGCTTCCGCAGGTATCTGATTCCGTCTCTGCGAGCCTGTTCGATATCAACATCATAGGACAAGATGTCATGCAGACGTGCCATGCCAAGGCTGCTGTTCAATAGCCCCGCGAACCCAAGCCAGGTGGCATCACCGTCAGAAGTCCAACTTGGGCCCGCATGTGTCGCCAAATACTGAAGCATCTGGGTAGATTGCGTCATGATGTGATCGCCATCAACCAATATAGGCAAAGTACCTTGCGGGTTTAGGGCCAGCATCGCGTCTGATTTATGTTCTTTCTCGGGGTGAAAATTGACCGCTCTTAGGATTAGTGGCTGGCCAGTAAGTGCAGCCATTAGTCGGATTTTATAGCAACTTGCGCTTAGGATGTAGTCATACAAGATCATGCTGCAACCACCTGCGCGCCGTACGTATAGCCGATCTTTTTCAACCAACGCCGATACGCAACAGACGTCATATCAGCCTGCGTCGGCACCTCCATACCTGGATCAAGCGGCAGCTTGCGCGGGATCTGATTTTCTAGGATCGACCGGTCTTGCATGAAAATCATCTGTTGAAAATTCACCAAATCGGCATGCGGTGTCGTGTCATCGTATAGAGCCATCCATGGCCAAACCTCGCACCATTCTTCGGTCAGTGGCTGCACAAAAAGGGTGATAACATCCCATTCACCCGGACGCGGTGGGCAGGTTTTGTAAAGTACTGCGACCGTAGGGGCCGCAACGCGGTACATGTAATCTGTGGTGATACCGCCATCAGCGGATTGGGCCGCCTGCGGTTGGTAGAATTTGACACGGGTTGCCCAAACTTCGTCGACCTCTTCGCGGATTTCGACGTCATAGCGCTCGACCTCTGTGTGGGGTTCTGCGCCAAGGATGTCCGTATGAACAAAGGGGAAATGCGCGATATCGAGAAAGTTCTCAACTGCGCGCAAAGGTGAGCATTTCACTTTGACAGAACCGCAATCCACAAGATGCCGGCCCACGGCTTCGGCTTCGGGAATTGTAAACAGATCACGCGTAGGTTCGCCAAGACTAGTCCAAAGATGCCCATAGCGTTCGATCGTGGGAAGCGATCTGTTGGTTGCATCGCGGACCCAAAGATTAGCTCCATCGCGCCCCACGCTTATCGGTTCGCCCAACAACAGCGTATGGCGTGGCCCGTCGATGCCAGAACACATCGCAACGGGGTACCAGTAATCCTTAGCGTTGTTCGTCATGCTGCGACTCCTTCGATGGCGGCCCGCTGGGTTTCAAGCCAATGCGACAGGTCCTTACGATCTTGTTCCTGCGCTGTCAGGGCATGCAGGGCCGTGCAGCCACCCTTCGCTGGGTGCACGGCGATCGTCAGAGGAAATGGGCCATCGACTTCGATCAATGTTGCATTTTGTGATCCAAAATATGCGCAAACTGTGTTGATAGGGGCGTCGATGTATATCGAACGGACGGGATTTGTATTTTTCAGCGCAGGGACGGGATCGTCGGTGTCAGCAAGTGTCGCCCAGATCAATCCATCCACCTCAGCGCATTGATAAGTCGTGGCGCAGATACTTTTAGGCGGAACAAGGTCCGGATGTGCTGGAATAGCGACACAGCCACCATCACTGCCATATTGCCAACCATGGTAAATACACGAAAGGGCTTCACCACGCACGAAGCCTTGCGACAGCCGCATACCACGATGAGGGCAACGATCACCCCAAACGAATGCTTGTCCTGACGCGCTGCGCCAAATCGCCAAATCCGTTCCGCTAAGGCAGCAAGGCATTGTCATACCGTGTTTTAAGTCCGCGCTAAGCGCGACAGCATACCAAGTCAAATGCAGCCCATCCTTGTTCTTTCAACCGCTGTTTAGAGTTCGGGTTTCGACCGTGGTCAATTCAACCCGACGCCTATCAGCTCATTTATTCACCAAAAAAATGGCTTTGGCTATTATTTAGGCGACTGGGGCGTTATGTGTCGCAATTGTAAATGCGACGTGATCAACAAGCGCCGACTGTGGCCCCAAACTACACGCCAAAGCCAACGCATTGAGCATTTCATCTTGGCCGCTTGCATGAACGTCAAGGTAATCTGCATGCAGAGATGTGCTGATACTATGCAAGCCTAGTTTATGTGCGTGATTAGTTATCCAGTTCGGAAAATCCGGGGCTGATACATTTCCGAATATCTTTAATGACGCACTCTGGTCAGTATCTGCTGACAACGTTGATTCCAAATCATAATCCTCGGCACTAAGGGGCGTAGCCAGACTTTCCCAAAGGCTCCCATTCGATTTCAGAACTGTCAAGATGCACAGTTGGGTGACGGGAGAAGGCCTGCTCGTGCAGCTAGGGTCAGGACCTATAAACCAACTTGAAGCGGCCATTCGCTGCGGGAGACACCAAGGTTCGCTATGCGGGCAAACAGGGCCTTGGATTCAATGTTCCGGACGTCTGCTAAGAGTCTGAGTGCCAAATGAACAAGTCTCTTTGATCCAGCCATACACCACGGGAGGAAAGCGGTCGTTCCCCCAGTATACGTAGAGTCCGCTAGCGGACTCTACGTCTTTTCTATATCGCTGCAATGCAGCTTTACCAGAGCGGACATCGGTGGCCAGCGCAGCATTTTGTAGTATTTGAGGGCTGGCATAAGGACAAAGCTGCCCAAAGCCGCTTTGTCCGTATTTTGAGATTACAGGCTTGGCAATGCGGGCAGATCCTGGCCCAACCAAGTGTTCGAGAAGGTGTTTAAGTCGCCGCCGAGGGTCTTGTGCAGGATGAATGTATTCACCCAGAACAGCAGGTCGATGTTGCCTTTCTTGACCCCGATAAAGGCCGGGGATTCTTTGAGGATGAACTTTGTTTCGATATCGGCGTCCGCATTAGCGGCGCTGATTTCAGCTGCAACCGTATTCCCGCTGACCAGAACATCGACCTGACCGGATTCGAATGCCGCACGCGTCGCGGCGTTGTCACCAAAGCGGATGATCTCGGTTGTTTCGGGTGATGAACGGCCTGCCAAACGCCGAGTGGCTCCTCGCTGACAGAGGATACGACGCTGATTGGTTCCGAGAGGCCCTAAGCCGTAACAGCATTGCTCTGCGCGAATTCCGGACAATTCGTCACGGCAGATTGTTTGTGCCCGACGATGCGGGCTATGAGCGATGAGTTATTGAAACGAATAGAGCAATGAGGCCAGGCAGAAAATGACGACATTAGTTTTTAAAATGCCGCTTCCCCGTCATGGGGAGGAGTATTACGATGTAATTGACCGGATTGTCGAAGTTTTGCAAAAGCACTTTCCTCAAACCGACCCAAGTAGACTGCCTGACAAAGCTGATCATTTCATGGCGGCTCAACATTCGTTTGAAGCCGACTTTTGGAATAAAGACAAAGTTGTACCTATCTTGGAAAACTTGCCTCGGCTTTTGGCAAAGGTCCAATCGCTCTATGATAAAATACCAGAAAATGTGAAATCGGAACTCCACTTGCAAGCCGACTGTCATCAACAGCGCGCCATTGAGGAATTCAAGAAAACTAAGGACATGTTTTTCGTTTCCGAACTTCCTGGCCCTGATGCCATGGACGGATTGAAGGCTGTACAAGCCGTCATTGAGCATTCATCGAAAATTGCGGAAGTCTTCGCAATCGTCAAACGAGAGTTGCCAGATGGCATGCCAACAAATCAACGGCCGGGTGGTGCATATTCTGTGATTTACGCAATACTGGAGGTTTGCCGGGGCGAAAGAACAATGAACATTCCAGGTTCAATCGATGAGTCGGGGGATTTCTACAGACTCTTGAAAGATCTTTTCGCCTTGTTTGGCATAACTGTTAGTCCCAAGGGAGCATACAAAGGCTGGATCAAGAATATTGATAACAATTACGAAAATTTCAATTTGATGCCAATATGAATACGTAGTCTCCCAGAGCATCTTTGTCTTACCAGAGACAAGGAGATCAAATCTGTGGAAGCCGTGTACATGACCCCTCCTCAGGCCGCTGAATATACCGGTCTGAGCGAAAGCTATCTCGCAAAATTACGAATGACTCATATCACAGGATCGGGGCCAAAGTTCCTGCGGCTCGGCCTACGTGCCATCCGCTACCGCCGTGTTGATTTGGATGATTGGATGCTGTCAAAATCTGTTGCCAACCAACCAACCATGCGGGGATGCCGATGAGAGTTTCTGCGCAAGGTCCGGTGCAGGCCCCAATCGAATCCAACAACACCTCATCTAGTTTTATGTCCGGTGAAAGCGCCATTCACGCCGCATTTGCAAACGCTGAAGTTTTGCCGGCGATGGACAGCCAAAGTGAGTCTAGAGCCGGCAACGGTGTTTGCACGTCGGGTGGCCAGCCGCCCTCCAGTGCAGTGCCTCCAGGCGTGGATCCAGCACCCGAACGCTGCCCCATCATCCCTCTCGGTCAAAGTGCAGGAGACTACTTCTTCATTGCTGCAAGCGGCGAGTTGCGACGTATGAGAGCGGAGGCCTTGGAAGCCGGGCGGGGTGTTCGGTCTCTGTTGAGTGGTTACAGCACTGCGATCGACGCTTGGTGCCTCAGAAAATTCCCACAGAAAGATGGCGGGTGGTCACCACGTGAGGCCGGTCAATGGATTATTGATCAATGCAATGGGAAAGGCGTTTTTGATTCCTCCTCTGCAGATCTGAGATCCGTCGGTGTTTGGAGGGACGAAAACGGAAATGCGTTCGCGCATTGTGGAGATCAACTTGTTCAACCCGGTGGGCAGGTCATGTCACCTGCTGCGTTTCAAGGAAAGAGCGTAATGATTGGTGCCGCGGCGATTGTCCCACCGGATAATGCGTACATCGATCCCGAAGCAGTTGCAGGTCTTCTTTCCGATCTGAAGGCACTTTGGGGATGGAAGCGGGAATTCGATGCAGACATCTTCTTTGGATGGGTTGCCGCAGCAAGCCTAGGCGGTTTTCCTGAATGGCGATCTCATCTCTATGTCTATGGCAGTCGTGGTAGCGGAAAGTCGAAGCTTATAGAGTTTGCCGCGTTACTGTTGGGAGAGTTCGGAGGTAGTGTTTTAAACGATGCAACAGAAGCGGGACTGAGACAGTCTCGCAACAACCAGGCCCGCCCGATCCTAATAGATGAATTCGAGCCAGATCAAAGCGCGCGTACCGGGTCCAAACAAGACAACATGCTTGCGCTTTTTCGCCGAATGTCTGGGGCAGGCGGCGGCCGTGTTTCTCGAGGCGGCGCGGATCATTCCGCTGTCTCCTTCCGATCTCTCGGTGCAGCATATGTAACGTCGATAAATCACATTGAACTTGAGTCACAGGACCGATCGCGGTTTGTCATGATCGACTTGGGACTGTTACCTGCCACTTCAGACCCGCTTAAAACTATGGCGAGATTGAAGGCATGCGAGGACTCTGCCAAGGCGCTTTCATCTTGTCTGAGAGGTCGCATTCTTGGTCAGAGCGGGCGCTGGGACGAGACCCACTCAGCAATCGCTTCTGCCGCTAGGAAAGAGGGTGCAGATGCGAGGCAAGCGGACACCGTCGCAACAATCCTAGCGGGGCGCGATTTGGCCCTGTTTGACGGGAAAATTGATCAGTCCAGATTGAATGAGCTGCGTCCGATCCTACGAGCGATGGTGGGCGACGCAGAGGAATCTGGGGCAACTTCCGAGGGTGATGACGCTTTGGACTACCTTTTGAGTTCCTCTTTGAATCTGGACCGTGGCGTAAAACGGACGATTAGGGAGCTCTTGATGGCCGCAATTGATCAGGCTGCTATCTTGGAGGTCGATGACCCTACTGCCGCGCTCAGCCGAGTTGGCATTTACGTCTTGCCGGCAAAGAAAAGCATTGGGGTTCGGGTTGGGCGAACATCACAGGTCGCGGGTCTCTATGCCGGAACAAAATGGCAGAATGGAGCGCATGTATCTGCACTCTTGAAAATAGAGGGAGTCAGCCGGCCAAATGGCGCATCGCGTGTCTCGCCAAATCAACAGCACCGGTTGGTTCTCATTCCGAATAGTTTGATACTGAATACATCAACCGAAAGTGACGACGATCTCTATTGAGAGTGACCGCGTCTGTCCCGAGCAAGTAGCTGATCCTTAACGGGAATTCTGCATTGGGACGACTGCGACAGTTTTCGAACAAGTACCTATCTTAATTATTCCAATCTTCCTCTCTACCAATAATCTTCTTTTTGGTAGTGAGTGTAGCAATGTGGATTAGTTGAATAGTTTCATGAGGCTAGGTGGGACAGCGCGCTGTCCCACCTCCGTCCCAAAGTCCCGGCGGAGCAGCAAGCCCAGAGCAGCCAACAGCACTGGTCATGAAGGGGGGGGTGGGTCAAATCCCTTCAACCTCTGCTTCCGCAGACCCACCTATACCCCCACGCGCAGATTTTATTTCCCGGTAAGAGTTAGTATTTGGTGCATGACGACAGTTACACCTTCGAGGATAAGGGCGTTGAGTGATTGTAACAGTTACATATTTTAAAATGACTTAAAATCAATGTCTTAAGTGTTATTCTTTAGGGCGCCTCTCGCGATCATGCTTTTTTAGCCAAAGTTCAAATCTTTTTTCCCGAAACGTGTAATTATGGCCGGAAGACCTGCCGTTCAAAGCTAATTCGTAGAGTCTGCTTGCGGCCCTTTGCTGCCGTTGGTCGGTCGTTGCACATGCTGCGGTGCGGCCTGTTTTTCCGGACTGTTGCCGCGATTGCAGCGTTGGTTCTGGGTTGCGCAGTCACTTTGGAATGCTCTGGCCAAGAATATGTAATGTAAACTACTAATAGGGGCTAAGAGGAGCCCTGACCATGAACCGAAAACAATTCATTGAAAGCCAAGGAGCGACTTGTTCCAACTGGAATTGGTCTTGGTCCTTCGTTAACGAGTCTAAGCGGTTTGTCATTTTTGGGTTATGGTCCCATCACTCGGGAAGTAATGAGGGACTTGTTCTCAGTAGGGATTGGGAAAAAAAGGCGTCGGGCAAAAGGAACCCGGGCTTCAAGCAATCTGAAGAACACGCAAGGTTAGTTGTTGAAGATGGTTTTTATCTTCTGACCTTCCCAATGTTTGCCAAGCTCGACGAGCAAGGGAATATTCCGGAAGACGGGCCCGTCAAAATTGATCGAGTTCAGCCGATCCTGCAGCGCAAATTCTTGGTTGAACTTGGTCGTGGTTGGTACGCGGTGGATACACCGCTTCCACCTGCTAATTCCTTCGAACCCTTGATAGGCACGGTATTCGAAGAAGGTGAGCAATCCATGTTGCTTTCCAAGCACGTGGAACGGAGCCCCGCTGCGAAGAAGCGATGTCTGGATGTACACGGGTACCAGTGCTTTGTCTGCGAAAAATCGATGTCTGATCGCTACGGGACAATAGGTGAAGGCGTTATCGATGTTCACCACCTTCACGAATTGGCGCAAAGAGATGGAAAGCACATTGTTGATCCAGACAAAGACCTCGTTCCAGTTTGCCCTAACTGTCACCGAATGATCCACACCAAGCGACCTGCGTTGAGCCTGCAAGCCGTACGGAACATGTTAACGAAACACTGCTGACCAAGACTGGCTACCACGGCCCTAAACGGACCTTGGCTGCTCTATCCAGCGCTTCGCTGCGGCTTGCCTAGAGCTGACATTCGGGCTTCGCGCAGCATTTTTCGGCTGAAGGCCTATTTAACCCGTATAGTTAGCTGGGATAATGGTGAGTTTCTAATCATCTTCGCGAGTTGACTGCTTTTGTCTCTTTGCTACAGGCAGCCCATCTTTGGACAGCCTCTTAAACGGTGCGGCTTTCGAATATGTTCGTTCTCGCCAAGCTTGGGTTGTGGCTTCCACTTGCATATTGAATATTAACTTCAAGGAAATAAAGACCCTCCAGAACTCTAGGAGCGTGTGAAAATATGCAGATTGCATCCTGTTCCAAAACCCCGCAACACGATCTGTCCTCACGACCTCCATTAGAGAAAAGACCAACGAAGGTATGACCATGAAGGTCCGGAATAGCCAAGTCGCAAGCGATCTACTTCTTTCCAGGTGCTCCCTTTTTGCATGAACACACTCACGCTCAACTCTATGCATCAATCCCAGTAACGAGATGCTAGCTGGATGATGAACTAACATAGATTCGACATACTTTAT
>JBLHTS010000045.1:0-15932 GCA_047627695.1 Yoonia sp. | reverse complement strand
TGTGCAAGGGGTGTCTTTGGCGCTGTTCGCGGTGTACTTTTTTGATGCCTTGGCAGGTTTCGTCTTTCCGGCAGTTTGGGCGTACTTCGGTGCTGCGCGATACGGATGGAGCAGCACCACAATTGGTCTTTCCTTCGGTATCATCGGCATATGCTTTGTGTTGACACAGGCCGCAGTTTTGGGCCCGGTCGCCAAGCGAATAGGAAACCTGAATGTGGCTGCGTTGTGGCTGTCGCTTGGCGTTGCAGGTTTCCTAACACTTGTTTGGCTGCAATCTGGGTTGTTCGCTTTGATCCTTCTGCCAATTTTCTCGTTCAGAGCGATTGTTGGTATTGCAATTGTTGGCGAAAGCTCTGCGCAAGTCGATCCTGATCGGCAGGGCGAGTTGCAAGGAACGTTTGCAAGCCTTGGCGCTTTAGCGTCTTTGGTTTCGTTCCCAATGATGACCCAACTTTTTGCCTCTCAATTGTCAAACGGGGGATCGGCAAACACTTGGCACTCCGGGGCACCATTTTTGCTTGCCGCTGGTCTGGGGGGTTGGCTTTGTTGCTACTGATTGTGACTGTCAAACCGGGCCCCGCAACAAAGGGCGGCCAAGCAAGTAAAAGGCGCAGTAAGGCATTGATGCCACCCTCACGATTGCGACGAAGCGCTGCACGATTACGTTGAAAATACAGGAAAGACAGAATGAGAAAATCGGAAAAGTTTTGGGATCAATCCGCTAGCAACTATGACAACACAGAAGAGAAATTTGAGTTCATTCATTGTCGCAGCCGCAAAAACACAAAAAGATATCTGAAGGATACCGACATTGTGTTGGACTACGGATGTGGAACAGGCACGACGGCCTGCGAGATTTCCGGCTTGGTCAGGAGCGTGCGCGCGATTGATATTTCAACCGGGATGATTGAAATTGCAAAAGGAAAAGCCGCAACAGGTGGCGTCGTCAACGTTGATTTCGAACAAGCTGAAATCTTCGATGAAGAGTTCGAGAATGGTTCATTCAATGTGGTGTTAGCATTCAACATGCTGCACACAGTGCCTGATCCGGAAAGTGTTGTGCAAAGAACGGTTGAGCTGCAGAAGCCTGGCGGGTTGTTCATTTCTGTAACACCTTGCTTGGGCGGCAAAAAGTCAGCCTTGGTTTCACTGCAAATTCTGCTGGTCAGAGCGTTGTTAAAGGTAGGGGTTTTCCCGGCCCCCATTCGACAACTTAAGAGTGCAGACTTAGACGATCTGATGGATGATGAAAGGTTGCAGGTCATTGAGACTGAGGAAATTTTCAAGGGTGCATCTAGCTATTTTATGGTTGCAAAGAAGGTATCCTAGTCGCGCGCCCTGAAGACCGGGCCTGGAACGCAAACGAAGGTATGGATGCCCTCCGCCATGTTATGGCGGAGGGCTTTTCTTTTTGGAGATGCATGCGATGCGATCTAACACGTCCGACCGAGCTGAAGCAGTTGCGCAATTGTCGGAGGTCATGAGAAACGCCTTTGTCGCTCGTTAGCGAAATCCAGACGTTCAAGTATGAACTGAGGATGTCCGCTTCGTCCGCAAAGCAGTCAACGAAATCTAGACGACCAAAGTCTGCTTTGGCGAAGGACCCAAAAGGCGCATAAGCGCCTTTATGTAACGATTATGCGTCGTGTGCAGCAAGCCATGCGTGAATGATCGCCTTGTGCCGCACACCATCATAACTGGGGAAATGCCCGCCATGCACCACGCGCACCGGCAGATCATAGAGCCGCACCATCGAGCGGTGATAATCCAAGGGATCAGCGTGATAGGTGTCTTCGATCAAGGGGCCATCATAAACGATATCGCCAGAAAACAATGTCTCTGTCGCCGCTTCCCAGAGCGCTATTCCACCCGGCGAATGCCCTGGCGTGTGGATGACCTCAAACTGACGGTTGCCCAAATCGATCTGGTCACCATCGTCCAATAGGCGCGTGGCAGGGGCAGACTTCACCTCATATGTTGCTGACTGATAGGGCAAGGGCGGCAAGCGGTCGAAGATATCATCTGTGACATAGGGATCAGCCAGCGTGGCCGTGCGTGTTGGGTTGGTCAGCAACTCTGCCTCTGCCCGATGGACGCAGCGGTCGTCGAACTCATGGTGGCACCCGATATGGTCAAAATGGGTATGGCTGGCGACGGCCGTTAGTGCACGTTCAGTGACCAGCGGCACCCAATCCCGCAAGGACACCACCCCCATGCCGCTATCCACGAGTAGATCTTGGTCGCGACCGCGAATATGCCACATATTGCAGCGATAAAACGGTTGGATAAAAGGCTCATCTATCAAGGTGACGCCATCAGCTTTGGTTTGCAGGCGATACCAGTCTTGAGGGCGTGCACGGTCCATCTTCACGGCTCCTTTGAGAAAACACTGATTGTGTCGACGCTTGCGGACAAGGTTAGCATCGTGCCGGCTGCGGGCATCTCACCGGGCGGTAGATGCGCGATCAACACCAGATCCGGGGCAACATCTGGTACCAGATGCGCGCGAATATGCGTTCCAAAAAACGCAGCATCGCGCACACGGGCGCGCCCGAGTGTGATTTCTGCATTGTTGGTGCCTATCGCCTCTGGACGCAGGCATAAAACAGCGGGACCTTGCAAGGGCACAGGCAGGGGCAGACAGCCAAAGGGCGTCTCGATCCCCTGCCACGTGACTTGCGCTGGAATATGGTTCATCTCGCCCATGAAATCGGCGGTAAACAGGCTGGCGGGCTGGCGGTAAACGCGGGCGGGCGGGCCCTGATCCTCGATCTTTCCGGCGTTCATCACGACGATGCGGTCTGCAATCGCCATCGCTTCTTCCTGATCATGCGTTACATGGACAAAGGTGGTGCCAACCTGCCTTTGGATCACTTTCAATTCGTCCTGCATCGCGCGGCGCAGCTTGAGGTCAAGCGCGCCAAGCGGCTCATCCAGTAACAATACGTCCGGGCCCACTGCCAAGGCGCGGGCAAGTGCCACCCTTTGGCGCTGGCCACCAGACAATTCATGTGGGCGCTTTGATGCAGCATCAGCAAGACCGACCAACGCAAGCTGCGCCTCGGCCTTACGGTAACGCTCTGCACGGCCCATGCCCGCCATGCGCAATCCAAAGCCGACATTATCGCGCAAGCTCATATGCGGGAACAGCGCGTAGTCTTGAAACATCGTGGTTGTCGGCCGCTTGGCCGAAGCGACGCGTGTCATATCACGCCCCCCGATCATCACGCTGCCTTGGCTTGGTGCGATAAAACCTCCCAACACTGAAAGTAGCGTGGTTTTCCCACAGCCAGACGGCCCCAGTAGAGCAACATATTCGCCTGCCTCGATGATCAGGTCGATGTCCTTGAGCGCTTGAAAAGTGCCGAACCAGTGGTTCAACGCCTTGAGTGTCACTGGTGCAGTCATTGCTGGCGCTTTCGGAAAATAAGAAGTTCAAGGATCAGGACGACGGCGATTGATACAAGAAAGACAAGGCTGCCGATCGCATTCAGCCGTGGTGACAGGCCGGACCGAAGCAAAGACCAGATCTCGACCGGCAGGGTTACTTCAAAACGGGTCAGCAGGAAGGCTATGATGAATTCGTCCCAGCTAAACGTCATAGACAGGAAGAATGCGGCACCAATGGCAGGCGCCAGCATCGGAACAGTCACCAGCAGGATCACCTGCGCTTCTTTTGCGCCCAAATCACGGGCGGCACGTTCGGCATTTTGCTGCTGCGCACCCATCGCCGCGTATATGATTGCAAAGGCCAGAGGCAAGTTGATCACCACATGCCCTATCCCGGCAGTCATCAGA
Source organism: Yoonia sp. (assembly GCA_047627695.1). GTDB lineage: Bacteria > Pseudomonadota > Alphaproteobacteria > Rhodobacterales > Rhodobacteraceae > Yoonia. The sequence goes on along the minus strand of JBLHTS010000045.1, from coordinate 12,134 downwards.
GACAGGCCCAGACCTGCCTGCGTCAGTACGATCAGCAGCCCCAAACCCACAATCAGGTAGCTGACTGTCAGCGGAGCGATCAATAGCCCCCGGATAAGTGCCGATCCCGGCATCACATGTCGTGCCAGCCCGTAGGCCGCCAAAAACCCAAGACTGACGGCAATCAAAGACGAGAGAAACGCCACCAGCACCGAATTGCCCAGAGCGGCCGTGAGCCGGGTGTCACCCAGCACATCGGCATACCAGCGCAAAGACGGTCCGTTGAAAGGCGGCACCGGCAATTGTCCGTCCTGAAATGAAAACAAGACCAGCGTACCGACCGGCAGGTAGATAAACACAAAGGCTGCCGCCAGATATATCCATGGCAATACGCGCATCAGAGCCGGTCCAGCCGCAGCCAGCGCGCGGCAGCCAGATACGCCAGCATCACGATCCCCATTAGCACGATGGCCAACGCCGCCGCCAGCGGGAAGTCTGCGCGTCGGCCCAGCTGCACCATAATCACTTGCGGCACCGTCAACTCTGTATTTCCGCCCAAAATCTGCGGTGTGACGTAGTCGCCGATGCACAGCACAAAGGTCAGGAAGGCCCCCGTCACGATGCCGGGCAGGGTCAGCGGCAGGATCACATGTCGAAAGGTCTGAAATGCGCTTGCGCCCAGATCTTGCGCGGCGCGGCGGTAGTTGGGCGATAATTGCACCAGATTGGCATAGATCGTGAGCGTCAGGAGCATTACAAAGAAATGCACGAAACCAGTAACTGTCGCAAAGCGGGTATTGGCCAGCGTCAAAGGTTCCGCAATCAGGCCAAGATTAATCATGGTTTGATTGACCACCCCATCACGCGCCAGCACCAGCAGCCATGCATATGACCGCACGACATATGATGTCCAGAACGGCAAGATTGCCAACAATAGTGCCAGTCGCTGCCAGCGTTTGGGGACGTTAAAAGCGATGATCCACGCCAGCGGATAGGCCAGTAAGACCGACACCACAGTCACCGTGAGCGTAATTTCGAGCGACACAACAATCGCGCGCCACAAGAACCTCTTTTCAGCAAGTTCTGCATAGTTCTGGAAAGACAGCCCCCAAATCAGCGTGCGTCCGTCGAGCGTCGCAAGGCTCATTGCGCCCATGACCACGAAGGGCACGATGAAAAATGCAAACGTCCAGATCAAGGCCGGGGCTACAAAACCCCAGCCTTGCCCGCGCTCACCGGTAGCGATCATCCGCTATGCCTCATTGTGACAATGTATTCAGCCACAAGTCCTGCATGTCAGAATCCAACGCGTCATCAGGCGCTGGATAGAGCTGGGTGCGGACCAGATAATCGGGCTGTTGGTCCCACCGCAGCACAGCTTTTTGATCGTCGGTCAGGACATCACCGGCGCGCGCATTCGCTGGCATCCCCCAGAAACACGATGATGTGGCTAACCGCGCCTGCCCTTCGGGGCTGACGATGTATTTGATGAACTCAAGTGCCAGATCGGGCTGTTGTGTACCTTCAACAACACCGATCGACTGGGTCCAACGCACCGCACCCTCGGACGGAATAGTCCATGTCAGTTCAGGTTGTTCTTCTGCCAGCACAGCAGTCAGCCATTCACCGCCGCCCACGACAATATCGACTTCGCCGGTTGCGAGCGCTGTTTGTGCTGCAACTACTCCAGCGACGGATGCAGCGCGCGACCGCATCGTCGTCATGACATCGCCGATCGCATCAAGATTATCGCTACCAATATCGGCGGTGGCGATCCCTTGCGATATGGCGGCCAGCCCCATTACTGGTAGGTAGTAATCATAGATCGAAATCCGGTCCTGATACTTTTCCGACCAGACAGTTGCTAGCGATTCCATATCCGCCGGATCAACCTTGCTCGCATTGTAAGAAATGGTGTTGTATCCGAATTTCTCAGTTACGGCGTAAGTCACGCCATCAACTGTGTTGACGTCTTCCATGACGACCTCAGGGAAAAAATCATCGATAGGAAGTTGATCCGCGTCCAAAGGTGCCAAGATGCCCGCATCCACCGCGCGGAAAACATCGATGCCGTCGATGACGAGGACATCCCAATCTCCGGGGCGCGACTGGTCCAGCAGTGCCAGCGCTGCGCCAGTTCCTTCGTATTCGCGTAAATTGACGGTGACGTTATGCATCGCCTCAAACGGGGCAATCAATTCGGGATCCATATGATCGCACCAAACCAGAGCGTTCAACTGCTCTTGTGAGGCCGCAGCGCCTGCTGCGCAGGTCAGAACAGTTGTTGCCAGCAATGCCGAAGTCAGATTTTTCATGTCCAATATTCCTTTTCGATGTGGTGTTTGACCGCTTGTCGCGGAGCTCTTGATAAAAAAGTTGAAGTCATTCATCTTTATAGTCAACACTAAATATATTTGATGCACCAAGAGGACGATGAAAAACAGATGGCCGGATTGCGTGAGAAACAGAAAGCGGACCGTGAAAGGCGCATTTTGCAGGCAGCGGTGACTAAATTTCGGGCAGATGGTTATCGCGCCGTAAGAATCGAGGACTTGGCCGAGATGGCAGAAGTCTCTGTTGGCACAGTTTACAACTATTACCAGACCAAGGGCGATATACTGATGGCCACCGTCACAATGGAAGTCGAGGAGGTCCTTGAAGCCGGCCTCGCGATATTGGCCGATCCACCCGAGGCTGTCGATGACGCATTGCTCGCTTTGATATTTGCATACTACGACCATTCACTGGAATACCTGTCCAAGGAAATGTGGCGCAGCGCGATGGCACTTGCGATCGAGGCCCCCGGCACACCCAATGGGCGACGCTACTTCGAGATGGACCAGCGGCTTGCTGCCCAAATGACAGACCTGGTTGCTGCATTGCAAGATCGCGGTAAAGTGCGGCGCGATATTGATTCCGGACTGCTTGGCACTTTGCTTTTCAACAACCTCAACCAGATGTTTCTTGAATTTGTCAAAGAGGACGATATGCCGTTGGATGTGCTGCGTAACCGTGTCGCGGCACAAACGCTGCCGCTCGCCAAATTGATTGCCACACGGTCGCTTGCCTACACACTATCCTGAAAATGGAACAGTCAGAGTGATACTACTTCAGTCGGACTGGGATCCGTCGTCATTACAAATTGACTATGGTGTGCAAGACGGCTTTCGTTGCTTTGATTTATGACAAAACGCGGCCCTTTGAAATATTCCCGTGGCAGTACAAGATTCATCCTCCTGGCAGTGATGCTCCATGTTCAATTTCTAACTTTACTCTTCAATTTCGAAGGTTTTCTGAACAATTTAGCATCAATTTGATCCATGAAACGGTGCGGCGCTGCTAACTATTGTTCAATCAAAAGAAAGGACGTTGGCTTTGGCAAAATCTCACTAAAGCGCATAAGCGCCCTTATGCTCGACATCCTGCAAAGATGCCCAGGAGCTGGACAGTCGGCCGATGTAATCAGAATGCATGACGATTATCCCAACGTATCAACCGCGCTTGCGTTCTGTCTGGAATGGCCCGATTTGCTGACAGCCGCACAGGTGATCGAGACCCGCGCATATGAACTCAATGGCGATAACTACGGCCTGCTTACCCCTGCCGCGGAAGCGTTGCGCGTGCGCCACCCGCTGGCCGCTTTGCTTCTTTGGCGGGCAATGATCGACTACGCGCTGGAACAAGGGCGCGCGACCCGCTACGGAAACGCCGCGGATTACCTGTCAGATTGTGCGGCCCTTGATTCCGAAATCACCGACTACGGAGCGTTTCTAACGCACGCGCATTACCTGCAGACGCTGCAAACACGGCATGACCGCAAAACGTCGTTTTGGGCCAAGCTGGGGTAGTATATCCCTAGCGATCATCCTGCCCCTTTAGCGCAGCGGCAAGGGCCGAACCCAATGCCCCCTGACTGTTGGACGCTGGTTTTGCAGCGGCATGGGTCTGATTATTCTTGGAAGGCTTCAGTTTGACATCGGGTTTTGGCGTCGCTGCCTCTGCCCCACCATCCTTGCGCATGCTCAGCCCGATCCGCTTGCGCGGTATATCAACCTCCGTAACGCGTACGCGGACGACATCACCGGCTTTGACGACCTCATGCGGGTCTTTGACAAAACGGTCCGCCAACTGGCTGACATGCACCAACCCGTCTTGATGGACCCCGATATCAACAAACGCACCAAAGGCCGCAACATTCGTCACCGTCCCTTCCAAGGACATGCCCGCCTTGAGGTCAGCCATACTGTCGATGCCGTCGGCAAAAGTCGCTGTCTTGAAGGCAGGGCGCGGATCACGGCCGGGTTTTTCCAGCTCAGCCAGAATATCGCCCACGGTGGGCAGGCCGAAACTGTCGTCAACGAACTGCGCCGCATCCAGACCCGCAAGCGCACCACTGTCGCCCATGATCGCACGGACATCGCGCCCACAAGCCTGCACGATCTTGCGCGCAACACCGTAGGCCTCGGGGTGAACAGATGACGCATCCAGCGGCTCTTTTCCGTCGGCAATACGCAAGAACCCTGCGCATTGCTCGAACGCTTTGGGACCCAGTCCAGCGACCTTCAACAAGGCCTTGCGCGTGGCAAAAGGGCCGTGAATATCGCGGTGCGTGACGATGGCTTGCGCCAATGACGCACCCAATCCCGCGATATGCGACAACAGCGGGGCCGAGGCCATGTTCAGATCGACACCCACGGCGTTCACCGCATCCTCGACCACGCCAGCAAGTGATTGCGCCAAACGGCGTTGATCGACGTCGTGCTGGTATTGACCCACACCAATGGCCTGCGGTTCGATCTTGACCAGTTCCGCCAACGGGTCTTGCAAGCGCCGCGCGATGGACACAGCACCGCGAATGGATACGTCGATATCGGGGAATTCCAGTGACGCCAGTTCAGACGCCGAATAGACCGACGCCCCAGCCTCTGACACGATCACCGGCGTGGGGCGGGCCACACTTGCGGGTAGGCGTTTGAGGACATCCGCGACCAACCGTTCGGATTCGCGGCTGGCGGTGCCATTGCCGATAGCGACCAAGGCAACACCATGTTTGGCGATCATATGCAGCAGGGTTTCTTCCGCCCCGCGCAGATCGTTGCGCGGCTGGAAAGGATAGATCGTCGCGGTATCCAGCAGCTTGCCAGTCTCGTCCACCACGGCGATCTTACATCCCGTGCGGATACCGGGATCAAGGCCCAGCGTCGCGCGCGCACCTGCGGGGGCCGCCAGCAGCAGATCACGCAGGTTGCGGGCAAAAACGTCAATCGCGGTGGCATGGGCGCGGCGGCGCAAGTCCGTCAGCAGGTCCATAAACATGGTGCCGCTCAACTTGACGCGCCATGTCCAGCCCGCGACATCCTGCAACCACAGATCACCCGGCGCTTGGCCCGATATCCCGATCTCGGCTGCGACAATGCCGATCATACGCGGCACGCCCGTGTCAGGGTCGGGCGCGATATCAACTGTCACGATCTCTTCTTTCGCGGCACGCAGAATGGCAAGCGCGCGGTGCGACGGAATGGTCGTCCATTTTTCGGTATGGGCAAAGTAGTCAGAGAACTTCGCGCCCACCTCTTCCTTGCCCTTGTTCACGCGGGCCATGATCAGAGCCTCTTGCTGCATCACGTCGCGCAGCCGACCCAGCAGGGTCGCGTTCTCGCCCAGCTCTTCCACCAGGATATCGCGGGCGCCCGCTAAAGCGTCTTTCTCAGTCGGGATAGCCTCGCCCAGATATCCTTGCGCCAATCCCACAGGATTAGCGGCACGGTCGGCCATAATCGCACGCAACAAAGGCTCTAACCCATTCTCACGGGCAATCATCGCTTTCGTGCGACGCTTGGGCTTGAACGGCAGATAAAGATCTTCAAGCACCGCCTTGGTATCAGCCCCTGCGATTGCGCGGGCGAGTGCCTCGGTCAGTTTCCCCTGATCGGTGATTTCACCCAGAATGCTGGCGCGCCGCTTTTCCAGATCGCGCAGATAGCCCAACCGTTCAGCTAGCCTGCGCAATTGCGTGTCATCCAAACCGCCCGTCACCTCTTTGCGGTAGCGAGCGACAAATGGCACGGTATCGCCGCCATCCAACAGGGCGACCGTCGCGGTAACCTGCTCAGGGCGTGCCCCGATGTCAGTGGCGATATTGCGGGCAATGCGATCTGCGACGGCGTTCATGGCGGGCTTCCTTCGGTGGTCTGACGGATGTGATAGCGCCGCTTGTCGGGGCCGCCAAGTGGTAGGTTGGTTTAGTCCGGCCATCAATTCACACCAACAGCGGCCACACCGCAGAAATAGACCCGCTGGCGGTATGTGTGTTTAGTCAGAAATTCACAAATGGGCGCATAAGTCGAACTGGTGGCTACCCAGCTCCGGCGTTGACTGACTTCTAGGTTCAGGACCCATAAAGACTATTGAGCTTGATGGTTTCGCGTGATTCACGACCCCCAGTTATGAGGGGATGTCATGAGCAATCTTTATTAGCTGAGCGAAGCGCAGATGGCGCGACTTAGACCTTACTTTCCGAAGAGCCGAGGCCGTGCCTGCGTTGATGACCGACGCGTTTTGAGCGGCATTATATTCATCAATCGCAATGGATTACGCTGGTGTGATGCACCTGCCGCGTATGGACCGCCGAAGACCTTGTATAATCGTTGGAAGCGCTGGAGTGACATGGGCGTGTTCGCCAGGATCATGATGGGCCTGTAGCCACGAGCCATCGAATAAAAGTCGTGCCCTCTGACACCATTCGAATAGAGATTGCTTCGTCGGGTTGTTTAGGGCGTCTGCGCCATACTGTCGCAATACTATGATCTGGAGGTGAAGTTGCCGTGATCGATCTAAGTTCCTGATCAAGACAAAAACAAACTGGAGTCGCTAAAATGCGCAAATTACTTATGACAGCAGCTCTGCTCGTTGGATCCACTTTTCCAGCCTTTGCTAATACCATCGAAATCAAGATGCTAAACGAGAACGAGGCCGGTGATCGTATGGTCTTCAGCCAAGAGCTGATTTACGCCGAAGTTGGCGATGTGATCAGGTTTATAGCAACTGATAGGTCCCACAACGCGCAATCGGTAAGGGATGCGCTCCCCGAAGGGCAAGAAGCCTTCAAGGGAAGAACGAATCAGGACGTCGAGTACATCGTCACTGAGACCGGCTTGACGGCAGTCGTCTGCGAACCTCACGAGAGTATGGGCATGGTGGCTTTGATTGTCGTTGAGAATGATCTCAGCAATGCCCAAGATGTTCTTGATGCGCGCATTCGCGGGGCGGGTAAAGACAAGATCGAGGCGCTTATTGAAGAGGCCCTAGCCGCTCAATCTTAACGCCCATCATCGAAGACTTGATGAAATATAATGGGACCGAATGGCAGATGTCTGTTCTGCCTTGTCTTGCCATACGGGCCTCAAGCCCAAATATCTATTCAGGTCATTGGAGAAAACGAGGGCAACCCTACTCCTCCACGGTCCACCACGACCTTGGAGGAAACGATCCGACCCTCGCCGTTGTCTTGCGCTGCACGCGATTGCAGTAAAAGGCAACGGCTCCCGTATCGTTCAAGAGCCACATACTGGATAAGACAATCCAGACACGAGCCCTCCCCTCCACGAACCGATCTTTCAGCCTGAACGTTCTTGGGTCAAGCATGAATGTCAGAAATGCTCTGAACACGTCGCACTTCAACAACAAGAACCTAAACCTACACCCTACACCCTAAAAATCTTGCGTCTGTCGCTCGTAACGGGGCGCGAATTACCCCTGTGCGGGAAGTGCCCCAGAAGCACCCAAAGGTATGAAGCCTGCAGATTTGACTGCACCAAAAAGGGGCGGGAACCAGACATTCGCTACAGGCGCGAGCCCAGATTACCCCACCGGTGGGAGCCTACATTCAGATATTCGCAAATTGGGGATTCTTTCTGCAGCGCGGAAGGTGGCAGTGAGCTCCGAAGCCGACATCTTAAGCATCCGCTAAGACGTTGATTGCAGCCGGCTCACACTAGTGGTTCCACGATCAAACAAACAACGAAGAGCCAAATGGGTTCCGCCAGAGGCCCTTCGTTATCCTAGTAGATAAATCTAAATCCAGCCAAGCACTCGCAAGCCCAGCGCCAAGGGACCACGCCCTGATGATCATCCTAGCCTATATGAACTGGGGCTATAAGAGCTTCTGCGGGAGACAAAACGTTGCATGAGAGCGGAAACAAATAAGTCTGGCGGGTGTAGCAATTTCTTGGTTCAGATTTATGCAAAAGGCACGTCAGTCCTCTGGGACACCTCGAAAAGTGGTTCGCCACCGCACCTCTTTGGTCTAAAGAAATAGTGAGGTCCTTTTTTGGGTTAGGATCGATTTTCATCGGCGAGCAAGCATCTGTACAGCACGTAGCGAACCGCCACCATATACCGAAAGCTGCCGTTTTTGCAGGTTACGGCATAGGTTAAAATGGGCACGAACCGGACTTTACCTGTTCAAAAACTGTCGCAGTCGTCCCAACACAGAATTCCCGTTAAGGATCAGTTGCTTGCTCGGGACAGACGTCGTCACATTCAATAGAAATCGTCATCACTTTCGGTCGGTGTATTCAGTATCAAACCATTCGGTATGAGGACCAGCCGGTGCTGTTGATTTGGCGAAACACGCGTTGCGCCATTTGGCCGGCTGACTCCCTCTATTTTCAACAGTGCAGATACATGCGCTCCATTCTGCCACTTCGTTCCGGCATAGATATCCGCGACCTGTGTTGTTCGCCCAACCCGAACCCCAATGCTCTTCTTTGCCGGCAAGACGTGGATGCCAACTCGGCTGAGCGCGGCGGTAGGGTCATCGACTTCCAAGATAGCCACCTGATCAATTGTGGCCATCAAGAGCACCCTAATCGTCCGTTTTACGCCATGTTCCAGATTCAAAGAGGAACTCTAGATCGAACGCCCAATCGTGATTGGTTGATCTGCTGTAAGTCGCAGGCTCTGATCAGCAAAACATTCGCCTGAGATATTTAGCTCAAAATGGCACTTTTGGCCATTAGCGGCCCTTCATGACTTTTGCAGCGAATGACCGCTCCAAGCCCAAAATGACCGCCGCTGCAAAATGCACCAACGTCAAAAAGACTATGAGGAGCAGTCATTCAAAATCGATTTCTACGCCCTTAGCCAACTACCCTAGTTTTTGGATCCAGCCGAGCGTTCCATTGGTCGGGCCAACCGGTTTGTACTCGGCCCCGAGAGGCCCTGTGAACCCGAGCGACGCGATCGCTTCAAATATATAGCCGTAGTTCACTTCGCCATGATCGGGCGTGCCCCTGTCGGGAATTGACGCGAACTGAATGTGTCCAACAATAGGTAGCAAGTCCTGCAGCCGGTGTGTCAGGTCGCCTTCGGTCAGTTGGACATGGTAGCAATCGAACATCAACTTGAGGTTTGGTGCCGCCAGCTCTTGAATGATGGCCCTCGCCTGTTGCGTTGTCTTGAGGAAATACCCCGGTGCATCGTAGCCGTTAAGCGGCTCGATCAGGATCGTGATATCATGTGCGTCGGCAAGCTTTATTGCGCAGCGTAGGTTGGCTACAAATGTGTAGTGGGCGGTTTGCCCTTCACTATACCCTGCCATGACGTGGATATTGGCAGCTTTGATCCCCACAGCATAGGCAAGTGCTTCGTCAATGGCGGCACGGGCCTCGTTTACGCGGTCAGGCAGGGCAGACAGACCATTGTCGCCTTGGTCAGGATTGCCGCGTTGCGTGTTTAGTCCCAGCATTTCCATGCCCGTTGCTTGCAATGCGGACAACACGTCGCCCGCGGGGACATCATAGGGCCAATGACATTCAACCGCGTCGAAACCGGCGGCTTTGGCCGCATGAATTGCGTCAGGCAGGGTCAAATCTGACCACAAAAACCCAAGGTTTGCTGAGAACTTCGTCAATCGTCCCACTCCACATCAAAACGTGTCACCACCTCGTTGACTTGCGCAGGCGTCAGGCCCTTTGGGTACATCCCGCGTGTCATCATTGCCAGACGCGCTGTATCTTCGAGTTCTTCAATCGCATTGCAGGCGGCCTCAACGTCTTTGGCCGCAACAACAGGCCCATGATTGGCAAGCATCACCGCGCTGCGCTTTCCCGCCAAACCGCGGACGGCTTGCCCCATAGCCGGATCGCCCGGCAAGAAAAACGGGAGTAGTTGCACCTTGCCCAGCTTCATGATCCCGTATGGCGTGAGCGGGGGCAGAAAGTTGTCCGGGTCTGCATCTGGCATCATCGATAGTGCGACCGAATGACAAGAGTGCAGATGCACCACCGCACCAGCTGTGCTGCGAGTGTCATAAAAGGCGGTGTGAAGGGGCATTTCCTTGGTTGGCAGATCGCCATCGATAAAGTGGCCTGAGCGGTCGAAATGCGACAGCCGTGCAGGGTCCAGACGGCCGAAACTTGCTCCGGTCGGCGACACAAGAAGGCCACCATCCGTGGTTCGGGCAGAGATATTGCCGGTTGAACCGCCCGTCAGCCCGCGATCGAACATCGATTTGGCCAGCAGGCATATCTGTTCGCGCAAGACTATGTCAGGCATCGGCGCCTCCCAAGATCCTTGCCGCTTTGGCAAAGTAGTCATCAGCGCCGAAATTGCCGGACTTCAGCGCGATGACTAAGGCATCGCCTCCCCGTAAAGCCGGGACGCCGGGATCGATCTCCGGCCCGATCTCAAGCGTTTTCAGCTGCAAGCCTTCGACGATGGCACCGGATGTTTCACCTCCCGCGGTCAGGATTTTTCCAACACCGGCAGCAACCAGTTGCCGAGCGAGAGTGGCAAAGAATCCTTCGAGTTCAGTGGAACTTCTTTCGCGGCCAAATTGCGCCTGCACGGCGGTGACAGCTTGAGGATCAGCAGAACTATATGCCAGCGGCACACCTTCGGCCTGCAAAAGCCAGTCTGTGACGGTTTGCGGCACAAGGGCGCCAGTGATCACAGCGCATGCGTCAATCTCGAACGCGGGGTTGGTTTGGCGATGCAGCGCAATTTGACGCCGTGTGGCAGTAGAACATGATCCTGACAGGGCCACACACATGCCCGGCTGCCCGCGCCAAGACGCACCCGTTTGCGAAATCTGGCCGCGCCGCGCGAAGTTGTCCGGCAGGCCAAGCGCCACTCCCGACCCACCAGTGATCAGCGGCAATTGATCAGCCGCCCTACCAATTTCAATCAGGTCGGCATCGCGCAAGGCATCCACAACAATCAGACGTTTGCCCGCGGCATGTTCGGCCTCGAGCGCTGTCTTGATCGCCTCCGCACCGTCTAAGACATGCAGCGCTGCGACATGCCCGACGAGGTGTTTTGTCTGAGGTGCAAGCCAGCGCCGGATGTCGGGGTCGGTCATTGGCGTCAGTGGATGGTTTTGCATTCCGCTTTCATTGAGCAAGACATCATTTACGAATAAATGGCCATTGTAGAGAGACCTGCCAGTACCCGGAAACGCAGGGCAAACAATGACCTTATGTGCCCCCAGCGCATCCGCCAGCGCATCAGCAACTGGTCCAATATTGCCTTGTGGCGTCGAGTCGAAGGTAGAGCAGTACTTGAAAAAGAACTGCGTGCACCCTTGTGCCTGAAGCCACTTCAGCGCCTCAAGCGACTGGCGCACGGCCTCATCGGGTTCAATCGACCGCGACTTGAGAGCGACAACGCCTGCCTCGACGTGATCGGAGGCAGGGCCGTCCGGAACGCCCACATATTGAACGCAGGTCATTCCCTGTTTGGATAGGGTGTTGGCCAAATCCGACGACCCAGTAAAATCGTCACCAATGCAGCCCAAGAGCATTATGCGTCTCCCGGCAAAACCAGCCCTGCATTGCGGGCATAGACTTTGGCGACGGCGGCATCGTCCTCGGCTCCGAGGCCTGATCCCGCCGCCGCGAGGAACTGTTGCATCGCAGCGGCAGTCAAGGGCGCACCAAAACCCGCGGATTTCGCGACATCGAGAACGATGCCAAGATCCTTGGGCCAGATATTCACAGAGGAATGCGGCGTATAGTCCCCGTCGACGATATGGGGCGCACGATTTTCCAGCATCCACGATGTGCCTGCACATTTGCTGATGACCTCGACAAATGTTTGCGGGGATATACCCTGCGTCATGCCAAAGGTTAGCGCTTCTGCCATTGCGGCAATAT
>JBLHTS010000044.1:0-15994 GCA_047627695.1 Yoonia sp. | reverse complement strand
CGTAACTGAAGAGCAAGCCGCCTCTCAGGCGCAAAAGGTCAGTACATTTCTAATCGTTGATCCGCTGGACGGTACAAAAGAATTCATCCAGCGACGCGGCGATTTTACTGTCAATATTGCTTATGTTGTTGACGGGTTCGTGGTTCGTGGCGTGGTCTATGCCCCAGCAAAAGAGCGGCTGTTCTATACTGACGAAACGGGTGCTTCGGTCGAAGAAATCGGGCCCTTTGACAAATCTGTTGTTGGCACAAGCAAGCCGATCAGGGTTTCGACCCCAGACAATGACGCGCTTTTGGTCGTGGCCTCGAAATCGCACCGTGATGCGGCCACAGATGACTACATCAGCAAATATGCGACCAAGGATATGAAAAGCGCGGGGTCGTCGCTTAAGTTCTGTCTTGTTGCGACCGGAGAGGCGGAACTTTATCCACGTTTGGGCCGCACGATGGAGTGGGACACCGCCGCCGGGCATGCGGTTTTGAACGGCGCAGGCGGGCATGTCGTACGTTTTGACGATCATACCGATCTGACCTACGGAAAACCCATTTTTGAAAACCCGTTCTTTATTGCCTTCGCCCCCGGTGTTGTCTTGGAGAAAGCCTAGTGTCTGTTCTTATCGTCATCCCTGCGCGCTATGCCTCCAGCCGGTATCCGGGCAAGCCACTAGTCACCTTGCGCGGTGCGACAGGCGAGGCGAAAAGCCTGATCAGGCGGTCTTGGGACGCGGCGTGCGCGGTTAGAGGGGCTGATAAAGTTGTCGTGGCAACCGATGACGACCGGATCGCGGATGCAGCCAAGAGTTTTGGGGCCGAGGTGGTGATGACGTCCACTTCGTGCGTCAACGGTACCGAACGTTGTGCTGAAACGGTGACGAAAGTAGCCGGTGATTTTGACATCGTCGTGAACTTGCAAGGCGACGCCCCTTTGACACCAGCGTGGTTCATCGAGGATTTGGTCCAAGGCCTGCGCGACAACCCGCAAGCACAAGTCGCAACGCCTGTCTTGCGGACAGAAGGGCGCGCGCTGAACGATCTGTTGCGAGACCGCCGCGAAGGACGCGTGGGTGGGACGACCGCAGTGTTTGGGGCCGATCACAACGCACTTTATTTTTCAAAAGAAGTAATTCCCTACACGGGTAAAACCTACGCGGACGACGATGAAACCCCAGTTTTTCATCACGTTGGTGTCTATGCCTATCGTCCCGCTGCGCTTGTGGCGTATCCCGACTGGGACAGCGGCTCGCTAGAGAATCTTGAGGGCCTAGAACAGTTGCGGTTTCTTGAACGTGGTGTGCCTATGCTCTGCGTCGAAGTCGCAACAAGGGGCCGCCAGTTCTGGGAGTTGAACAACCCAGAAGATGTCCCCAAGATAGAAGCGATGTTGGCGGAGATGGGTCATGAATAGGTAAAATGTAGCGAATCGTTGCTTGTTTCGGGATCATCCCTATTCATTTTGTCTTAATATCGCCCTGTTTACCCGTACAATGCAAATATCTAGTATCCTGACTACCGAAGGCCCTCAATATGAATAGAAAAGTCTCAAAGGCGATTTTTCCCGTAGCGGGACTTGGTACCCGATTCCTACCGGCGACGAAATCTGTCCCCAAGGAAATTATGACATTGGTGGATCGCCCCTTGATCCAATACGCTATCGACGAGGCACGCGCGGCAGGCATCGAAGATTTTATCTTTGTGACGGCTCGCGGAAAATCCGCGCTGGAAGATTATTTCGACGTCTCGCCAGATCTTGAGGCAGCGCTTGAAAGTTCGGGCAAGACTGACCTGCTCGAGATTTTGCGCAGCACGAATATGGAAAGCGGCACGGTTGCATATCTGCGCCAGCACAAAGCGCTTGGGCTTGGCCATGCTGTGTCTTGTGCACGCAAGTTGATAGGGGACGAACCCTTTGCGGTGATTCTTCCCGATGACGTGATCGCGGCGGAAAAGCCGTGTTTGCAGCAGATGGTCGAAGCCTACCAAGAAACTGGCGGCGCAATGGTCGCAACCATGGAAGTATCGCCCGCTAAGGCATCGTCCTACGGTGTGCTTGATATTGGAGGCCAGAACGGACCAATCGTGTCAGTCAAAGGCATGGTTGAAAAGCCGCCTTTGGGGACGGCGCCGTCAAATCTGGCGGTGATCGGGCGTTATATTTTGACGCCACAGGTTTTGGCGAACTTCGATCAGATCGGGCGCGGTTCCGGTGGTGAAATCCAGCTGACAGACGCGATCGCCGCTGAGGTGACAGCGGGGCGCGACGTCTTTGGTTACCGTTTTGAAGGCCTGCGTTATGATTGCGGATCAAAGGCAGGGTTCTTGCAAGCTACAGTTGCCTTTGCGCTTGCGCGGCCAGATTTGCATGATGAATTCGCCGCGTTTCTGGGGGAAATGCATTCTGTGAAGCAAGCCGCGCAGTAGCACGCACGTCCACGCCGCAAACACTATATAGTGGTTGGAAAATAAACAGTTTTAACTACTTCATCGTGCTGGCTGAAATGCGCACAGGGTCCAATTTCCTAGAGGCAAACCTGAACATGCATGACGGGGTCACCTGTTACGGCGAGGCGTTCAACCCCTCGTTCATCGGGCACCCAAAGGCAGAAGACCTGCTTGGTATTGATCAGGCCAACCGCGAGGAAGACCCCAACTATTGCTTGAAAGGATCAAGAAAAGCGACGCTCTGGCGGGCTTTCGGTTCTTCCACAATCATGAACCACGCGTGCTGCAAACCTGTCTGGATGATCAGGGGTGCGCGAAAATTATTCTGACCCGTAATCCTGTCGACAGCTTTGTCAGTTGGAAAATTACGCAAGTTACGGGTCAGTGAAAACTGACGAACGCGACGCATTCTAAGGCGCTTGCTATCGACTTTGACCAAGCCGAATTCGAAGATCACCTCGAAGCGCTTTTGGCGTTTCAGGCGCAGCTACAATACGCGCTTCAAACATCAGGCCAGACCGAGTTCTACATCGGATAGAGTGATCTGTGGGATGTGGATGTTGTGAATGGCGTAGCGGCCTTTTTGGGGACTGATGCACGGCTTTCCAACATCAACAAGAAGTTAAAAAAACAGAACTCGGAGCGGCTTGAAGACAAGGTGCGCAACTTTGACGAGATGCAGTAAGCATTGCGCGGGCCGGCTATTCCAACCTATGTTGCTGCACCGAAAAGTGGGTTGCATTGTGTGCGACTTTGGTCATGTCCGGATGCGGCAATCCGCAAGAGGCTTAGAAGATTGCCCTGTTTGGTCAGAAGGCGCACACCGTCAGCACGCGCGACTTGCAAGAATCTATGACGCTCACATCGAAAACGAGGCACGCGACGCATATGCGCGGGACTACAGAACCTTCGGACTTGATAGTTTTCGTTAGGCGGCTTGTGACGTGTGCACTTCTGTCAGAATTGTGTGCAGCGTGCCGACACCTGTATTTGCGCGTAGTTTGGCGCAAACCGCTTCGTCGCGCAGCGTACGCGACACAAGTGCCAGCGCCTTCAGATGTTCGACGCCCGCACTTTCCGGGGCAAGCAATGCAAAAACCAGATCAACTGGCTGACGATCAGCAGCGTCAAAGTTAAGCGGCTTTTCTAGACGCAAGAACAACCCGACCACATGATCAACACCAGCCAAACGCGCATGTGGCAGGGCGATGCCCTGACCCACACCCGTTGGGCCAAGCCCTTCGCGGTCGATCAAAGCATCGATAACACGCGTTGCATCTAGCCCGTAACTCACTTCGGCCAGTTCGCCCAAATCATGAAAGAGACGCTTTTTGCTTGTGCAAGACGAAATGGTCTTCACCGCATTGTGCTTTAGAATAGTTCCGAGTTGCATAAACTTTGTCTCTCGTAGGTTGGGCGGTGCCTATCAAGTAGTTTTCGGATCGACCCAGCCAATGTTTCCGTCTTCACGCCGATAGACCACGTTGATCTGCCTATTTTTTTCGTTCCTAAAAATCAGAACCGGCGCACTCGCAATTTCCATTTGCATCACCGCTTCCCCAACCGACAACGAGGGAATCTTTAATTCCGTCTCTGCCACGATGATGGGGCCTGCGTCGTCGTGCCCAGTTTCTTCAGTCTCTTCCCTTGATTCGAGGATATATGACCCTGCATCCGAAAGTTCAACCGGATGTACCCGGTCGCGGTGGTGGTCCTTGAGGCGGCGTTTATACCTGCGAAGCTGTTTGTCCATTTTCTCGGAGCTTGCATCAAATGCGGCGTAAATTTCCGTCGCCTTTCCAGTCGCTTGTGCGTTCAGGCCAGTTGAAAGATGCACAACGGATTCACAGACATATTCGTGGGCAGACTTTGAAAAGACCACGTAGGCTTCGGTCGGTCGTCCAGCATACTTGCTCAGGATTTCGTCCATTTCCGTCTTCACGTGGGTTTGAAGTGCTTCGCCAATGTCGATTTGCTTGCCGCTGATTTGGTAACGCATCGTCTCTCCTTAATTATGCCGTGAGGTGTCGAAAGATGTGCCAACTTGCGTTGGCTAGATTGCGAAACCTCAACATATTTGATAGTGATAACACCCTGATTTCTTTTGGTTTATCCGCAAGATCCAGCGAAACGCCAGCACAGTTGCGGGGAAAGATATTGGGTTCGTCATCTACTACAGTTGGCTATAAAACCCTAGCGCTTGTCAATGATACAGTCACTTTCGCAATGAAAAGAATCAGTTC
The DNA here is from genome assembly GCA_047627695.1 of Yoonia sp. GTDB lineage: Bacteria > Pseudomonadota > Alphaproteobacteria > Rhodobacterales > Rhodobacteraceae > Yoonia. The sequence goes on along the minus strand of JBLHTS010000044.1, from coordinate 11,313 downwards.
ACGCGGAAATTATTGCCTAAGTAAACGCGGCGAACATTGTCGTCTTGGATGACCTCTTGGGTTGTTCCGCTCATCAAGACTTTGCCGTCGTGCAAAATATAGGCGCGATCGACGATTTGCAGCGTTTCTTGGACGTTGTGGTCAGTAATTAGAACACCGATTCCGCGATTCTTAAGGTCAGAAACCAGATGCCTGATTTCGCCCACCGCGATAGGATCAACACCCGCAAAAGGTTCATCCAACAGCACGTATTTTGGCCCCGCAGCCAAACAGCGCGCGATCTCGACCCGGCGGCGTTCGCCGCCGGATAGCGCCAAAGCAGACGCGCGGCGCAAATGCTCAATCGAGAACTCGGACAGTAATTCTTCAAGCCGTTCGCGTCTGCGATGCCGGTCCGCGACCGCGAGTTCAAGGATTGAAAGGATGTTGTCTTCGACGGACATACCTCGAAAAATCGACATCTCCTGTGGCAGATACCCGATCCCAAGCTGCGCACGGCGGTACATTGGCAAAGTCGTCACGTCGCGCCCGTCAATGATGACACGGCCACTTTCTGGCGTGACCAATCCGGCGATCGCATAAAAGCAGGTCGTTTTGCCAGAGCCGTTTGGCCCTAACAAAGCGACGACTTCACCGCGACCAAGGGTGATGCTGACATCGCGAATGACAGGACGCTTGCGATAGCTTTTGCACAAGTTGACGATTTGAAGGCCGACATCGCCGTCTTGGACTGCAAGGTTGGCTGCCACGTTCATTAGTTATCGCCTTGCTGCAAAACCGTGCGCACGCGGCCATCCATCGTAGCGGTTCCGTCTGCGACGTTAATGCGCATCTGCCCTGCGGAAATCGCGCTGCTACCTTGGGTCAGCAAGACCTCACCACTAAGAACCAGTATGCCGGTTTCAATATCATAGTCGGCTTCTTGGGCCTCTGCAGCCTCTGTGGCAGTGACAAAAGTGACGCCGTTTGACGCAACAAGCCGCGCGATCTGCGATGTATCGGTGCCATAGACAACTTCGACCCGTCCTGCGGTGATCCGCAGATCGCCTTGACCAATAATGACATTGCCGTCAAAGACAGCCATACCCGTGTCCTGATCAACAGATAGACTGTCGGCAATGACTTCAATCGTGGCCGTGGTATCAACGATCGGCCCGCCCAAAGCGATATTTGTCTGCGCGACGGCGCTATTGGCTAGGAAAAGCCCCGCGCAAAGAGCAATCAGTTTCATCATGCGTCACTTGTCCTTCGTCACGGGGTTTTGGGTTTGTATAACAGGCGAACGCCATTGGTGAACAGCATCTGTTGGCCCGCCTGCGGCGTTGCAACTTCAAAGGTTACTATCCCGGCGGTCAATTCCCCAAACGGGGCATGGATTTCCAGCAAACCCGCAGAGGTAATGCGGCCAGTTTCCAGTTCGGCGATAAGGCCGTTGGTTTCCAGTTCATACCCGTTCGATGTCTCCAAGCGCGCCAAACCCAAGAAACTGGCAATCTGTGCGCGTCCGTCGACTTCGCCTTGGACCGCTGTGATTTCGATGAACGTGCGGTCAGGTGTGTCCAGACGCAGGCGCATCTCGTCAATTACCACGGTGTCGGCGCGTCCGCTATCTGGTCGTGCCGACTTTGCTGAAATCACGATAATGTCGCCGTTGTCAGTTACGCCAGAGAACTCAGGCGCGGTGACCCTTTGTTCTCGTGCGATCTCTTCGGCGCGGATGAAGGCCGCGATATCTGGTTCGCTTGCATCACGCGCAAATAGAAACAGGGTCGACAAAAGAGCCAAAGCACAAAGCGGCAGGATGATTTTGGCCCATCCGACCAGTTGTGAGTGCAGGTTATCGCCCACCAGGATTCCTAAACAATTCCGGCCCTAAGGCAGTCGTGGATATGCAAAAATCCGGCAACTTGACCCTGTCCAGCTGGATCAACCGCGAAAAGGCAGGTGATGGTTTTGCTGTTCATCAGCGCCACTGCTTCTTCGGCAAGGGCATTGGGGCTAAGTGTTGTGGGGCTTGGTGTCATGACTTCGCGGGCGATATGATTCAGAAGACCCGACATATGGCGACGCAGGTCCCCATCGGTCACAATGCCGATCAGCTTTTGATTGGCGTCAGTTACGCCAACAACCCCGAACCCCTTTTGACTAATCGCCAACAGCGCATCACTCATCGGGGTGTCAGCAAGGACAAGCGGGACCTTGTCACCGACATGCATCAGGTCGGATACTTTCGACAAGCGTGCGCCTAATTTGCCGCCCGGATGGAATTCGCGAAAGTTCTCTGGCGTGAATTTGCGGTGCTCCATCAAGGCCACGGCAAGCGCATCACCCAGCGCAAGCGTCATGGTTGTCGAAGTGGTTGGGACGACGCCAGTGCCGCATGCTTCGCCCAAGTCGGGCAGGACAATGGCTACATCTGCCCGCGTCAAAAGGGTGCTATTGGGCCTGCTGGCTACCCCGATCATGGGAATGGAAAAGCGGCGGGTATAGGCGACAAGATCTGCCAATTCGGGGGTTTCGCCGGAATTGGACAGGACCAGAACAACGTCGCCGCGTGTCATCATGCCTAGGTCGCCATGGCTGGCCTCGGCGGGGTGGACGAAATGCGCGGGCGTACCTGTGCTTGCAAAAGTCGCGGCGATCTTGCGGGCGATATGGCCTGATTTGCCCATGCCACTAACGATGACGCGGCCTTTGGCATTCAAAAGAAGCGCAACAGCCTGACCAAAACTATCGTCAAGTTGGCCAGCCAATTGCGTCAGCGCCTCAGCTTCGACCGTGATCACTCGCTTAGCAGAGGCGAGGAATTGTGCGTGATCTTCCATCAGTGCGCAAAAATATCGAGGTCAGGCCACCCGGCCAGATCAAGTTTCGCGCGCGTGGGAAGGAAATCGAAACAGGCCTGCGCCACCTCGGTGCGGTTTTCGCGTGTAAGAAGTACGTCGAATGTCTCTTTCAGTTGGTGCAGGTAAAGAACATCCGAGGCTGCATAATCCAGCTGCGCGGAAGTAAGCGACGGCGCACCCCAATCGCTTTGCTGTTGATGCTTTGAAATATCAATGCCCACCATATCCTGCAGCAGAACCTTAAGGCCGTGTCGGTCAGTATATGTACGAACCAGTTTCGACGCGACTTTGGTGCAATAGACGGGCGCAGTGGTGACCCCAAAAGCATTCAATAAGGCCGCAATATCAAAGCGCCCAAAGTGGAAAAGTTTGAGGACGGCGGGATTTTCCAACATGGCACAAAGATTGGGTGCAGCGGTCTGACCTTGGGCGACTTGGATCAAATGGCAATCGCCATCGCCGCCTGACATCTGGATCAGGCACAATCGATCTCGATGAGGGTTCAGGCCCATGGTTTCGCAATCAATTGCTACGATCGGACCAAGGTTTAGGCCGTCAGGCAGATCATTTTGGTATAGGTGGTTCGCCATCAATCGCCCCTTTTATACATCCCGCATCCTTTTCAGATACGGCTTGTCTGGGCGATCCTCAAGCCCAGTATGCAACGAGGGCGGTTTCCGGCCAGATATGCAGGACATTTTTGGCATTTAGGTCAAGCCATTTTGTGAACTATTGCGGGTTCATCGGCCTGCCAAACCCGTACCCTTGCCCAAACTTACACCCGCGTCCGTTCAAGTGTTGAGCTTGCTCTAGTTCCTCTACGCCTTCGGCAACGACATGGAGGCCAAGTTCACCTGCCAAAGCAAGGATCACGGGCACGACACTATCGGCCGCCTGACCCGGTAGAGGCGCGATCAAGGATCGATCAAGTTTGATGCCCGACAGCGGCAATTGGGCCAGTTTTTACAGCGACGCGTATCCAGTGCCAAAATTATCAAGCTCAAGCTCAAGCTCAAGCTCAAGTACGATGCCGCATTCCGCGAGGCTATCGATATTGATGGCGGCCATGTCATCTTTACCGTTGATCAAGGTCGTTTCCAGAACTTCGATGATCACCTGATCCAGCTCCAGACCCGATCGGCGCAATGCGAATAAAAAACGTTCAATGAGGTTTGGGTCGGCGATTGTATCAGGGGCGGCATTCAGTGAAGTGACGGGCCGCCAAACACCGGATTCCTCCCATTCGTGTGCTTGACGCATGGCTGCTGCCCAAACCGCATGGTCCAGTCCGATCATTAGCCCTGCACGCTCTGCCGCGGGCAAAAATTGGTCTGGCATCAAAAGGCCACGGGTTGGGTGACGCCAACGCCATGAAGCCTACCATTTAGCCAAGCGGACCTGCGGTTGAAACTACGGTTTGATCTGGCCGTGTTCGATTGCCTCGCGCAAATCCATCTGTAGCTTCTGCATCATGCCAAGACCTTCGCGCAGGTCGCGCGTAGATTCCTGCGTCCAATCCCCGCTCGCACCCTTTGCTGAATGCAGTGCGATTGCCGCGTCGGCCACGATCTGCATTGGTTCTTTTGGATGATCGCCAATACAGAGATAACCGATGCTGGCTTCGATCGAAATGTGTCGTCCGTTTAGGTCAAACGGTTCACTCAGCACATTCATGACCCGACGCAAAACCGCCTCTAGCGGCTCGTCCGAGATCAGGACAAATTCATCACCGCTGACATGTGCCACGATAATCTCGTTGTCGACACATCCCCTAAGCGTTCGACTGACCGCAATCAAAAGCATGTTTCCATAAGCATGCCCCAGCATGTCATTGATGGATCTGAAATCATCAATCCTGACTAGATAAAGCTGCCTATCAGTGGCCAGCTCTTTGCGGATTGCGTTACCAAGCATTTCCGCGAGTAGCGTGCGGTTCGGCAAACCCGTCTGCTGATTTTGGTTCGCTGTCTTCTTAAGCTGAATGTTGACCTGCTTCAGGCGCGCCTGCGACCTGCGCAAAACAAACGTTTGCCGCTTCATCTTGGCGATAGTGGTTTAAATAGTGTACTGGACTGGCCAGAAAACAAAGACAGCTTCCATAACTACGATGAAAGCTGATGTACCAAGAAAGAGACGTTGAAACCAAGTAGGATAGACTGTTTTAGACTCAAGCCGTTGTGCAATCATCGTCGCGGTGTGCAGTACGTCATTGTGAAGTCCACCCGCGCCATAAAGCGTGACCAACTGCGCAAATACGGCACTGCGACCTTGCAAGGGCGCATCGGCCACGTTCCGGGCGAGCGCAATAATTCCTGTGCCCCCGGGTCCATTCTTTGCGCAAAAAGTACCTGCTGATTGCTCAACTTGATCCCTTCTGATGCTGCTATGCCGCGTTCAATCACAGATCCATTCAGCCAAAGAATTGCGAAATTCATCCCAAGAAACAAACAAAGATCAAGCCCACTTTGCTGCCACGACTGTTCAGGGTTGCGCATTGTCAGACGCGCGATCCTGCGCGCGATTCTCGTCCCATGAGTTCGCATCTAATGATTCCACTGCAGCCGTCAGGGAAGTCATCAACGATATTGATTAAATTAGAGTTGAACTCTGTTTTGAGGGCTTGCACTAAACTGAACGGGCTGCAAGCGCGTGATAGCGTGCGGTAAAATCGTCACGTACCACAACAGGCGCACGCAATTTGATTGTTAATCTGTCGACAAGATCGCGATCGTGTTTACCGAAAAACTTGTCTGCCTCTGCTTCGGTGAAGCCAGCGATTTGCACAGCCTCTAACCAAGCAGACAGCTTGTCGGCCTGTTTGATTTGCTTTTTCACTGCAGTTGGGATCTGTGCGGGCAACCCAAAGCGCAGGTGAATAGCTGCCGTTAACCGCTCATCCAATGCGTCATAACCGGGCCCCACAGCAGCCTTCACGGGGCTGATCATATCGCCGATCACATATTCTGGCGCGTCATGCAAAAGCGCTGCCAGCTGCCATTTAACCGGCGCATTTGGTTGTTTCAGCGCGAAAATATCGGCTACCAAAAGCGAATGTTCGGCTACGGAATAGGCGAAATCACCTTCTGTCTGCCCATTCCAGCGCGCCACAAAGGCAAGGCCATGCGCGATGTCTTCAATTTCGATGTCGATGGGGGTCGGGTCCAGCAGATCAAGCCTGCGTCCGGACAGCATACGCTGCCATGCTCTGGGTTGGGGTTTGGGCATGGCGACTCCGTGATCAGGCGATAGACATGACATAAATGGGTGCCATTGGTTCGTAAACCGTGATGCTATAATGATGTTGCGATGTGCTTTGAACGAAGGATTAATCTTTGTGGTCTAAGGTTAGAAAGACGCCGTTTTCTGTCGGCATTTGTGCTCGGAATGCTCCCATTGTCGCTTGGGGCAAGCCCTGCTATCAGCGCGGAAACATAGTTAACCGCGCCGCAGGAGGCAACAATGCAAGATTACATCGTCAAAGATATCAACCTCGCCGCATTTGGGCGCAAGGAATTGGATATCGCAGAAACCGAAATGCCGGGCCTGATGGCGCTGCGCGAAGAGTTTGGAGCAAAGAAGCCGCTGAAAGGTGCGCGGATCGTCGGTTCGCTGCACATGACAATTCAAACGGCTGTTTTGATCGAAACACTGGTCGAGCTTGGCGCCGATGTGCGCTGGGCGTCTTGCAATATCTTTTCGACCCAAGATCATGCAGCGGCTGCGATTGCGGCGGGCGGCACACCAGTTTTCGCAATCAAAGGTCAATCGCTGGAAGAGCATTGGGACTATCTGGACAAATCGTTCATGTTCCCGGACGGTCCGAACATGATCCTTGATGACGGCGGCGATGCGACCCTTTACGTCCTGCTGGGCGCACGCGCTGAAGCTGGCGAAGACATCATCCCCGTGCCAACCTCTGAAGAAGAGGCTGTGATCAAAACACAGATCGCGAAACGTATGGCGGCAAGCCCAGGCTGGTTCACCAAGACACGTGATGCGATCAAAGGTGTGTCCGAGGAAACAACAACCGGTGTGCACCGCCTTTATGACCTGCACAAAAACGGCCAACTGCCATTCCCTGCGATCAACGTGAACGACAGTGTGACCAAGTCCAAGTTTGACAATAAATACGGCTGTAAGGAATCACTCGTTGACGGCATTCGCCGCGCAACCGACACCATGATGGCTGGCAAAGTTGCCGTGGTTTGCGGGTACGGCGATGTGGGCAAAGGGTCGGCTGCGTCATTGTCCGGTGCAGGCGCGCGCGTCAAAGTGACCGAAGTTGATCCAATCTGTGCGCTTCAGGCGGCGATGGACGGTTTTGAGGTTGTCTTGCTCGAGGATGTGTTGGATTCCGCTGATATCTTTATCACCACCACCGGCAACAAAGACGTCATCCGGATCGAGCATATGCGCGAAATGAAGGACATGGCGATTGTTGGCAACATAGGCCACTTCGACAATGAAATTCAGGTGGCAGCGCTGAAGAACCACAAATGGACCAACATCAAAGAACAGGTCGACATGATCGAAATGCCTTCGGGTAACCGTTTGATCCTGCTGTCTGAAGGACGTTTGTTGAACCTTGGCAACGCGACTGGTCACCCATCTTTTGTGATGTCCGCATCCTTTACCAATCAGGTGCTGGCCCAGATGGAAATCTGGAACAAATCCAAAGAATATGGCCCCGGCGTCTTTATCCTGCCTAAACATCTGGACGAAAAAGTCGCCCGACTGCATTTGGCACGGATCGGCGTGAAACTGACCGAGCTTAAGAAAGAGCAGGCGGACTATATCGGCGTCACTGTTGACGGTCCGTTTAAGCCAGAACACTATCGGTACTAAGCGGCGATGAGGCATGCAAAACGTCAGCAAATGGCGCAGCATGCCGCGCAAGAACGATGCGAGAACAAAAAGCGCAGTTGGGCCCTGATAAGCGTTTTGGCTGCGTTTTGCTTTGCGGGGGGTTGGCATTCACAGGCTATCAATTTCTGGTCCATCCCAACACATCACGTTCGCGCGAATGGAACCCAACCAGACCGTTGGTGATCATTGATCCGGTGACACCACTCACAAGTTGGAAATTGAACTGCGCAGCGGCGTCTTTTGATCAGTGCTTGGATACACTTGCGGAAAACGCGTCCGTTCAAATCCGCGATCCGTTAGAAAAAACTGCCCAATGCTTTATAAATGATCGCGTTTCGCTGGCCGGTGTCGGCGATGCAACGCTGCAGCCGCTTGAAACCCACTGTGCGATCGCATTGCGCATGGCGATGTGGAAGCAACATAGAATTCAACCTGCTGCGGTTGCGTACTTTGTTCACCTGTCAGCAGCATCGCGCACAAAGGCAGCTACAATTGCCGTGCAGTCCGGTCCAGCAATGGCCCCTCAATACGGATGAGCCCGCATGCGACAGCAGATGCGATTGATATTGCAGGTATCGATTTGGTTGATGGTACGCACATTCGATTGCGTGCGGATTGGGACGGTGTCGGCCCCAAAGCAGACTTACTGCGAGTCGTTCGAGATGGTGCCTGCGACTGGTTCGACCTGACTTTGTCTCCTGATTACAACATGTTTCACGCAGACCACTTTCACCTAAAGTCGCGCGGATGGGGGCTTTGTCGCTAAGTGGGGTTCGCGCGCTGCAACCTGTCCAATCCCAGTCAGAAGGCGAAAGATCGCTGCCTGATGGCCTTTTTTCTTTACGTATTGTGGCCTGTCACTTTAACGTGCGCAACACGCGACGCGTGATGTCGTGTAATTAACAATAATTTTATCAACGGGGACATTCTCATGGGAAAAAGAGACGATTTAATTGCAAAGTACGCAGACGACCTGAAAAACAAGTGCGGTATGACACCGGACATGGGTCTTCTTACGAAGGTGACGATCGGCTGTGGTCCTGCAATTTACAATGCAGATGCATCAACCGTTGCTGGCAGCCAAACTGCGGAGCTTGAAACCGTTAAGAACAATTTTCTCATGAAGAAACTTGGCCTCAAAGACAGTCCAGAACTGGACGCGGCAATCAGCGCTGTTCTGACAACCTACGGCCAGTCCGAGCGGACTAAATACCGCGCGGTCGTCTACTACATGCTGACAAAGCATTTTAGCAAAGAAGCTGTTTACGGCTGAATTCACTGCTAAGTACTTATGAACGCCCGCCAATTCGGTGGGCGTTTTGCGTTCATAGCTAGTTTTATTTATTTTTGAATCGCATGTCATTTGCGCGATTTGCCTTCAGGCATGTAAAGGGGATGCATAGGACTAGGATGGTCCGAACCAAAAATACAAACACGTGTGGTGGAAATGGAGCACGTGGGAGTGAAAAGGGTTCGGGCATTCACTCGAACCCTTTTTTTATGGGCTAAGGGTCAGTTTGACCCATTTCGCAGATCAATTTCCATTCTCTATCACTAACAGGTTGCACAGATAGGCGCGAGTTATTGACAAGAACCATATCCGCCAGACGCGGTTCTGCTTTGATCTCTTGTAGCGAGACAACCCGCTGAAAAGGCCGCACCGCTTTGATATCGACGCATTCCCAGCGCGGGTCGTCTGTGCTGGTGTCGGGATGTGCTTCGGCGCAAACTTCAACGATACCGACAATTTCAAGCCCCGTGCGCGAATGGTAAAAGAACCCTTTATCGTCTAGTTCCATCTCCCGCATATTGTTGCGTGCTTGGTAGTTGCGCACGCCGTCCCACTGTTCGCCCGCCTCGCCTTTGGCGACCTGTGCGTCCCAACCCCAGACGTCTGGTTCGGATTTGAACAGCCAATAAGCCATCAGCCGATGATCTTCTTCCATGCCTGCAGTGTTACATCACTGAACAATCCCGCTTTGGCATAAGGGTCGTTGTTGGCCCATGTTTGCGCTGCTGCAAGACCTGCAACCTCAAGCACGATCAGCGAGCCGCACATCTGGCCCGCATCGTCAAATACAGGGCCCGCCATTTCGACGACGCCAGTTTCGGCGATATAGGCCAAATGGGCTTCGCGGTTATCCATTCGGGTCTGCAGCGCGCCGGGTTTGTCTTTGGTCATAAGGGCAAAGCGCATTTATTCTTCCTTCAATGGGCGCGACAAAAGCGCGTTGAGTGCTGACTTCACATCTGTTGTTCCGGTCGTCAGTGCTGCGACGACGGTGCAAATGGGCATATCAAGCTCTAGCTTGCCTGCCAACTGGTGTACCGCGCGGGCGGTTGCGGCCCCTTCGACCGTGGTGGTCGGATCAAAGGAGTCACCGCGGCCCAATGCAAACCCAAAGCGATAATTCCGCGACTGATCGGACGAGCAGGTCAGGACCAAATCGCCAAACCCCGACAGTCCCGATAGCGTCTCTGGCCGAGCGCCAAATGCCAGTGCTAGCCGTTGCATTTCAGGAAATCCACGCGTGATCAGCGCGGCCCGTGCGCTTTCGCCCAACCGCGCACCCATCGCCACACCGGATGCAATCGCAAGGACGTTTTTCAGCGCTCCGCCCAACTCCGCGCCAATTACGTCGGTGGTGCGGTATAGGCGCAAGCTGTCCGTGGACAAAGCCCTTTGCAGAATCACACCTTGGTTATCATCCGCGCAAGCCAGCGTAAGTGCTGTGGGCAGACCCCGCGCGATATCGGCCGCAAAGCTGGGGCCTGTCAGCATCGCAGGCATAGAACCAGGGACAAGATCGCGGATCGTACTCGCAGGCCCGGTCATGCGGGTCAGGTCGATCCCTTTGCAGCATGCCACTAGGTTTTTACCGTCAAGCTTGAGCGCGTGGGCGTTCAGAAAGGCAGGAAGGGTCTGCGCCGGGATAGCGAGTAAAATCGTATCGCACGCAAAAAGCGGCTCCAACGCTGCAGAACATGTCAGGCTATCTGGCAAAGCAACGTCCGGTAGTTTGGGATTTCTGCGGTCGGCTTGCATCTGCGCAGCCGCTTTTTCATCTCTTGCCCAAAGTTGAATATCAGCCCCGTCCAGCGCCAATGCGACGCCAAGAGCGGTCCCAAAAGCCCCACCACCTACAATACCGATTTTCAAGCTTTCGCCCCCTTCTTGCCCGATCCTAGAAGTGGAGCAGCGCGATCATCAAGTGGCCAGCGCGGACGCGCCGACAAAGTCAGATCATCAATCCCGCCTGCCTCCATCTTTTCGATCCCTGCATAGGCGATCATTGCCGCATTGTCGGTGCAAAGATGTAAAGGCGGCGCGATGAACGATGTCTTGTGGTCTTCGCAAAGTGCCATGAGGCCTGCGCGGATTGCCCTGTTCGCTGCAACCCCGCCAGCGATAGCAAAACTCGCTACGGCAGGATCAAGCACTTGATACAACGCCAAAGCGCGACGTGTCTTTTCGATCAAGACGTCAGTGACCGCAACTTGAAAGCCGGCGCTCAGGTCCGCTTGGTCTCGCGCGGTTAGACCGCCTTTTTCTGCAACGATCGCATCGCGGGCACGTAGGATCGCTGTTTTCAGGCCAGAG
>JBLHTS010000043.1:0-16054 GCA_047627695.1 Yoonia sp. | reverse complement strand
TGGCCAAGGACGCGGGCAACGGGCTGACGTCCGTGAACATGGGCCAGCCACAGTTGAACTGGAACGATGTGCCATTGGCGCAAGAAATGGACACGCTTGCATTGCCGATTCCGGGCGCGCCTACGGCTACTGGCATGGGAAATCCGCATTGCACGTTTTTCGTGGACGACGCTGAAGTGGTCGATCTGGCTGCTCGCGGCGTTGAAATCGAACACCACCCGCTTTATCCGCAACGCACGAATGTACAGTTTGCCAGCCTTATTGGGCCTGATCATCTGCGAATGCGGGTATGGGAGCGTGGCGTGGGGATCACTCTAGCCTCTGGTTCATCATCCTGCGCGACAGCCGTCGCAGCAGCGCGCCGTGGTCTGACGGGACGTGATGTGACCATTGATTTGGATGGCGGAACCCTGCAAATCAGCTGGCGCGACGATGGCGTCTGGATGACAGGCCCGACCGCGCATGTCTTTGACGGCGTTTGGCGGTTGCGATGACGACTGCTCCGATTTTTTCAAGCCATGGGTGCAGGCTGAACGCCTACGAGACGGAAGCAATGAAAGAACTGGCCGCACGCGCCGGTGTCGACAATGCGATCATCATAAATACTTGCGCCGTTACCTCTGAAGCCGTGCGCAAGGCGCGCCAAGACATCCGCAAATTGCGCCGCGACCATCCGAATGCAAAGCTGATCGTGACAGGGTGCGCCGCCCAAACCGAACCTGAAACTTTCGCCCGAATGGCCGAAGTTGACGTGGTTTTGGGCAACACAGAAAAAATGAGCCCCGCAACATGGGCAGGTCTGGCCCCCGATTTGATTGGCCTGACAGAACCTGTGCAAGTTGATGACATCATGTCCGTCACCGAAACCGCAGGCCACCTGATCGACGGGTTTGGCACACGTAGCCGCGCCTATGTACAGGTCCAGAACGGCTGCGATCACCGCTGCACATTCTGCATTATCCCCTACGGCCGCGGCAACTCGCGGTCCGTTCCAGCGGGCGTCGTCGTCGACCAGATCAAGCGGCTAGTCGATACGGGTTACAACGAAGTCGTTTTGACCGGTGTCGACCTGACCAGTTGGGGGGGCGACTTGCCTGCGACGCCCAAGCTGGGCGATCTGGTGATGCGCATCCTGAAACTTGTGCCTGACTTGCCGCGACTGCGGATCAGCTCGATCGACAGTATCGAAGTTGATGAAAACCTGCTCCTAGCGATTGCGACCGAGCCGCGCCTGATGCCTCATTTGCATCTGTCATTGCAGCATGGCGACAACATGATCCTGAAGCGGATGAAAAGGCGGCACCTGCGCGACGATGCGATCAGTTTTTGCCAAGAAGCGCGCAAATTGCGACCCGATATGACCTTTGGCGCGGACATCATCGCGGGCTTTCCGACAGAAACTGACGCGATGTTCGCCAAATCGCTGGCGCTGGTCGCAGACTGCGACCTGACTTGGCTGCACGTTTTTCCATACTCGCCCCGTCCGGGCACGCCCGCTGCAAAAATGCCGCCCGTTAACGGCAAACTGATTAAAGAACGCGCGGCCAAATTGCGGGCCGCAGGCAGGGCGCAAGTCGACCTGCACCTTGCTGCGCAAACCGGCAAGACACACCAAATCCTGATGGAAAATGCGCGCATGGGGCGGACTGAACAGTTTACAGAAGTCCTTTTCGACCGCGACCAACCCGAAGGCCAAATCGTGCAAGCCAGAATTACAGGATTTGCAGGACAGCAGCTGACCGCCTAACTTCGCCCGAGCATAAATACCCCCGCCGGAGGCATCCAGACGTGGCAACCCTACCCATACTTTGGACATTCAGACGCTGTCCTTACGCTATGCGTGCGCGGCTGGCGATCCAATCAAGCGGTCAGCGGGTCACGTTGCAAGAAATCCTGCTCAAAGACAAACCCGCGGCGTTTCTGGTGGCGTCACCCAAAGGAACTGTCCCTGTCGTGCAGAAAGGTGACAAGGTGATCGAAGAAAGCCGCGATGTGATGCTTTGGGCGCTGGGCCGCAGCGATCCCGAAGGCTGGCTAAAGATGTCCTCTGAAGGTCATGCGCTGATTGACGCTTGCGACGGACCTTTCAAGCAAGCGCTGGATCACACCAAATACGCCGTGCGATTCCCCGACCGAGATGAGATGGCAGAGCGAGCCAAGGCTGTGATATTTCTGCGTGATCTTGACGCGCGGTTGTCGCAAAGCCCCTTCCTGATGGGGCCAACCCGTACACTTGCCGACATGGCGATCCTGCCGTTTGTGCGGCAATTCGCCAACACGGATCGGGTTTGGTTTGATACGCAAGAACTGGGCCCACTGACCGCTTGGCTGGACGCGTTTCTTGGCTCAGATCGGTTTCGGAAGGTGATGACAAAATATCCACCTTGGCAAAACGGGCAGGATCAGGTCTTGTTTCCGTAAATATCAAAGACGGGACCCCAACAACATGCAGCTTTTGATCTCTCCATCTTCGCCATACGTCCGTAAAACCCGTGTCGTTCTGCGCGAAGCAAACCTGATGGATAAGGTCGAAGAGGTTTTGGTCACAACTTCCCCGATCAAGTCCGCGCCCGAAGTCGTGACGGCCAACCCTTTTGGAAAGATCCCTGCGTTGCTACGCACCGACAGGCCCGTGATTTATGACAGCCGCGTTATCACCCGGTTTCTGGACGATCTTGCTGGCGCGCAGCTATACCCGCAAGACAGCATTTGGGAAATTCTGACTTTGGAAGCAACGGCCGACGCGATTATGGATGCGACCGTGTCAATGACCTATGAAATGCGGTTGCGTCCCGAAACGGAACAATCACCCAACTGGCTTGAGGTGCAGTGGACCAAGGCCGCGCGTGGCATTGCCGCCGTTAACAATAACTGGATGAACCATCTGACTGGGCCGCTGAATATCGGGCAGATTGGGATGGCTTGCGCCCTGTCTTATATAGATCTGCGTCACGATGCGCGCGGCTGGCGGAGCGGCAATGATGCATTGGCACAATGGCACACGGATTTCTGCACCCGCGACAGCATGATGGCGACGGTACCAGACTAACGTCCTAAAAGTTAAAACTGACCCCAAAATTCAACGCATTCGTTACGATGTCAGCTTCAAGCGTGCCACCGCTGTCCAATTCGGCGGTATTGGCAGAGTATGTGCCTTTGTATTCACCAAAAACGGACCATTGGTCATTCAGTGGCAGACTTGCCCCAGCGATCAACGTCGCAGCAGGTCCGGTCAACTGGTAGCCAGATGTTTGTGACATATCGTTGATGACCTCAACATGAGGAACGGCAATCCCGATACCTCCGCCAACGTAAGGAACAAGGTTCCCAATCACGCTATCCCAACGGCGGTAGGCATTGACGGTCAGCGTGTTCAGCCCGTCGGTCATTTCCAAAACGTCATAGCCGTCGGGAAGCGACGAAGGATAGATCTTGTTGTGGACAAAATCCAAACCAACCCCAAAAGACCCTGACCGCCATGACGTCGCGCGCAGGCCATAGTAAAGCGGCGCATCAAATGAACGCCCCCGCCAGTCCATCCGGGTATTCACAGGAAGCGACAAAGGGTCACGAATCGACACGTCCGATGGCTGTGCAGATTGCACACCGGTATAAAAGCTTAGCTCAACCTGCGCGAAGCTGCTTGATGGTACTGCGAGTACTGCAATGCAAAAAGCAAGCAAACATTTCATGTCAAAAGTCCTAAGCCGAACGAATATTAGATTACCGCAGGCTTACACTCTCCTCATAAAACTTTAAGGCTCGGTTAAATAGGAACCTGAAACCGTCGCCATATGGAGACAGTTTTCACACCAAATCGGGAGGAATCCGCCTATTTGCGGGGAAAACTCTTACAAAACAGACGTTTTTTGCCGATGCGGACCTACCAGCGCGCGTTTTTCTGCGATCCTGATAGCGTCCGATTCGTCGCAAGAGGGTTAGGGAAGCGTTATTTATTGCACCCTATTTACCACGCTGAAATGGCCTGTGCCCTATTGTCTGCTGGACGCCATTGGTTTTGGTGGATAAACAACGGCCAAATTGACTGGTGTTGGCATTGGTCTATTTTTCGTGCGGGCAATAAGCCCATCATAAGAATCGGAGATGCATCCCGTGTCACATGCAGATGATCAACAGGGCACACGCCGCGACTTCCTTTATTACGCAACGGCTGGTGCTGGTGCGGTAATTTCGGGCGCCGCTGTTTGGCCACTCGTAAACCAGATGAACCCCTCCGCCGACGTGTTGGCGATGGCCTCGATCCGCGTTGATGTCAGCGCTGTCGACCCAGGAACGCAGATTACTGTGCTATGGCAAGGTAAACCGGTCTTTATCCGGTCGCGTACAGAAGAAGAAATCGCTGAGGCACGCGCCGTAGATGTCAGCGAGCTTCCTGATCCGATCCATGAAAACGCGAACCTGCCGGCGGGCGGACCTGCCACCGACGAAAACCGTGCATTGACCGAAGATGGTACATGGTTGGTGCAAATGGGCGTCTGTACGCACCTTGGCTGTGTGCCTTTGGGTGACGCAGGTGACTTTGGTGGCTGGTTCTGCCCATGCCACGGATCACACTATGATACATCCGGTCGGATCCGCAAAGGCCCAGCGCCGCGCAACCTGCCTGTCCCTGTCGCGTCCTTCGTGGACGAAACAACAATTCAACTCGGTTAAGGAGAGAAAGCCATGGGCGGAATTCCCCACGACCATTACGAACCAAAGTCCGGCGGCGAAAAGTGGCTCCACAAGCGCTTGCCGATCGTTGGTTTGATGTATGACGTTCTCATGCTTCCGACACCCAAGAACCTGAACTGGATGTGGATCTGGGGTATCGTCCTTGTTTTCACACTCGTGCTGCAGATCGTGACCGGTATTGTACTGGTAATGCACTATGTGCCGCATGTTGATATGGCTTTCGCCTCGGTTGAGCACATTATGCGCAACGTGAACGGCGGCCATATGATCCGCTACTTCCACATGAATGGCGCGTCGCTTTTCTTTGTGGCCGTTTATGCGCACATCTTCCGTTCGCTTTACTACGGTTCATACAAATCTCCACGCGAGGTGACATGGGTCGTCGGTATGCTGATGTATGTTCTGATGATGGGTACGGCCTTTATGGGCTACGTGCTGCCATGGGGTCAGATGTCGTTCCACGGTACTGCTGTTATCACTGGCCTATTTGGCGCGATCCCGTTCATCGGTGAATCAGTTCAAGTTTGGCTGCTGGGCACGCCAAACGGATCAATCGGCCAGCCCGCGCTGAACCGCTTCTTCTCGTTGCACTACTTGCTGCCATTCATCCTGTTGGGCCTGACAATCGTACACGTCTGGGCTTTCCACACGACTGGCAACAACAACCCAACCGGGGTTGAGGTGCGTCGCACATCCAAAGAAGACGCAGCTAAAGACACGCTACCGTTCTGGCCATACTTCGTGATCAAGGACTTGTTCGCGCTGGCGGTTATTCTGGCAGTCTTTGTTGCGGTTGTCGGCTTTATGCCAAATTATCTGGGCCACCCAGACAACTACATCCCGGCCAACCCGCTGATCACACCTTCGCACATTGTGCCTGAATGGTACTTCTTACCGTTCTACGCGATCCTGCGCGCCTTTGACCAAGAGGTCTGGGTTGTCATTGCTGTGAACTGGCTGACCTTTGGCATTGTTGACGCCAAGTTCTTTGGTGTTTTGGCAATGTTCGGTGCGATTGTGGTGATGGCGCTGGCGCCTTGGCTGGACACGTCCTCTGTGCGTTCAGGACGGTATCGCCCGATGTTCAAATGGTGGTTCTGGCTGTTTGCGGTGAACTTTGTGCTGCTGACATGGGTTGGCGCCCGTCCCGCAGAAGGCATCTATCCATATATCGCTTTGCTTGGTGCCACTTACTGGTTCGCCTACTTCCTCGTCATCCTGCCATTGCTTGGCGTGATCGAGAAGCCAACCGCACCACCGGCAACCATCGAAGACGATTTCAACGCGCACTACGCGCCGAAGAGTGACGGCGCCAAGCCTGTCGCGAATCCGGCCGAGTGAGAAAGGACAAAAATATGTTCCGTAAATTCACACTCACCGCTGCGACAGCGCTTGCCCTCACTGCAGGGCAGGCAATGGCCGCTGAAATCGAAACCGAAATCGAGGATTTTGCATTCTCGTTCGAGGGTCCATTCGGCAGCTATGACCAAATGCAGCTTCAGCGCGGACTTCAGGTTTACACTGAAATCTGTGCCGCTTGTCATGGTCTAGAGCGCATTGCATTTCGCACTTTGCATGATGAAGGCGGCCCGGCGCTGCCAGAGGATCAGATGCGCGCCTATGCCGAATTCTACGAAGTCTTCGACCAGGCTCTTTTTGACGGCGAAGGCGATTTCCGCACAGCCGCGCCTGCTGACCACTTCCCAGGATCAAGCCTGTCCAACGCGCCTGACCTAAGCCTGATGGCAAAGGCCCGTGCTGGTTTCCATGGCCCATACGGTACAGGCATCAGCCAGTTCGTGAACGGCATGGGGGGGGCGGAATACATCGCTTCCTTGATGACCGGCTACCACGAAGAGCCAGAGTGTGCGCTGGAAGGCGAACCGATGGACGGCTTCTACAACGTGGCCTTTGGCGCTGGCGGCTTTCCAGAAAGCTGTGTCGACGAAAAGGGCAAGCATATGGTTCCGGGCAGCTGGATCGCAATGTCGCAGCCACTTTACGGCGATGATGTCGAGTTTGCAGATGGCCACTCGACCGAGCTGGAACATGTCGCAGAAGACGTGTCCGCTTTCTTGATGTGGACAGCAGAGCCTAAACTGGTTGCGCGCAAGCAGGCTGGTTTGACTGGCGTATTGTTCCTGACAGTTCTGTCAGTGTTGCTTTACCTGACAAACAAACGTATTTGGGCGCCACTCAAGCACAAAGACTAAGTTTGACCATATCAGATAACGAAAAAGGCCCGCTTTCGAGTGGGCCTTTTTCGTTCGTCATTTCTTGACCCTCCTTACCCCAAATACGCCGCAAGTGCGGGCGGTGGGTTGTCCAACAACTCAGCCGTTGCGACAGGCGCAGTCACCACGCCATCCGCAACCAAAGCGGCACAATCTGCAATGCGCCGCGCATCCGCTGGATCATGCGTCACCATAATTACGGTTTTTCCTGCCGCGTGCAGCTTGTCCTTAACCAAATCCAGCATCTCGTCTTTCAACGCGGGCCCCAGTGCTGAAAACGGTTCGTCCAGCAACACAAGCGGCCTGTCAGCCACCAACACCCGCGCCAAGGCGACACGGCTTTGTTGCCCACCTGACAATGCGCCGGGCTTACGGCTGCCAAACCCTGACAAACCAACCTGCGCCAAAGCAGCCTCGACTTCCTCATGCTGCGCCGAAGACAGTTTCAAATCCGGGCGCAACCCAAGTCCCACGTTCTGCGCAGCAGTGAGATGCGGAAACAGATTATTGTCCTGAAATAACATACTGACGGGGCGCGCATTCGGCGCGACGCCCGCAAGGTCTGCGCCGTTCCAGCAAATCCGACCACGCGTCGGTGCAAAGAACCCGGCAATCGCAGATAGAATCGTTGATTTGCCCGCCCCTGACGGACCAATCAACGCAATGATTTCGGCCTCAGGCATAGTCACATCTACCGTCAGCGCAAAATCCCCTTGCGCAAGAAACACATTCTCAAACGTCAGCATCACCACGTCCCCCTCGGTCACAAATCCAAAACAGCAGCAGGCTAAGCGATAGCAAAAGCAAAGCCGCACTTGCCGCAGTTTCCATCCGGTAGGCCCCCATTAAGCGGTACATCGCCAATGGCAGCGTTTCTTCTGCCTGTCCCGCAAAAAGCGCGATGACGCCAAGATCACCCATCGACAAAGCCGCGGCCAACCCCGTGGCGAAACCCAATGGCTTGCGCATGCGGGGCAAAACCACCAACCGCACCCATGCCCAACCGCTCATACCTAATGACGCGCCGAGCTGCCCGTAATCGGCGTTGATCTGTGCTGCCGCTGGCCCAATCGCACGCAATGCAAACGGCAATGCCAGCGTCGCATTCACCAGCATCGTCACGAGCAATGCCACATTTGCTGGTCGGATAAATGGAAACACGATCAAGAACGCGCCCGTACCGACAACCAACCCAGATGCGGCCAGCGGAAGAACACCAATAATCGCAATCACCGTCCCACCGCGCACCACAAGGGCAAGTGACATAGAAACACACAAGATTGCAGAACCGATCGCCACGATAATCGAACGCATGGCGGCGGCCCATATTGTGTCGGGCAGATCAAAAAGCCCCGGCAAGCCGCGCAAAACAACCATGCTCAACGGCGCCAAAAGGAACAGAGCGGCGGCGATGATCCACGCATAATCGACGCCCGCGCGGGCTACATCCCAGCGCTGAACGACGCGGTCCATGCCTGCACCCGTTGCATTCTCTGCCGTGACGCGCAGGGCCAAGATCGCAGCCCAGACGCAAAGACCAAACTGGATGCAAGCCAGCAAAGCCGCCTTGCCCAGATCAAAATCAAAGCGCACCGCCTGATAAATCGCGAGTTCTATCGTTGTGGCACGCGGTCCGCCGCCCATGGTTAGCGCCACCGCGAAACTTGTCAGACAGATCAGGAAAATCACCAAGAACGTGCCCGGCAAAACCACGCGCAGCATTGGCCATTCCAGCAAGCGCCCAACAGGCGCATTTAGCGTGGCGGCCAAACGAAACCGTTCCGATGGGATCGACAGCCACCCCTGCAAGATGAACCGGATCGCCAGTGGCAGGTTGAAAAAGACATGTGCCAGTATAACGCCGTGCATGCCAAAAATTGAAATTGGCTCATAGCCAAGGCTGGTCAGGGAGTCGTTCAACACTCCGCTTCGCCCGAAAACCGCAAGAAGGCCCAGAACAGCGACAATAACAGGCAGCAAGAATGGTGCGCCAAGCAATGTGATAAGCAGCTGCCGCCCGCGAAACCTACGCCGTGCCAAAGCGCGCGCGACAGGAATTGCCAGCAGCACGCTGATCGCAGCAGATAGAAACGCCTGAACAACGGTGAACTGCACCGCAGCCCAGTCAGCAGGCGCAAGCCCGCCCGCCCATTCGGCACGCCAAGCAACAGCGCCCAGCGTGCCAAAGGTCAGCAATAACACCAGCGTCGCGGCTGCGACGCTGGGCCAGCGTGGGGTTACTGGGACAGGGCTGTGCGCCATTCGTCCAGCGCGCCACCACGCATTGCAGCCGCATCTTCAGACGACAGCAAAAGTGATGTTTCAGGCGTCATCAGCGTTTCGAACCCGACTGGCAGCCCCTCTGCAGGTGTGACGGCAGGGTACATCCAGTTTGTCGTCGGGATCACGCTTTGGAACGCATCCGACACCATGAACGCCAAGAACGCATCAGCCAATTCCGGCTGATCGGTGCCTGCAACTTTGCCAGCGACTTCGACCTGCATGTAATGGCCTTCGTCAAATGCCCATGCAACCTTGCTGTCGTCTTCTTCGGCGATCAGGTGATATGCGGGCGATGTAGTGTAGGACAAAACCGCGTCCGCCTCGCCTTCAAGGAACATGCCATAAGCTTCGGACCAGCCGGAAGTCACCGTCACGATGTTATCAGCAAGGTCGGTCCAAATGCTGGCCGCTTCGTCAGGATAAGCTGTTTTGACCCACATCAGCAGGCCAAGACCCGGTGTAGATGAACGCGGGTCTTGGATCACGATCTTCAGATCACTGTCAGCCAAGTCGCGCAAAGATGTGGCCTGTGCTTCGCCCGCGTTGCCTACAAAGGCAAAGTAACCCCAATCGAACGGCAGGAATTCCGCATCCGTCCAAGCAATCGGCAAATCAAGATGAACTTCAATGCCATGCGGCGCGAAAAGACCTGTTTTACGTGCGGCAGCGGTCAGGTTTGTATCCAGACCAAGCACAATATCCGCTTCGGTGCGAGGACCTTCAAGCTGCAGTCGCGCAAGCAAGGCGGCACCGTCACCAGTGCCGACAAATTGCAGATCACAGGCGCAAATGGCCTCGAATGCGGCTTCAATTGCGGGGCCGGGGCCCCATTCGGTGACAAAACTGTCGTAAGTCATAACTTGCAGCACTGGGGTCTCGGCCGATGCGCTTGTGGCGCAAAGGGCAAGTCCCGCAGCAAGTGGTAGATAGGTTGTATTTTTCATCGTATCCTCCAAATGCGACGGGCGGAAATGGGGGATAGCACCATGCTAAACCTTCCCTCCGCCGGTCCTAACCGGTTCAGGTTCTACGGGTCCGCATTTTTGCAATCTCAGCCTTCTTAGGCCCCCCGAGGTACGCTTTAGCTAGTCGGGAATACGCATGGGGGCAAGGGAAACCTCTTGAGCCTTATTGTCACGCCCGCTAGACCCACAGGACAAAAGGGAGGCACCCATGTCGATCAACAGCTTTGGACATTTGTTTCGGTTCACCTCGTGGGGTGAAAGCCATGGGCCTGCTTTGGGTGCAACTGTAGACGGCTGCCCGCCCAGCGTACCGCTTGAACCTGCGATGATCCAGCAATGGATGGACAAACGCCGCCCTGGCTTGAACAAGAATACGACCCAGCGAAATGAAGCCGACGAAGTCAAGATTTTGTCTGGCGTGTTTGAGGGTATGACGACGGGTACACCGATCCAATTGATGATCGAAAACACTGACCAGCGTTCAAAGGACTACGGCGATATCGCCAACACTTTCCGTCCTGGTCATGCCGACATTACATATCACCAGAAATACGGCCTGCGCGATTATCGCGGTGGTGGGCGGTCCTCTGCCCGTGAAACTGCGGCGCGTGTTGCCGCTGGCGGTGTCGCGCGTGAAGCGATTACCGCGATTGCACCTAATGTGCAGATCAAAGGCTACATGACCCAAATGGGGACGAAACAAATTGACCGCGCCAAAGTTGATTGGACGCAAATCGATCAGAACGATTTCTTCTGTCCTGACGCTGATGCGGCGGCTGAATGGAACGAGTATCTGGCATGGCTGCGCAAGGATGATCACAACTCTGTCGGTGCGATTATTGAAGTTGTCGCCCGCGGCGTCCCTGCAGGCATCGGCGCCCCAGTTTATGCCAAGTTAGACACTGATTTGGCCGCTGCAATGATGTCCATCAACGCCGTTAAAGGCGTTGAGATCGGCGAAGGCATGGCGGCGGCGGCACTGACCGGACGCGACAACGCGGACGAGATTTTCATGGGGCCGAACGGGCCAGAGTATTCATCGAACCACGCCGGTGGCATCCTTGGCGGGATCAGCACAGGGCAGGATATTGTCGTAAGGTTCGCTGTGAAACCGACGTCATCAATCCTGTCGCCGCGCAAGTCGATCCGCATGGATGGATCAGCGACCGAGGTGATCACCAAAGGCCGCCACGACCCATGTGTCGGCATCCGCGCCGTACCTGTGGGTGAGGCGATGATGGCCTGTGTGATCCTTGACCATCTGCTGCTGGATCGCGGGCAAACGGGCGGCATGCGCGGTCAGATTGGGTAGGGTGGATCATATTCCACCTTACTGTTTGGACAGCTGCACTGCCAAAATCCCGCCTGCGATAATGGCGACACCAACGACATCCAGAACGCCGATCTTTTCCCCCAAAAGCACGGCCGCTGTGGCCACCCCCAAAAACGGGTTCAGAAAGTGAAACGTTGACGCCTTCACGGCACCAATGCGCCCGACCAACAAGAACCAGACCAGCGTTGCCGCTAAACCCGGCACCAATGTTGTGTAGATAAAGGCCACCACAAGCTGCCAAGTCCACGTAATATCCCAGACTTCTATCGTCAGCGCAGGAATCCAAAGCAGTGCACTGCCTACCAGCATCTGTAGACCCACGATCATCAAGACATTGCCGCCAGACGAAGCGCCAAGCACCGCCAAAGTAGCCACGGTCAATGAAATCACACCGATCAAGCAAAGCAATACGCCAAATAGATCGACACCGCCTTGCAGCCTTGCCCCCATGATCAACACAACGCCAATCAGGCCAGCGATCAGGCCAAACAACCCCAAAGGCCGCACCTTTGTGCCAAAAACCAACCACCCCGCAACAGCCACCAAAAGCGGCATGGTTGATGCAATAATCACCGCCAACGACGCAGGGATCGTCTGCATCGCCACAAAGTTTAATCCCAGATAAAGTGCGTTCTGGCAGACCCCAAAGATCACGACGCCCTTCCATTGACGACGACTAAGCCGCGCTGATTGCCCCAAAAACCAAGCAATCCCAACACCCAACAGGCCCGAAATCAGAAAGCGCAGCGCAAGTGCGGACAGCGGCGGCGCGTATTCCACGATCACCCGCGCCGACGTAAATGCCGAAGACCACATCAGCGCGAACGCCAATCCCATCGCGACTGCTTTGATGTCCATGAGGGTCCCCTTTAGAATAGGACTTAGCCAAAGGGATCACCTGAATGCAATGGGGTTCTTGGCCTTAGTCAAAGCGCGATCCAACCTTGACTCCTCGAGGGCCGTCATGCCTGCTCGTGCAAAGTGACCAAGGAGTTATCATGACCCAGTTTAACGCCGAATTGAAGGCCCGTCTAATCCGGTATTGCGCCATCGACAGCCAATCTGACATGGACAGCCCCTCTTCACCGTCCACCCAGATCCAGCACACAATGCTGGACCTTATAGTCGAAGAATTGACCGAAATCGGTGCAACCGAGATCACTAAAACCAGCTATGGCACCGTCATCGCCACGATCCCCGGAAACGTCGCGGGGCCGACCGTCGGGTTCTTAGCGCACGTCGACACCGCCCCGCAATTCAATGCGACCAATGTGAAGCCAAGGTTGATCGAAGGCTACAATGGTGGCGCGATCACCTATCCTGACGATCCAAACCTGACCCTTTCGCCCAAAGATTTCCCCTATCTTGCCCAGAAAGTCGGCGATGACATCGTCACTGCGTCAGGGCTGACGCTTTTGGGCGCTGACGACAAAGCCGGCATCGCAATCATCATGACCGCCGCGCGGCATCTTCTTGAAAACCAGCAAATCAAACGCCCCACGATCCGGGTTGCCTTTACCCCTGACGAAGAGATTGGGCGCGGTGTTGATGAAAACTTGCCCAAGGATCTGGGCGTAGATTTCGCCTACACATTCGATGGCGGTGATTTGGGTGAAGTCGTCTACGAGACATTCTCGGCTGATTTTGCAGTTGTGACGATCAAGGGCGTTTCGATCCATCCGGGCAGTGCCAAAGATAAGCTGGTGAATGCCATTCACCTTGGATCGAAAATTATCGACACCCTACCACACACGACGCTGACCCCTGAAACAACCGACGGGCATCAGGGTTTTATCCATGCTGTCGACATGAAAGGCAGCGCCGCAGAGATCGTCGTGCGCTTTATCCTGCGCGACTTTGAATTGGCAGGGCTGGAAGCGAAGGGTGCGTTGATGCGGCAGGTTTGCGAAACTATTGCCGCCACTGAACCGCGTGCCGAGATTGACTGCAAGATCACGCCACAATACCGCAATATGCGCTATTGGCTGGAGGACGACATGACGCCGGTCGACCTTGCACGCGCCGCCCTTGCCGATTTAGGCATCCAAGAACTATCTGTCCCAATCCGAGGCGGCACGGACGGATCGCGCCTGACCGAAATGAGCGTGCCTTGTCCGAACCTTTTCACGGGCATGCAGAACATTCACGGACCGCTTGAATGGATATCGGTGCAGGACATGGAAAAGGCGACGGCCCTGTGCCTGCGTATCGCCGAACGCGCGGCGTCCGCGTCATAGATAGCGAAAAAGGCCGCCCTGTTCGGGGCGACCTTTTCCTAACTTCGCATCTTGCTCTAGGGCCGGATGGCTTAGCCGTTCACGCTGTCTTTAAGCGCCTTTGCGATTGTCATTTTGACAACCTTGTCGGCTTCTTTTTTGATCTGCTCACCCGTGGCAGGGTTGCGAACCATACGCTCTGGACGTTCGCGGCAATAGATTTTACCAACGCCAGGAAGTGTCACAGCGCCGCCGCCGGATACTTCTTTGGTGATGATGCCTGTGACCGCATCCAATGCAGCGCCGGCAGCTTTTTTGTCCATGCCTGTTTCTTCGGCAAGTGCAGTTACAAGCTGCGCCTTTGTTAGTGGTTTTGTTGCCATTTTTCTGGTCTCCCTCAATCGCCCCAGCAGTAGGGCCTGTTATACGCACATTTAACGGCATCTTGTGTGCCATCACAACAATTAGTGTCACTTTACCTGATAAAATACGCGATTTTTCGCGATTTTATTGCTTCAAAGGAAGGCGGTCTCTTCAAAACTGCGCAATTTCCGGCTGTGAATACGTTCTAGCGGCATTTCGCGCAAGGCTTCCATCGCCCGAATTCCGATCATCAGATGCGCCGCGACCTGTGTTTTATAGAAATCAGAGGCCATTCCAGGCAGCTTCAACTCGCCATGAAGCGGCTTGTCACTGACACAAAGGAGCGTCCCGTAAGGAACGCGAAAGCGAAAACCGTTCGCTGCGATCGTCGCGCTTTCCATATCCAGCGCAATCGCCCGTGACTGCGACAACCGCTGCACTGGACCTGCCTGTTCGCGCAGTTCCCAGTTTCGGTTATCGATGGTGGCGACTGTGCCTGTACGCATGATCCGTTTCAGTTCGAACCCCTCCAAGGTCGTCACATCAGCAACCGCCTTTTCCAGCGCGATCTGGATTTCAGCAAGCGCGGGGATTGGTACCCAAACGGGCAAGTCATCATCCAACACGTGGTCTTCACGCAGGTAAGCATGCGCCAGAACGAAATCGCCTAGTCGTTGCGAATTACGCAGCCCAGCGCAGTGTCCCACCATCAACCATGCATGTGGGCGTAGCACGGCGATATGATCCGTTGCGGTTTTTGCATTGGATGGACCGACGCCAATATTGACCAAAGTAATCCCACCACCGTTCTTGCGCTTTAGGTGGTACGTCGGCATTTGCGGCAGTTTCGCAGGGGCTGCGATTTGGGTGTCGGGGTCTGTAATCTCGATGTTTCCAGTGCTGACAAAGCTCGTGTAGCCACTGTTAGGATCGGCCAGCATTTGGCGGGCGTAGCCTTCGAATTCCTCGACATAGAACTGGTAGTTCGTGAACAGCACATGGTTCTGAAAATGCTCTGCTGCGGTGGCGGTATAGTGGGACAGACGAGCCAGCGAATAATCAACGCGCTGTGCGGTAAAAGGCGCCAAGGGCAACGCGCCATCCGCGTAGGTAAAGCCTTTGCCGTTGACGATACTGTCATGCGTCGTGCTTAAATCCGGCACGTCGAAATTGTCGCGCAAGTTGAAATCCATTGAGCCATCATGCGGCACAGTCAGGTTCGGATCATTGGCTGCAGCAAAATGCACGGGCATTTCCGTAGTCGACGCTCCGATAACAACCGGCACACCATGACTTTGCAGCAGCAATCCAATCTGTTGTTCCAGATACGAGGCGAACAGATCAGGACGCGTGACGGTCGTGGCATACATGCCCGGCTCTGCCACATGGCCGAACGACAGGCGCGAGTCCGTCTTGGCGTAGGTTGTCGTTGTTAGGCGAATTTCAGGATAGAATGCACGCACACGGGTTTCTGGCTGACCTTCGGATAGCGCCTTCACAAAATTCTCTGACAGAAACTTTACGGCAGTCTGATAAATCTCTTGCAGGCGGACGACAGCCAGTTTCGGATCAGTGAAGCTTTCGTGCATCGGGACATCTGGGGTTTGGATTGATGCCTGTGGGGCCACGTTCATGCATTTTCCTTAAATAAATCGGTGATTTCAAATTTGTCGACATCCACCAAGCCCAGATCAGAGATCCGTAACGACGGGATGACAACCAGCGCCAGCAACGAATGCTGCATATACGCATTGTTCAATGTGCAGCCGCAAGCACCCATGGCCGCGACCATTTGGTCGGCTTTCGCCGCGACATCCCTAGCAGGGCTGTCAGACATCAGGCCCGCGATCGGCAGTTCGACCAATGCCAGTTCGAAACCGTCCTTCCAAACGGTCACGCCGCCGCCGACTTCGCCCAACCGGTTCGCTGCCGCTGCCATCATGGCGCGGTCGGTACCGACGACAA
>JBLHTS010000042.1:0-16427 GCA_047627695.1 Yoonia sp. | reverse complement strand
AGGTCAGTTTCTTTTGTTCCAGGTGCACCGCCCATGACATGGACGCTAGCCTTGAATGGCGCATCACCAACCAAAACGGTACTGCCCGTCTTGATGTGATCGTCCTGTGCGTTGCCAACTTTGAGCCTTGCTACATCGGTAATGAGGTTTCTTGGTCCCGTTTTAAATACACCGTCCACCGTCCACCTCCATCGCGACGCCTGTGATCATGCTGGCCTCGTCTGAACACAGGAAACAGGCGGCGTTGCCCATGTCCTCTGGTGTGGAAAAGCGACCCAAGGGGATGGTTAACAGGAACTTGGCGCGGATTTCCGGCGTGTCCTCGCCCATGAAGGTTTTCAACAGCGGCGTGTCGCCTGCGACGGGGTTGATTGCGTTGACGCGAATGCCCTCGGGCGCCAATTCCACAGCCATCGTTTTGGTTGCAGTGATCATCCAGCCCTTGGATGCATTGTACCAATTCAAACGCGGCCGCGGCGAGACACCAGCGGTCGAAGCCACATTCAGAATAGCACCGGACTTGCGCTGCTTGAAATGCGGGACAAAGACGCGGGCCAGCAGGAAGACCGACTTCATGTTGACGTTAAAGACACGGTCGAAATCAGCCTCTGTCACGTCTTCCATGGCGCTGGGCAGGTGGGTGACGCCCGCGTTGTTCACCAAGATATCAAGCGGGCCATTGGATAGGACGGTTTCCGCCAACGCGTTGACCGATGCGGCGTTTGATACGTCGCAGGTCACCGCCGTGCCGCCAACTTCATCCGCGATGGCGCTGGCCGCTTCGCCGTTGATATCAACCACAAAGACATGCGCGCCCTCGCTTGCAAATTTGCGCGCGATACCTGCGCCAAAGCCGGACCCGCCGCCGGTGACTATCGCTGTTTTGCCTGCCAGTCGCATGGATGCTCCTTTTCGTTCTCAAATCGCAATCGCTGGCAGCTGTGGTGCGGCCGCGATCAAGGTCCGAGTGTACTGATGTTGAGGGTTTGTGAAAACGGTTTCTGTGTCGCCTTGTTCCACGATCCGGCCGGCCTGCATGACCATAACCTTGTCTGTGACCGTGCGTACCACAGATAAATCGTGGCTGATGAACAGATAGGCAAGCGGGCGTTTGCGGCATAGATCGGCGATTAGATCCAAGACTTGCGCGCGGACAGATACGTCAAGGGCCGAGACTGCTTCGTCAAAGATAATAAGCGCGGGTTCGATGATCAGGGCGCGGGCAATTGCGATCCGCTGGCGTTGCCCGCCGGAAAATTCGTGGATGTATTTCGTCGCGTCATCGGGCGACAGGCCTACGTCGCGTAGCGCGTTAGCAATGGCCGTGTCACGTGCGGTGCCGCTGGGTGGGTCCTGCAGCAGGTGAAATGGTTCAGTGATTAACCGATCAACGCGGTGGCGCGGGTTGAAGCTGCTGTACGGGTCTTGGAACACGACCTGCATTTTGCGCCGGACCGCCAGATTAGGCTGTTTGCCTGTGAAAACGGGTGCGTCGCCCACGGTGATCGTGCCGCTTTGCACGTCCTCTAGACCTAAAATCGCCCGTGTTAGGGTCGACTTTCCACAGCCACTTTCGCCGACAAGGCCGATCCGCTCGCCTTGGTTGATCTGGAAGGTGATCTCCTCGAGTGCGCGGAACATGGGGCGAGGGCCAAGCAGGGTTTTGCGTGCCATAGGGTAGTCGCGTGCGACGTCGGTTACCGCTAGTAACGGCAATGATATGGGCGTTGGGGGCAATTCTACGACATGGCTGGATGCCTCGAACAGAGCCTTAGTGTAGGGGTGTTGCATGTGGGTTAGCAAATGTGCGGTCGCACCCGCCTCGACCACTTTTCCGTTCTGCATGACGACAATTTTATCGGCGACGTCTGCGACGACGGCGAGGTCATGGGTAATGATCAAAAGCCCCATGTCGAATTCGCGCACAAGATCACGCAGCAGATCAAGAATGCGCGCTTGGGTGGTGACATCAAGCGCGGTTGTCGGTTCATCCGCGATCAGCAGTTTCGGGCGCAGCGCGATGGCCATTGCAATGACGACGCGCTGGCGTTGGCCGCCCGACAATTCGTGTGGGAAGCGTGAGGGCGGGACTTTGAGGCCCACCCGTTCCAACATTGCAGCCGCCCGTTTGTGCGCGTCTGCCCTTCTGGTTTTTTCGTGGATCAGGATCGTCTCAGCTACCTGTGCGCCAATGGTTTGCACAGGGTTTAGCGCGGTCATCGGTTCTTGGAAAACCATGCCCATGGTATTACCGCGCATTTTGCAAAGGTCCGGCTCAGAGGTTTGCAGAATGTCTGTGCCAGTCAGCCTGATTGTGCCACGAGCATCGGCGCTTTGAGGCAGCAATCCCATTATAGATAGGGCGGTCATCGACTTTCCCGACCCGCTTTCGCCCGTGATCGCGACGATTTCGCCATGCGCGACTGTCAGGTCGATATCGTGTAGGATCTCAGTGCTGCCGATCCGCAGGGACAGGTCTTTGATCACTAAAAGGGTCATGTCCGCACCACCCGAATGCGTGGATCAAGGCGGTCGCGCAGCCCGTCACCTAGCAAGTTCAACCCCAACACCATAAACACAATCGCAAGCCCCGGCATCAGCGCCGTGTGCGGTGCGATGCTGACCAGTGTTTGCGCGTCTGCCAGCATCCGCCCCCAACTTGCCGTGGGTGGTTGTGCGCCAAGGCCAATGTAGGACAGTGCGGCTTCGGCCAGAATGCCAAGGCTGAACTGGATCGTGCCTTGGACGATCATCAGATTGGTCATGTTTGGCAGGATATGTTCGACCGATATATGGGTCGCGGATTTGCCGCAGACGCGGGCAGCAAGGATAAAGTCACGCTCCCACAGTGGCAAGGCGGCAGCACGGCTTAGGCGTGCGAATACGGGGATGTTGAAGATGCCGATAGCGATGATTGCATTGACCGCAGAGGCACCAAAAACGGCCGTAATCAGGATCGCGATCACCAACGATGGAAAGGCAAAAACAAGGTCATTGCCGCGCATAATCAATTCGTCCAGCAGCGATCCGTGCCGCGCTGCGGCCAGCAATCCTAGCGGCACGCCAATCGCCATGCCGATACCGACTGCTACAAGTGCAACGGCGATAGAGGTCCGCGCACCCATCATAATCATCGACAGGATATCACGACCAAAATGATCAGTACCCAGCAGGTTTCCCCCACTGGGGGCTTGTAGCTTGTTAGGGATATCAAGGGCTTTGATATCATATGGCGTCCAGACAAAGGACACTGCCGCAAGGATGAGGAACAGCAAAGTCAGCGCCGAGCCGATGATCAGGTTGCGGTTCATGACTTGGTCCTTAGCCGCGGGTCAACGGCGGCATAGGCCAGGTCGACCAGAAAATTCACCAAGATCACGACGAAAACCAGGAGCATCACGACGCTTTCTACAACGATCAGGTCGCGCGCACTGATGGACTGGAAAATCAGCCGCCCCAGACCGGGCAGGAAAAAGACCTGCTCGATGATAATCCCACCAGCCAGTAGGAACGAAAACTGCAGGCCGATGATCGTCAGCACAGGGATCAAGGCATTGCGAACCGCGTGCCGCCAAAGTGCCTGCCTGCGGGTCAGACCTTTGGCGCGGGCGGTGCGGATGAAATCCTCGCCCAACATATCAAGCAAGGAAGACCGCATCACACGCGCAAGGATAGCCGCTTGTGGTAGGGCAAGTGCGATAGCGGGCAGGGTCAGGGATTTGATCGCGAGAAGTGGGTTGTCCCATCCCGGAAACCCGCCCGCGCTGAACCAGCGTAGGTTGATCGCAAAGATCAACACAAGGATCATCGCGAACCAGAAATTGGGAATTGCGACGCCCAGTTGGGTGGCCCCCATGATAGTGATATCACCTGCCCCGCCCCGCCTACTGGCCGCATAGATGCCTGCAGGAAAAGCGATGATCGTGGAAAGGAAAAGCGCGTAGATCGCCAGCGGTAGCGACACCCAGACCCTGTCCGAAATGAGGTCGGCCACGGGTGTTTTGTAGGTCCACGAGCGCCCGAAGTCGCCTTGCAGCAACCCGGTGACCCAGTCGAAATATCGCGCGACGACGGGTTGATCGAGGCCCATTTCTGCACGCAATGCTGCAATGGTGTCGGGACGCGCATTCACGCCAAGCATAAAGGCGGCAGGGTCACCCGGAATGACCTCGATCACCGTGAAAATGACGACGGAGGCGACGATCAAGCTGATGATCAATGAGGTCAGTCTGCCAAGGACATAGCGGATCATGGGTGATCCTCTTGTAGGGCTGGAGCGAACGCAATTTTACCCTGCGGCACACTGCCGTTTAGCACTTGATACTGTACGAATTTC
Organism: Yoonia sp.; assembly: GCA_047627695.1. Lineage (GTDB taxonomy): Bacteria > Pseudomonadota > Alphaproteobacteria > Rhodobacterales > Rhodobacteraceae > Yoonia. Next base: position 12,091 of record JBLHTS010000042.1, on the reverse strand, counting down.
GTGTGCAAACCGCCATCAGTCAGGTGCCCGTCACTGACAAAGCCCATCGGCACATAGACTTGCGGGGTGCCGAGCAAGACGCAGCCTGCGGTCCCTTTTGTTGCCAGTCTTTTCAAGCCTTCAGCAGCTAATGTGCTGCCAATACCTTGGCGTTGTTTGGCGGTGCGTACGGATATTGGCCCAAGGGCGAACCATTGCCCTTTGCCGCCGGAAATCGTTGTCGGGGAAAAGGCGACATGGCCAATAATCTCGCCGATGTCACCTAATAATGACAGCGTAAGGTCGCCATCATTTCGTAGGGCAGATATTGCGCCAGGCTCTGTCCCGTCGCTGAAGGACATCGGCGCAAATGCCGACTTGGTCAGATCAAAAATAGCAGCATGATCATGGGGCGTTTCTGGTCGGATCAGCATGGTATTGACCCCGGCGGGCCGTGACGCACCGGGGCCATTTTCTTAGTTACTCCAGCTGACGCCGGACAGGTCAACCGCGGCTGTTGGCTGGTTCACCCATAAGCCGTTGATACCCGCCTTAGCGACGGTCGCGACGGCGAGTTCGAACAGGTATCCGTTCACGTAGTCCTCAGAGATGATTGTCTGTGCACGCGCCAACATTTCGCTGCGGGTGGCAGGGTCAGTCGTTGCGTTCAGCTCTTCCATCAGTGCTTGGAAATCTGGGTTATCGTACTGGAAATAGTACTCAGGATTGGCATATATGCCGATGTCCATCGGTTCGGTGTGACTGACGATGGACAGGCCGAAGTCCTTGTTGGTAAACACTTCTTCTATCCATTGCGCCCATTCAAGGTTGGACACTTCAGTCTCGATCCCGATTTCGCGCAGTTGTGAGGCGATAATCTCTCCGCCACGCCGCGCGTAGGATGGTGGTGGCAATTTTAACGTTGTCGTAAATCCATCTGGAAAACCTGCGACCGAAAGCAGCGCGCGTGCAACTTCGGGGTCATAGGGCGAGTTACCCAACAGGTCGACGTAATCGGGGTTATGCGGGGCAAAATGTGTCCCGATTGGTGTGCCGTAACCGAACATCGCGCCGTTGATAATGGCTTGGCGATCAATCGCACTGGCCACTGCAGCGCGGACAAGGATGTTATCGAAGGGTGGCATCTTGTTGTTGATAGACAGAATCGTCTCGCCCTCGGTGTTGCCGACAAGAACCTGGAAGCGCGGGTCAGCCTCGAACTGCGGCAGGTTTTCCGGGGCGGGGAAGCCGACAAAGACGTCGACATCTTCGGCCATTACAGCAGCAAAGGCTGCCGTCGGGTCAGATATAAAGCGGAACGTCGCGCTTGCCAACGCAGGGGCTGCACCCCAATAGCTGTCGTTGCGCGTCATTTCCAAGCGGTCGCCCTGCACCCAATCGGTAAAAGTGAATGGGCCAGTGCCGATGGGGTTTGAGGCGATATCGGCGATGCTTTCAGGGGCCACGATAACCGCATCACCCCACGCCATGTTGAACACGAAGTTGCCGTTGGGCTGGTCTAGAGTGACTTGCACGGTCAGCGGATCAACGATGGTCACATCAGTAATACCCGCGAACAGACCCTTTTGGGCGTTCGTGCTGTCTTCGGCCCGGGCGCGGTCGAGGCTGAATTTCACATCTTCTGCGTCCATCGTTGTGCCGTCATGGAATTTCACGTCAGACGCAATATTGAAGGTGTAGACCAAACCGTCCTCAGAGATATCCCAGCTTTGGGCAAGACCATTGATGATTGCTCCGTCAGCGTCAAAGCGGGTCAGCCCCTCGAACACGTTGGAATAAAGCACGGAATCGATGGCCTGTGCAGCACCGCCTGTCGGATCAAGGTTCGGCGGCTCTAGCTGGATGGCGACAGTGATGCTGTCTTGGGCAAGTGCCGGGCAAGCGGCCAGTACGATGGCGGTCGTTGTAGCGAGTGTTTTGAAAACGTTCATTTGGTTTCCCCCTGTTTGGTGGCAGTCTTGTTGTTATGGTGCGGCAAATCAACCCCGCCCTATGGGTTCAAAATCTTGACCAACGCCCCCGCCATGACCTTTGCGCTGTCGATCATGTCATCGACGCCGATGTATTCGTCGGGCTTATGCGCTAGCTCTAGTATCCCCGGCCCGTAGGCGATGCAGTTCTTTAGCTTCCCGATCCGGTCGATGTGTTTCTGGTCGTAGGTCCCCGGTGACGCCACGAATTGCGCCGGTTTGCCCAGTACCTTTTCGATCTCTGCCGCGATTACCTGCACCACAGGGGCATCTTTGTCAGTCATGCTCGGCAGAACCACGTTCATTTCGCGCAAATCATAGTCGAAACGGTCCCGATTGGCCTTGAGACCTTCGAGCAAGGCGGTGACTTCGCCGCGTACATCGTCGATGTTTTCCTCGGCCAGAAAACGGCGATCGATCACGATGCGGCAACTGTCCGGCACGCAATGCGCGGGCAGGCCGGTATAGTCGTTGTCTTGCTCAGACTGGCCGCCATGGATGGAATTGATGTTCATCGTGGATGATCGAGCCCCGTCGGGTACGACAGGCATTTCGGTTCTGCGCGCGGCCATTGCGGGGTAGAGTTTATCCTCAAATTCATCAAGCACGGCGCCCATGTGGCGCACGGCGCAGTCACCCAAGAACGGCATGGACCCGTGGGCGATCTCGCCGAACGTTTCAATTTCCGCCCACCAGCCGCCGCGATGGCCAAGGCAAACGCGGTCTTTGTTCAGCGGTTCGGGGATGATGACGTGTTGGACGCGGGCAGGGTCGAAATAGCCCTGTTCGGCAAGGTGGGCGACACCGCCATAACCGCCCGATTCTTCGTCAGCGGTGCCAGAGATTTCGATTGCGCCGTGATAGGCGGGATGCGTGGCGATAAAGGCCTCGGCGGCAATGATGGACGCCGCAAGCCCGCCCTTCATGTCGCAGGCCCCGCGTCCGTAAATCTTGCCATCCACCAGTTCGCCGCCAAAGGGGTTTTTGGTCCAGCCATTGCCGACCTCGACCACATCGGTGTGACTGTTGAAATGTACACAGTCGCCGTTTTGACCGCCGCTGCGCCGTGCAACGATGTTCCAGCGTGGGTATTTATCGCTGTCACCCGGAGCGTCGAACGCGCGGATAAATTCGGTGTCAAACCCCAATTTACGCAAGCGTTTGTCCAGATACTCGCAAATCTCGCGGTAGTTGTTGCCGGGTGGGTTCAGCGTGGGAATGCGGATCAGGTCTTGGGTCAGCGCGATCAGGTCTTCGCGTCGGGTGGTAATGGCTTTTGTCAGATCGTTTTGTGTGTTCATAGCAAGAGTATTGGCTGGAATATCATCGACAGACAATGGTCAGGTGTCCCAATTGCACGCAAAGGTCACAAAAGCACCGCAAAAGGCTGGCATCGGCTTGTTTGGATTGGCGAAGCAGGTCAGACTCTGCGCAAATGGACAGTGCCAGAAAATGGAAAAAAATTGATGTCAGAACCTTCATTGGAACCAAAAATTGCGGTTCTGATCCCTTGCTATAACGAGGCGCAGCCAATCGCACAGGTCGTCGCCGATTTCAAAGCGGCACTGCCGAATGCTGATGTGTACGTCTATGACAATAACTCGACAGATAATACTGCTGCGGTGGCCAAAGCCGCAGGCGCAATCGTGCGCGTGGAGACACAGCAAGGCAAAGGCAGCGTTGTCCGGCGCATGTTCGCAGATATCGATGCGGACATTTATGTCATGGTGGACGGCGACAACACTTACGAGGCAAAGGCTGCACCTCAACTGATCAACAAGCTGCGCACAGAGACGCTGGATATGGTCAGCGGCAGCCGCGTAACAGAGATCCAAGAGGCCTATCGGCCGGGTCACCGCTTTGGCAACTGGATGCTGACAGGCCTTGTGGCAAGCATTTTTGGCAAACGCACGAACGATATGCTGACGGGGTACAGGGTCTTTTCGCGCCGCTTTGTGAAAAGTTTTCCAGCTTTGTCTCGGGGCTTTGAGATCGAAACTGAACTGACGGTGCATGCGTTGGAATTGCGGATGCCGATTGCAGATGTCGAAACAGCCTACATTGATCGCTTGCCCGGTTCGGACAGCAAGCTGAGCACAATTCGAGACGGTATTCGTATCCTCAACATGATCATTTTGCTGGTGAAAGAAGAACGCCCATTATTGATGTTTGGTGGCTTTGGACTTTTTGCAGGGCTTATTTCTCTTGTGTTGGGTGTGCCGATTGTCGCCGAGTTCTTGGACGCAGGGCTTGTTCCACGGTTCCCGACTGCAATTCTGGCCTCGGCTATTATGGTGATTGCAGTGCTGTCTGTCATGGCGGGGTTCATTCTGGACACGGTAACCTTGGGTCGTCGCGAAATGAAACGGATGGCCTATTTGTCGCATCCAGCGCCACCGCGAAAATAGCCTGCGATGCAGTCGAGTATTTGGACTCAATTAATGCGGTTTAGCGTCGTTGGCGGGATTGGTTTCGTTGTCGATGGGACGCTGCTTTGGGGTCTTCTTTCGCTAGATTTCAACCCGTACTTTGCCCGCGCTTCGTCGTTTCCCGTGGCCGTCGTTGTCACTTGGATTCTGAACCGCAACTGGACTTTTCGCGCGACCCGTGATGCCAGTAAAAAAGGTCAGTTCCGCCGGTATTTTGGTGTGCAAATTATTGGCACGCTGAGCAACTACCTTGTCTATTCAGCATTTATCGCATTGCTAGGCACAACGGCCACGCTGATCTTTTGGGGGTTTGCTTTGGGGTCATTTTTTGGTGCGTTCATAAATTTCTTCGGCGCTCGGTTGATCGCCTTTCGGGGCGGGCGCGCGTGATCTACTATATTGACCATACCTGCGGGCTGTTGGACTGGGCGAAATGATAACAATTGCAATGCAAGGTACCTTCTGATCATGACCAACGTTGAAACATCGCCGCGCCTGCGTTGGATATTTCTTGCCTGCCTTGCGGGTGTTCTTGCATTCGTTGTGGCAAAGGCCGTCATCGTCAGTTTGGTGCTGGATGGCGACTTGGCGATTTTGGGCAACGACAGTGCTATGCGCCTGTTGTTGGTGCAGAACTGGCTGGGTGGTCAGGGTTGGTTTGACATGGTCCAATACCGACTGATGCCGCCCGAGGGCGTACTGATGCATTGGTCGCGTTATATCGATGCGATGATTGGCGGGCTGATCGTCGTATTCTCGTGGATTTACCCTGATGAGACGGCACAAACAATTGCCCTGACCGTCTGGCCCACCATTTTGTCTGTCTTGATGGTTCTTGTGATCGGTTTTGGAACCAAGAGATTATTTGGCCCGATTGCCGCATGTTTTGCGATGCTTTGCACAGTTTTATGGCCCTTTACCTCTGAATTCTACTTTATGGCTGGCGCGATTGACCATCATAACGTCCATATCTTGATGATCGTATTGGTTACTTTCGCGATCGTCTGGCCTGATCAACCAATTAGGTCGGGGCTGGTTGCAGGGGTGAGTGCCGCTTTTGCTCTCGCAATCGGGCTAGAGACATTACCTTATATCTTGGTGATAGGCGCGCTGTTGCTCACGCGGGCGCATTTGGGGATAACGCCGATTGCAGATCGATTGCTTGCCGTCTTTTGCCTAACACTTGCGGTGGCCAGCGTTGTTTTCTGGCTAGGTCAGACACCTTGGTCGCAGCTTTCCAATCCCGTGTGTGATCAGCTTGGTCTGCCGGTCCTTAGCCTGATCGCTGTTGCTAGCGTCGCAAGTGTAGTTCCAATCTTTGTATTTTCCGATAAGGCGCTGGGGCGGTTTGTCCTTAGTATTGTGCTGACGGCGCTGGGCTGTGCCTTGGCGTGGCCCCTGCTTGGGCTGTGCATCACGGGTCCCTACGGATCGCTTCCCGCAGAAGTCCAAGACATCATCCGCACGTTCATCAGCGAAGGCAAACCGGGTATTGTCTTTGCGCAGACCAATCTGTTGGATTACATCAGGATGATGGTGCCCGTAGTGGGCGCTGTCACAATGGCCAGCGTTTTCTGGCTGCAACTGGGCGCGACCCCTGACGCCGATCGCCGCCGTGATACGATCGTTCAACTTCTTATTCTGAGTGCTGTTGGCGTGCTTGCGTCATTCTCTCAGATCCGCTTGCTTTTGATGACTGCCGCTGCTGTCCCAGTCTTGGTTGGATTTGTGCTGTCCGTTCTTCTTGAAAAGTACTTGCGTGGGCGCACAGCCGTGGCGGCGCTAGGTCTTTTGGTGACAAGCATTGTCTTGCTGTCGCCTGCAATTCTAGAGGCGCCAATCAAGCAGCTATTGCCGTTTGAAACGCCGGCAAGAACAATGCAGGACAAAAAGTGCCGCAAAGATGCAGCCCTGACCGAACTGAATGCGCTTGCGCCTTCTGTCTTCCTTACCCCGATGAACTTGGGGCCTGCGTTGCTTTTTACTACACACCACAGCAGTATCTCGGGGCCATACCACCGTAGCCCCGCCGCATTTGCCAATGGCTACATCCCATTCAATTTACCGGAAGCCGAAATGCAGGCCTACATCGCAAAAACAAATGCGACGCACCTGCTGCTTTGTGCAGGGACGACCTATGGCGAAGGGTTCGCGAGGGACATTGTAAACGGCGCAGAGGCCACATGGCTAAAGCCGGTGTCTATCGAAGCCGGTGATCTGCTGGTCTTCGAAATCAACTAGATGGAGCATCTTGTATTGTGACCTACCTTTTAGGCGTCGACACTGGCGGGACCTATACTGACGCCGTGGTCTTGGACGAGGCGGCAGATGTCGTCGTTGCATCCGCCAAGGCGCTTACATCGCGCCCTGACCTTGCCATTGGCGTTGGTGCGGCCATTGATGCGGCGCTGGCGGATGCAAATGTTGCTGCGGCCGACATCGCAATGGTTTCGCTTTCCACAACACTTGCCACAAATGCGTTGGTAGAGGGCCAAGGCGGGCGCATTGCGTTGATCGCTATAGGATTTGACGACGCAGATTTGGGTCGCGCAGGCCTGACCGAGGCATTGCGCGGAGATCCGGTTATCAGACTGACAGGCGGACATAATCACGCGGGAAACGAAGCGCGCCCGCTTGATATGCTTAAGTTAGAGACTGAATTGGCCAAGCTGAGCGGCGGTATCACAGGTTTCGCTGTCGCTGCTTCTTTCGCCACTCGCAATCCTGCACATGAGGTCGCAGCGCGTGATTTGATCCGTGAAACGACGGGTAAGCCTGTGAGTTGTTCGCATGAGTTGAGCCAAGCACTCGGCGGTCCGAAACGCGCATTGACTGCCGTTTTGAACGCGCGGTTGATTGGTATGCTTGACCGTTTAATCACTGCTTGCGAGGGGCACCTGATGTCCATCGGGATCACGGCGCGGTTGATGGTCGTGCGCGGTGACGGTGCGTTGGTTTCAGCAAGCATCGCCCGCGAAAAGCCGATTGAAACGATCCTTAGTGGGCCTGCAGCCTCGATTGCGGGGGCCAGTTGGTTGACAGGCGAAACGGACGCACTGGTTAGCGATATTGGCGGCACGACCACGGATATATGCCTGCTGCGTGATGGTCGCCCAAAGATAGATCCACAAGGGGCAAGGGTTGGTCCCTTTCGCACGATGGTTGAAGCTGTCGCAATGCGCACCTGGGGGCTGGGCGGTGATAGCGAAGTACACGTAATCGAAGGCTTAGAGGGTAGTCTGCGCTTGGGTCCGCGCCGCTTGATGCCGATTTCACTGGCGGCCAAGCATTTCCCGCAACTTGTGCACGCGACCTTGGACCGTGCTCTTGCGCAGGACATGCCTGCCACGGATGGGGGGCAGTTTGTGATCCCGCTTTGGTCGGACATGCCGCAAGGTTTGGATGTGCGCGAACAGAACTTGGTGGATCGGTTGGCGGACGGACCGCTGCGGCTGGGGCATGCGGTGCAGTCGCGTATGGAAAGCCCTGCTCTGGCGCGGTTGGTCGGGCGCGGTTTGGTGATCTTGGCAGGTGTGACGCCGTCTGATGCGGCGCATGTTTTGGGATTGGTTGATGCATGGGATGCGCAGGCAGCGGAAAAGGCCGTGACGCTTTTTGCGCGACGCAGAACGGGTGCAGGAACGCGCGTGGCCGAAACCAGTGAGGTTTTGGCGTGCCGAATTGTCGATCAACTGACCGCACAAACGGTTGATTGCTTGCTGCAAGCGGGCTTTGCCGAAGACGATCTGGATTGGCCCGATCCGGCGGGTTTGGCGCAACATCCATTGACAAAGGCAGGCCTTGATCAGCATCACGGCGTGATGCGGATGCAGATGTCGCTGGGCGTCCCCGTCATCGGATTAGGCGCTTCTGCGGCAACCTATTATGGCGCTGTTGGGACACGCCTTGGGACCCGCATGGTTTTGCCAGCCCATGGCGGTGTGGCGAATGCAATTGGCGCGGTTGTGGGGCAAGTGCGGATGCAGGCGACGGGTACGGTAACCAGTGCGGGCGAAGGTTCATTTGTCGTGCATTTTGTTGATGGACCTCAGAATTTTGTGGATAGAGATACGGCGCTCTTTGCGCTCGAATCTGCATTGCAAGTTGAGGTTGAAACAGTCGTGCGGGCATCGGGGGTCGAAGAAATTCGGCTGTCCGTTAGCCGCGATATTTCCGAGGCGCAGATCGAAAACCGCACGATGTTCATTGAGGCAACAGTCAGGGTTGAAGCAAGCGGGCGACCAAGGATTGCGCATCAAGGCTAAGATCGGGGGCTAACTTTGCATCCGGAACAGCGGTTATTTTGGCACGCTTTTTCGCGTAAGGTGTGTAGGGTCTTGAAAGATTGATGCCGGACCAACCGCTACAAACGCAACCCTCCGGCCCGACGACACAGGAACATCGCAATGCAACAAATCACTGCCGCACCACTAGCGAAATTTGGGCTCTTTGGAGTCATATTGGGTATCGCGAGCCTTGTTGCGGTCGTCATCCAGCTATCTGAATTCTTCGAACCGTAGGAAAAACGCGCTGGAACTGTGATTGGAGAGATCGCCGCAGACATTAAACAATCCGCAGCGCGCGCCCTTTCGGGCGAACCTGTCCCTGAAACGACACCTCCGCCGCCAGACTATTCACAAGTGATTACTGCAGCGGCAATTTGCGCCGCTGGGATAGCTGTCGTTCTTGGGGGTATCGGATTATACCGAAACGAGCCGCATCGCCTGTCATACCTGTCCATGGGTTTTGGCGTTTCGGCAATCGTTATGCACTATGTATTCTGGCTTGCCATACTGATTTGCGGGATAGCTTTGCTGATCAGTTTAATCGGCAATCTTGATAGTATTTTGAGTTAACGACGCAAGAGCAGTATTAGTTAATACTGTCAGCTTTGCATCGATCCTATATTGCACATAGGAAATTTGTATTTCTCTTGTTTGAACCGGCCAAACTCCTTGAAGCAATCACCAAGAGGATGAAATTATGCCCACCCAACAAGAGAAATATGAACGTTTCAGGGCGCTGCATGAGGGCGACAAGGCGCTCGTCGTGCCCAACCTGTGGCACGCGTGCTTTGCGCGTTTGCTGACCAGTTTTGGGTTTGAAGCACTTGCAACCACAAGTGCAGGGTTTGCCTATTCGAAAGGAAAGCGCGATTCCTACGCGGGTCTTAGTCGCGATGAAATCTTTAAGAACGCTGCTGATAGACGCAGCAACTGATCTTCCTGTTTCTGCGGACCTTGAGGATGGATTTGGCGCAGCACCCGAAACCTGTGCCGAAACCATTCGCCTCTCTTGCGAAATAGGGCTGGTGCGTGGATCGATAGAAGGCGCGACAGACGATCCAAATGCGCCAATTTTTGATATCGGGGTATCAGTAACGCGCATTCAGGCTGCAGCCGACGCTGCGCACGACAAGCCGTTTATCCTGACAGCGCGGGCTGAAAACTATTTTTGGGGACGCCCCAATCTGTAAGACACGATCAAGCGGCTACAAGCTTTTTCAGATGCCGGTGCAGACGTTCTTTATGCCTCGGGCCTACCGACATCGCGGCGATCAGAGCCGTTTGCGCGGCTTTGGACAAGCCTGTCAACGTCGTTATGGGGCTGCAAGGGCAGACCTATTCAGTCGCCCAGCTGTCGGACGCTGGTGTGCGCCTGATCAGTGTTGGTGGTTCTTTTGCGCAGGCCGCACTTGGTGCGTTGATGCGCGCGGCTGAGGAAGTGAAAACGCAAGGCACGTTCACATATTCCGCTGATGCAATTCCAGATGCGCAGGTAAGCCAGTATATGTCGCAACATAAGCACGCCGACAGACGGTGACTACCTTGCCCGCATTTATGTCAATGCGCGCCTGCGATCTCACATTCCCGTCAGGCCGATTGCGTCAACCCGTCGCATGGGTCACAACGTGCGAAACATTGGGCCAGACCACATGCTTGACCGCTACGCACGTCGATTGATTGATCCGCCCCTGAACCAGATCGGAACAGGGCTGGCAGCGCGTGGGTATACCGCGAATGGCGTGACGATGATCGGGTTGGCGTTGGGGTTGTTCGCGGCCCTTTTGATCGCGGTTGGTGCACCGCTGTTGGCGCTGCTGCCGTTGTTGGCCAGCCGGATTGCTGATGGGTTGGACGGTGCCGTGGCCCGTGCCACCCAAAAGACCGATTTTGGCGGCTATCTGGATATTGCGGCGGATTTTCTGTTCTACGGTGCGATCCCGCTGGCGTTTGTATTGGCTGATCCTGCTGGAAATGGCGCTGCAGGTGCATTCTTGCTCGCGTCGTTTTATTTCAACGGAGCCAGCTTTCTGGGCTACGCGATCTTGGCTGAAAAGCACGGCGACAAGACAGACGCGCAGGGCCAAAAATCACTCTATTATTCTAACGGCATTCTGGAAGGCACAGAAACCATCGTGTTCTTTGTGATCCTTTGCCTGCTGCCGCAGCACTTCACACCGCTTGCATGGGTCTTTGGGGCTTTGTGCTTTGCGACGGCGACTTTGCGGATTTATGCCGCCAAACAAATCTACACGACATAAAGGAAGACACTGATGAAACATCTCGCCATTTTGGCTGCTTTGCTGGCGCCTGTGCCGGCATTTGCAGATACTGATCCTGCGAACTGGGATGCCGTCACTGCCGCCGCTCAAGGCCAAACCGTCTATTGGAATGCATGGGGAGGGTCGACCACGACCAATGATTTCATCGCATGGGTCGGCGCGCGCGTGGCCGAAGAATATGGCGTCACGCTAGAGCATGTGAAGCTGACCGATACCGCCGATGCCGTCACCCGCGTTCTGTCTGAAAAGCAAGCCGGTGAAGACGACGATGGTGCGATTGATATGATCTGGATTAACGGGGCCAACTTTGCCGCGATGAAAGATGCAGATTTGCTTTTTGGCCCCTATGCTGAACAGCTGCCGAATTGGGCGTTTGTGGATGTGGACGGCAAGACTGTCCAGACCGACTTTACCGTGCCTATCGAAGGCTTTGAAAGCCCGTGGGCGATGGCGCAGGTCGTGTTTATCCATGACACTGCTGATTTGGTCGAACCGCTTGAATCGATGCAAGCTATCCTAGAATGGTCGCAAGCTAATCCGGGTCGTTTTACATATCCGCAGCCACCAGATTTCTTGGGCACAACATTCCTCAAGCAGGCTTTGGTTGATTTGTTGGATGATGCGTCTGTGTTGTCTGTGTCTGCGACGGATGAAAACTATGATGCCTTGACAGCCCCGCTTTGGGATTATCTTGATGCGCTGACCCCGACATTGTGGCGGGCGGGGCGTGCGTATCCCACAACGGGTCCGGCGCAGTTGCAACTGATTGCGGACGGTGAAGTCGATCTGGCCATTTCGTTCAGCCCCGGCGAAGCAACCGCGGCGATTGCGAACAACCAATTGCCGCCAACTGCGCGGACCTTCGTGTTGGAAAAAGGCACCATTGGCAACGCGTCCTTTGTGGCGATCCCTTACAATTCGGGTTCATCTGAAGGTGCGATGGTTGCCGCGAACTTCTTGATGTCGCCAGAAGCGCAAGCCCGCGCGCAAGATCCAGAGATTTTGGGATATGGCACCGTGTTGAACATGGATGCGTTGTCGGATGACGATCGCGCTTTGTTTGATGCGCTGGCGTTGGGCGTTGCAACCTTGTCGCCCGCTGATCTTGGCACTGTTCAGGCAGAGCC
>JBLHTS010000041.1:0-16796 GCA_047627695.1 Yoonia sp. | reverse complement strand
CCATGCCAATGACCCCCGACCAACAGGCCGAGATCGACGCCCTGCGTGCCAACACAAAACCCACCTTGCGTGCCGTATCCGAAGGGATGGAGGGGCATCTTTACAAGGCCTATGACGTGCTGGACCACGGCTTTATCCGGGTGATCGACTATATGGGCGACGATGCGGCGATCTGTCAGGCGGCGCGGGTGTCCTACGGCAAGGGGACCAAATCGGTGCAAAACGACACCGGCCTGATCCGGTACCTGATGCGTCACTGGCATTCGACCCCGTTTGAGATGTGCGAAATCAAGCTGCACGTCAAACTGCCTGTTTTTGTGGCACGGCAATGGATCCGGCACCGGACAGCAAACGTAAATGAATATTCAGCGCGTTATTCCATCATGGACCGCGAGTTTTATATCCCAGAGCCTGACAAACTGGCTGCCCAATCGGTGATCAATAACCAAGGACGCGGCGAAGCATTGACGGGCGCAGAGGCCGCGCGCGTGCTGGAATACCTTAAAGGGGACGCGGCGCGCAGCTATGACCACTATGCGGAAATGATCTCGGACACGACACCGGACGGCGAAAGCCAACAGGGGTTGGCGCGCGAATTGGCGCGGATGAACCTGCCCGCGAACATCTACACGCAGTGGTACTGGAAAGTGGACCTGCACAACCTGTTCCACTTCCTGCGGTTGCGGGCGGACAGCCACGCGCAATACGAAATCCGCGTCTATGCGGACGCGATTTGCAAAGTCGTCGCGGACTGGGTGCCAGCGGCCTACGGCGCGTTCGAGGACTACCGGATGGGCGGGGCGACGCTATCTGGCAAGGCGCTCGATTGCCTGCGGCGGATGCTGAAGGGCGAAGAGGTGACGCAAGAGACGTCAGGGATGAGTAAAGGGGAATGGCGGGAGTTTGAGGAGGCGATTGGGTGAAGGTTTGTCGTCACTCGGACCCAGTCTGGCAAGACTGGAGGATCAGGCAAGGGCTCGTTTGTTTGAATTCTGATCTGGTGGAAATGGCAGCGCGAATTGACCGCAAAAATTATGATCAACTTTGGTTCAGTCATAAACCAAAAGACGGTCCAGCGCCTGAATTTTCCACAAGCGAAGGCGGTGGATACTTTGGAAATGACAACACATCGGCTCCCAACGCGGACGATGATCCGGAACTCTTTTCCGGGGAGCTGGGCGGCTTTGCCGCTTACACATAGATAGCAACAAAGGAGGTTCGAGTAGTGGAACCCATATGACGACCACCCTGATCTGCCAAAGTGTTACGAGCACTTAGCAGGTGAGCAGCCGCCATGAGGGCGTGTAGGGGGCGGTGCCATGGCATCGCCTCCACCCCTGAAACTGACCGAGATAGGACAGCAAACAGGTGACACATGATTCATCTAGATCATTTCGTCAAGGCTGACGCTCGGCCACAGCCAAAAGGAAAATGGCTTTGAGAGATCCTAAATTGACGCCGGAAATGGTTCCGGTAATAAAATTGGCCCGCTCTAAGAAAATTCCATATTCGTGGATTTCTGGGTACTACAATGGGCTTAATTTTGGCCGTATTGCTGACGTAACGCAGGGGCGTCGTTTCCCCAACATTCCACCAGCTAAAGCGCTTCCTTCGGACTTCCCGAAGGCTTAAATCAACACTGAAGGGCGGCCTTATTGGTCGCCCTTTTTCAAACACCTACAAGCAAGCCGTGGGCTGGGGTTCTCCCCGACGTTACGCAACACTTCAACTCAAACACAACACTGGCGGGGGAAATTCCCGCCCTACGGGTTGTCTCGGAGGTATGATGAAAAAACACCGTGGCACCTGCGTGCTGTGGCCGCCGATAATGAGACATGCCGCGATAATCGCCAAACCTCGTTAACGAACCGTGGACGGCGGTCCCCCGAACCCGCTAGGTTCAACCAAACAACACCGGAAACCTCACATGATCTTGTATGGCCTGCCCACCTGTTCTGACTGCAACAAAGCCCGCAAGGCGCTGGCCGAGGCTGGCCAAAACGTCACCTTTCGCGATGTCCGCGCCGAACCGATGACGGCCGCCGAATGGGCACCGCTTATTGCTGAATTTGGCGACAATCTGGTGGACCGCAAATCGCAGGCTTACCGCAACCTGAACGCGTGGATGCGCGAGTCCGAGGCAGAGGATCAACTGGCAGATCAACCCGCCCTGATGTACCGCCCCATCATCACCGACGGGGCGCGTTGGACGCTTGGTTGGGACGATGCAGCCCGCGCCATTTGGTTGTGACAGACCCCGCAACACTTTTGCGTGCACGTCTTGCCGATCTTGATGCAGAGGACGCAGCAGGCCAGCAGGGGCAAAAAACCGTTGAACTTGATCAGCAAGCCGTCGGGCGGTTGTCACGGATGGACGCATTGCAGAACCAAGCGATGGCCCAAGCAACAGCCCGCAGGCGCGGCGCAGAACGTCAACGAATCAACGCAGCCCTCGCAAGGGTCGCCGCAGATGAATACGGCTATTGCCTGATATGCGGCGATGAAATAGCGCCCGCGCGCTTGGCCACTGACCCTGCAATCGCGCTGTGCGCCATCTGCATGCGCGGCGAATAACCCGCGAGCTTCTTATAAAAGCCGCAGTGTTTCCGCTTTATGACCCAGATCAGACCGTCATAGTCCGTCAACGCCATTTGCTGGAGATCAGTGTGACATTCCTAAGAGCCTTCCCATTCTCGTTCGCAATCCTGTGGCGATATCTGCTGGTCTTGCCGATCATGATTGTCGCTTTGGCAGCATTCGGGGCTGTCGCGGTGGTCTTTGCCCTCGTGTTCGGGTTGTTCGCACCATTCCTTGCGATCCTGTTTGTGATCGCCTTCGGTTTGGCCTCAAGCGTTGTCCCGATCATAATCGGTATGCGTGTCGGCCTACAGGCCAAAGAGGTTCGTCCGCGCAATTCCTATGCTGGCCTGATGTTGCCCGCGATTGGATATGGCTTTTTCGAAGGGCTGTGCGTGTCGATTATTCTTGTGGTTTGCGTGGGGCTATTTGTCTTTGCGACGCCCTTAGAGGTCGCTGACCTTTTGGCAATGCAGGGCGCAGAGGATGCAGCTATTTTCGCCGCATTGTTCGAAGTCAGCCCGAAGCTGACACTTGGCTGTCTCATTGTTGGCGGCGGGCTGACAATCGCCTTGCGCACCGCACTTCTGGTCCCTTTTGCTGGTGCATCGATTGGTGCTGATCCGGGTGGGCGATCCCATACGCCGTTCTTTGGTTTTGGGGATGGGTTTGGGACAATGCTGGCCTTGGTGATCATCTCGTATGTTGGCGCAATCTTCACGACGCCATTTGTCGTTTGGTTGGCCATCCAACTTGGTTTCGCGGAAAGCTTGGTCGCGATAGCAGCAAGTATGGAAACGATTGATAGCTATACTGACTTGGCCGCATTTGGGGTCGAAGGCGCGGTCATTTTGGGGCTAGGGCTGATCTTGTTTCTTTGGTTCTTCAGCCTGCAATGCGCGGGCGCAGTCTTGGTCTTTATGCAGCGTTTCCAAGGTGCCGTCGCCCAAAAGCAAGAGCGCAACACAGCTTTGACGGCTGACCTTGATGATCAACCGTCTGACGCGCCTGACGTGATGCAACTTATCCGCAGCCGCATGCAAAACAGGTCAGACGAAAATCGATAGTTGCTTTGTTTTGCGCGGCGTTTGGATAGCTCTGTATGGTTAGCTTGCTTTGGCGATGCTGCCCGCCATTTTGCGCCCATCGTGGCCTTCGATCAGATCAAATGTGACCTTTTGATCGTCGGCGAGTCCGGGGAGACCTGACTGTTCGACCGCTGAAATATGTACAAAAATATCAACGCCCCCGTCGTTTGGTGCGATGAACCCATAGCCTTTAGTTGTATTAAACCACTTTACGGTGCCGCTTGGCATTGTCCGCTCTCCTTTTCCTTCTTAGGGCTGGGCACCGCGGGTAGCGATCTAAACCAAGCCTTGCAGATCCAGATTTATCTGTTTTATGAAAAAGGCAAATGACACGTCGACGCATCCCCGCGATCTGTCGGTAAATTGCACAAACAGGAGGCGAAATGCGGTTTTTTGGGTTAAAATCATGCGATACATGTCGCAAAGCGCTGAACCAATTGGCAGAGGCTGGGCATGATCCAATAGCGATTGATGTGCGTGCGGACGGCTTGTCGACCCCAGATCGTGCTCAGATCATCGCTGAATTCGGTGATGCAGCGATCAATCGGGCATCGACCACGTGGCGTGGGTTGACGGAGGCGGAAAAAACGACCGATCCTGAAAGACTCTTGGTAGACCATCTAACGCTAATGAAGCGGCCAGTGATCGAACATAACGGCGCGTGGACAATCGGCTGGAAGCCGGATGTGCAGGCGAAATACCTTGGCGACTAACCACTTCGCGCTTATGTGGATACTAGAGCAGTAAGGAGAAGACCTATGCGCAACGCCGCTGGAATGCTAGGCATCATTGGTGGCCTGATCGGAATTTTGGTTGGGATGTTCGGGTTTGGCTATGCCGAATTGTCGGAACGACACGCAGAGTTTGGCGAGGTTTTCGGCTTCCTTGAAAACCCGGGCTTTATCCGCTTTGCCAGCTTTATCGCACCACTTTTGGCGATTGCAGGGGGTGCCATGGCGAAGTCACGCGCCCTTTGGGGCGGGTTTTTGATGTTGATCAGTGCGTTTTTCTTCTACTCGGCATTCGGTTTCAACGTCGGCACGATGTTCCCGATCGGCTTTGTCGCCCTTGGTGGCATCCTAGGCATTGCCGCTGGCAAACCGGACGAGCCTAAGGCGCATTTCTGAACAATCCACGGTCGACTGACAGCGCACCTGCGCCTTTGAAAACAAGGATCAGCACGCACAGAACCCAAAAGGCCCGTTGATCCAGGATCAGCGCGTCGGGAAAGCGGTCAAACCATGCGCCCAGCGTTCCTTCGTGTGCAATCCCGCCGTGGCCGTAGAGGTCGGTGAGCGATTGCACGATGATAAAGCCGATCATACCAAAGGCTGCCAGTCGGGTGAACAGGCCAATCGCGATCAGGATGGGAAGTGTGAACTCTGCAATGGTGCCCCCCGTGACGACCGCCCAATGGAATATGGACAGTTGCGAAGTATCATAGCCCACGGCCTCCATCGCTTTTGGAAATATTTGGACATAAGCGCCAGATGACGGCTGCAGGATACCGAAAATCCCGGCGCCCAGTTTTGTCAGGCCGGAATTCCAGTAGTACATAAACAGGACGCCCACGAACACGAGCCGTGCCAGCAGCGGCAAGATTGCGTCACCCGCGCGGTTGATGGGATGAGCCAATTGGGCAAGGGCAGAAGGTGACATGGTATGGCCTTTCAGTAAATTTCTGTGACAGCGCCTTGAGCCAAAAGAAGGCCCAAGATCGCGCCAAGGTCGAGGCTGTTGTTAGCTGTCGCCATCGCTTGCCCCAGTGATTGGCCTTTTTGTAAGGCGCTCACGCAGGCGGCGGCAGCGGCGTTGATGGCGTGAATTTCAGGGTCAAACCCGGCGCGGGTGATAATCACGGCCTCGGCCCGCATCGCGGGCTTGGGGGCGTCCGATTGGGTGTTGGCGCGGTAAATCGCATAAATGGGGTAGGCAGATGTGACCGTTTGGGTCGCGGGCGCAATCCGTAATTTGGCACCCATTAGGGCTTCTGGCGTCAATGCGGCCAACGCTTGTGCATCAACTGGTGTTGCATCAGCCGCGTGATAGGCGTGGCGCAATGCCAACTCGAGCCGGGCAATATCGGGCAGGTAGGGGATGGATTTCGCAGGGCTAAAGCGTTCAAGGAACTGCGGCATCGCATCCCCGTAGAACATCATCAGCGGGGATTTGGGGGGATGTTTGCGCAGATAAACGCCTGCCATCGCGCGAAAAAAATCATCGCCGACAAGTTTGCGCACAACGGGGAATGCAGCCTCTAACGCGTCTGACAGGCTGACGGCCACATTGTTGCGGTAAACATCAAAGCGTTTCTTGGCTGGCGCGCCATCGGGATTAATCACGCCATCTGGCACAGCAGCGGCAGGATCAAGGATTGCGGCTTGGAAGGCGGCTTGGGCAAAGGTCATGTCGTGACCAGCGTGAGGGCCTGATCCGCAAGGGCAATTTCTTCAGCAAGAACAGGCCATTCGGGAACGTCCGTGTCCCATTCGATCAGCAAGGGTTTGGGGCCGGATTTGGCTAGGGTGTAATCCAACAGCGCCCAGACCGGATCGACGACAGCTTTGCCATGGCTGTCGATCAGCAGGGGCGCACCGGTTTCGTCTTCGTTCTCATCATGGCCGCCAAGATGAATTTCACCGACGGCTTGCAAAGGGAAATCATCGATATATGCCTGCGGCGAGGTTTTGAGGTTCGTGGCACTGACAAACACGTTGTTCACATCCAGCAGCAAGCCGCACCCGGTTTTGGTGACGAGTTCGCGCAGAAAAGCGGTCTCTGACATCGTGGATTCGGCAAAACCGAGGTAGCTGGAGGGGTTTTCCAGAAGCATCTGTCGACCCACGGTGTCTTGGACTTGGTTGATATGCGCCGCGACCTTGGCAAGTGTTTTGGCAGTGTATGGCAAAGGTAACAGGTCGTTGTAAAAGTGGCTGTCATGCGTGGACCATGCCAAGTGCTCGGAAAAGCTGGCAGGGTTCAGCCAAGAGATCAGGTGCTTGAGGCGGGCAAGGTGGTCTTTGTCCAAATCGCCGTCTCCGCCGATGGACAAGCCGACGCCGTGTACAGATATCGGGAAACGTTCGGACAGGTGGCGCAGTTGCGCAATGGGACGGCCGCCGTCACCCATATAGTTTTCAGCATGGATTTCCAGCCAGCCCAGCGGGCCTGCATCGTCCATTATTTGGGTGTAGTGTTGGGCTTTGTAGCCAACGCCGGGGCGCGCGGGCAAGGCCACGTGATGAGTTGTGTCGAGCATGTCAAAGTCCCCAAGGCGTCGTTTGCAGGTAAGGTGGATCAAGACCCACCTTACACTATTTTCGCTTATGCTGGCAGGTCGCGCTCTAGCGCTTCCAATGAACCCATGCGGGCCATGCCATCAACAGCTGCTGGCAATTCCATTGTTTCGCAAGAACCGGCAGGAACCAATGTCCATGCGTTGCCTTGGTAATCAATTGTGGATGTGCCTGCACATGTGGTGCCTGGGCCAGCAGCACAGTCGTTTGCGCCGGCAAGGGACACACCGAAGCACTTAACATCGTCTGCAGCGGCAGCAGTGGTGGCAAGGCCGGCAACAGCAGAGGCAACAGCAGTTGCAAGAACGAGGGTTTTCGTAGCGTTGGACATGAGAATTTCCTTTAGATAGGTCAGGTTTGATCGTCACCGTGGTCCGGCGATATGCAAACTCTAACCACCCGCACAGCTTACACGCCATTCACAGCCCCGTGCATCGCGGCTCCGTGAGGAGAAGTTAGTGCATCTTTGCCATTGTGGGGTGGCCTTAGACGTAATTTCCCTTAGAAAACATAGAACCCGCCGATGGGGACATCGGCGGGTTTGTTACAGGTTCCAGCGCTGGAATGTTACAGAAGGTCGGGTGGGGTCGCTTCTTTGCGCAACAATGCAACAATCTCGTCCAGAGATGTTACAGACGTTCTGTTCTCGCCCAACCGCCGAACGGTCACTGTCTTCTCATCAACTTCGCGGATACCAAGAGCAAGGATCACAGGCACCTTGCCAAGCGAATGTTCGCGGACCTTGAAGTTGATCTTTTCATTACGCACGTCGGCTTCGGCCCGCACGCCGGCGGCTTTCAAGGCGGCCACAACTTCACGCGCATAGTCATCTGCATCGGACACGATCGTGGACACAACCACCTGACGCGGTGCCAGCCAGAATGGCAGCTTGCCCGCATGTTCTTCGATCAGAATGCCGATGAAACGCTCGAATGATCCCAGTGTCGCGCGGTGCAGCATGACGGGGCGATGCTTTGCACCATCTTCACCGATATAATTGGCATCCAGCCGCTCTGGCAGGACAAAGTCCACCTGATGGGTGCCACATTGCCAGTCACGGCCAATCGCGTCAGTCAGCACGAATTCCAGCTTGGGGCCGTAGAAGGCACCTTCGCCGGGGTTCATCTCTGGCTCTATCCCAGCGGCACGAGTGGCGGATAGCAAGGCGGCCTCGGCCTTGTCCCAAACCTCATCACTGCCTGCGCGGGTGTCGGGGCGATCAGAAAACTTGACGCTGAAGTTCTCAAAACCAAGGTCTTTGTAGATATTGCTTAGAAAGTTGATGAACTCGGCAGTCTCCGCTTCGATCTGATTTTCACGGCAAAAGATGTGTCCGTCGTCTTGAGTAAAGCCGCGCACGCGCATGATCCCGTGCAGTGCGCCAGAAGGTTCATAGCGGTTACAAGATCCAAACTCGGCCATACGCAAAGGCAGGTCGCGGTAGGATTTCAGGCCTTGGTTAAAGATCTGCACATGGCAGGGGCAGTTCATTGGCTTAAGGGCGTTAACGGCCTTTTCGCGCGCATGCTCTTCGTCCACTTCAACGATGAACATATTTTCCTGATACTTTTCCCAGTGACCGGATGCTTCCCACAACTTGCGGTCAACAACTTGCGGCGTGTTCACCTCTACGTAGCCGCCCTTGCGTTGCTGGCGGCGCATGTAGTCTTGCAGTTCAGTGTAGACCGTCCAACCGTTAGGGTGCCAGAACACCTGACCGGGGGCTTCTTCTTGCATATGGAACAGGTCCATTTCGCGGCCCAGCTTGCGATGGTCGCGTTTGGCGGCTTCTTCCAGCATATGCAGGTGGGCTTTGAGACCCTCTTTGTTGGTAAAGGCCACGCCGTAAATCCGCTGCAACATCGTACGGTTGCTGTCGCCACGCCAATAGGCACCAGCGATGGACATCAGCTTGAACCCGTCCGCAGGCACTTGGCCAGTGTGCTGCAAATGTGGGCCACGGCACAGGTCTTGCCAGTCGCCATGCCAATACATGCGCAGCGGTTCATTTCCGGGGATGCTTTCGATCAGTTCGACTTTGTAAGGCTCTCCGCGATCCGTGTAGTATTGGATCGCCACGTCACGCTCCCATATCTCGGTGCGGACGTCGTCGCGCTTGTTGATGATCTCTTTCATCTTCTTTTCGATGATTTCGAGGTCATCAGGCGTGAAGGCTTCTTTGCGGTCAAAGTCATAGTACCAGCCGTCTTTGATGACAGGGCCGATTGTGACTTGGGTTTCGGGCCAAATCTCTTGTACTGCGCGCGCCATAATATGCGCGAGATCGTGACGAACCAACTCTAGCGCGGGTTCTTCGTCTTTCATCGTGTTGATAGCGATGGCAACATCGGCCTCGATTGGCCATTGCAGATCCCAGTGTTGGCCATCGACCGTCGCCGAAATCGCCTTTTTGCGCAGTGAGGAAGATATGTCGCTGGCGACATCAGCCGCAGTTACGCCTGCATCATATGCACGCACGTTGCCATCGGGAAAAGTAAGGGAAATCTGGGCCAATTTGTTGGCTCCTCGTCAGTTTGGCGCCTACGAAACGCCCGGTTGCGGGTTATATGTCTGGGCTAAATGACGGGACGCAGCGCGATGGTCAAGAGGGCTGCGTACTGTTCTAGCTTCGGTATGCTTAGATATACGTTGACTACGACGCATGAACCTCTAAATACGACATAGTTTCCAAAGAGAAAACTAGATGTAGGGGAAGACGATATGGCAAGCTACAACCGCAAATTTGATCTGAGCATTGGTGATGTGGACATGATCGAAGAGGCATTGCGCGCCCGTGGACGTGAATTGTCCGGGATGCGCCTTGCGCTGAAAGAAGATAACCCTGCTCATATAGAATCGATCCGGGTCATCGAGCAGGACCAGCGCCAAAATGAAGAGCTGTTGGGTCGGCTGCACGATCAAAAGATTTTCTACCGTCCAAAAGCTTCAGTTTACGTTGGCGGTTAAACCTCACGAATTTTTATGTGCTGCAGAAGCACACAGCAGTGGGACGCTTTGTACTTTTTTGTTTAGGACCGTGCGGCGAATACAGCGTAGGCCATGATGACGCAGCAAATCCAGCCCGCGGTGAAAATGACTAGGCGCAGCGGGAAATAAGTTGGAAAGCCTTTCCATGGCTATGCGTCGTCCCACATATCAGGATTGCCAAAATTGGTAGGTGTGCCGGTTTCCAACCATGTCTTAAGACCGTCCATCGACCGTTGCCAGCCGTCTGCGACCTCGCCCAACTGGTTGGGCTCAATAACAGTGTGGGTGACCGTCAGCTTGCAGAAGTCACCACAATCTTCGATGTCATAGGTGATCTGCGACTTCGGGATGTCGGGTGCCCATTTAGGTTCAACGGTTGTGATCAACTGGGTTTTAAGTGTGACCACAACTTCGCGGGCGTGCAAGATGACGGTGTTGTCGGGGGCCAGATCAATCAGCGTGTCGCCGTCGCGCTTGGCCGATTGGCACATGAAGTCGTAGTGGATGACTGAACTCGCGTCCCGCAAGGCATCCCAAAGCGCGTCTTGCGTACAGCGGATATTGGTCTGCATCAAGTAATTGGGTTTTTCATGATGTTTACTCCTTGTCCTTTACATCGCCGCTTTCAGGGCGGTGCCGGTTTCAAGATAGCTTTTGAGTGATGATGCAAGACGTGCCCACCCTTCGGCGAACCTTTCCTGACCGGCGGCGATGTCATAGTGCTCGATGGTCAGTTTGCATGTCTCTCCCTGTGGTTCGAGCAGATAAACCATGTGGCTCGCAGGCGCGTCAGGACCCATAAAAGGGGGCTCGAATGTCATCGCAATCTGGCTTTTGGGGTCTAGCGCTGTTGTTGTTTGCCTTAGCATCGCGCTGCCGTCGGGCCGGATAAAGGCGGTGGTTTGATCGACTGCCGCGTTGCCTTTGACGACGTTGCAGGCAAAGTGATAGACGGCCATTTGGTTAGCTTCGGTCAAAGCAGACCAAAGCGCGTCTTGGGTGCAGCGAATAAAGGTCTGCATCATGAAATCAGGTTTTCCTATAGCGGTATCTCTTTCTAATTTGGCTTTGAGTTCCGTCACAGCGCGGGCTTGGCGTTGCAGATACGGGGCGGCCCATCTGTTCATCACGTCCTGCAAGGGCAGCATGTCGAGGTAGTGATACTTGAACCGACCGACTTTGCGCGTGACAATCAAATTGGCCTCTTCCAAGACCTTCAGATGCTTCATTACCCCAAATCGTGACATCGCCAGAACCTGCTCAAGTTCGCTAAGCGATTGACCGTCGCGTTTGCGCAAGCTGTCTAGAAGATCGCGACGGGCAGGGTCGCCCAAGGCTTTGAAAATTGCATCCATAGGACACCTTATAGGTGACATGTTAGTCACGTGACAATAGGATCACTTAAAAATACTTGCAGTGACCCTTTGGTTGTGATGCCATAAGTCTATGGAAAATATGTCTGAAACCCCGTCTTTTGTCACCCCGCAAGGCCGCCGGATTGCCTATCACTTAACCGATGGCAGTGGTCCAGCGGTCGTATTTTTGGGCGGTTTCAAGTCCGACATGGGCGGCACGAAGGCGATCCACCTTGAACATTGGGCCCACGATTCGAGGCGTGCATTCTTGCGATTTGACTACTCCGGCCACGGTGAAAGCGGCGAGGCGTTCACGGATGGCGCGATCGGCGATTGGTTCGAAGACGCCTGTGCTGCCATCGGGTTGCTCGCGGGCAAGGTGGTCTTGGTCGGCTCAAGCATGGGCGGCTGGATTTCACTGCTTATCGCGCGCGCGATGCCGGAAAAAGTGGCCGGATTAGTCACGATTGCAGCTGCGCCCGACTTTACCGAAGACAGTATGTGGAGCTGGTTTTCCGACGAGCAGAAGGCAGAGTTGATGGCGGGGCAGGTGGCCTTGCCATCAGAATACGGCGAACCCTACATCATCACCCGCCGTCTGATTGAAGAAGGTCGGACCCGCTTGGTTTTACGTGATCCCCTGTCGCTCGATTGCCCTGTGCGGTTTTTGCAAGGGACGGCAGATGCGGACGTGGAATTGTCTGTCGCACTGCGCTTGCTTGATCATGCAACAGGCACTGATATGCGGCTGACGCTGGTGGATGGGGCCGATCACCGCTTTTCGGATGCGAGCTGTTTGCAGTTGATCGAAACCTCCGTCGTAGAGGTTTTGGCGCAGGCGGGTTAAGACCCAACTTACACTGACGCTACGTTTCACTAGGGCGGCATGCCATGATTTGTCTAGGGTGCGAAAAACCCTTTGGAGGGGACGAAATGGCACTATCAATAGGGCAAAAGGCAGGTTGGGGCCTGGCCGATATGGGTGTGGTCGTTTTCGTCGTGGTCAAGCAATTTCTAGTCCTGACATACCTGACTGCGTTCCTCGGCGTGCCGGTCGCAATCGCCGGTTTTGTGACGACTGCAGTTTTGATCTTTGACATGATCACCGACCCGCTGATCGGCTACCTGAGCGATAAAACCCAAAGCCGTTTTGGCCGTCGCGCGCCGTGGATGTTTGTCGGCGTCTTAGTAATGTCGGCTGGAATGGTTGGGTTGTTTTCGGTCCCTGTTGGCATGGAGATGTCTGCGAATTTGGCTTGGGTCATCGCGTTCTTCGTGCTGGCAACGATTGGTTTTACGATGGTCGCAATCCCCTATGGCGCACAGTCTGGCGAGATTACGCAAGACCCCAAGGAACGCTCTGCCATGACTGGCTGGCGGATGGCATTTGCCAGTGTCGGCATTTTGATTGGTGGCGCTGTGATCCCCGGACTTGCAGGGTCGATGGGATACGCGATGGCCGCTTTGGCGGTGACGCCCTTGATGGTTGGAGCCGTTTGGCTGTCGCTCTGGTCGATACGCAAAGCGCCAAGGACCGAAAGCGCGGCACAGGTCAGTATCGGCGGAATGTTCGGACTGGTTTTCGCGAACAATGCCTTCGTGGCGCTTTATGGCGTCATGACACTTGCCATTGCATTGATCACTGCGGGTCTACCATTTGCAGCACTTTATTTGATCATCGACAGTGGTGACACGGCGCTGTCAGGGGCGGCGACGGCGTTAAGTACGCTCAGCCTGATGTTCGCAGCCTTTGTGATCGGATCAATCCTGAGCCAGGCCGTATGGGTCTTGCTCTCTAACCGCATTGGCAAGGTCAGTGCGTTGATCATAGGTTTGACGCTCTATGTGGTGTTGCTATATGCGCTGAACACACAGCTACCTTCGGTGAATGTAACTGCGATTGCGGGGATGTTTGTGCTGGCGGGGATGACCAACGGGTCCTATCAGCAAATCCCTTGGGCGATGTATCCCTACTTGATGGATGTGACCCGCCGGACCAGCGGTGTTGCAATCGAAGGCGCATTTTCGGCGGTTTGGCTCTTTGGTCAGAAGTTTGCTAATGTGGCAGCAACAGCGGTTTTGGGACTGACATTGGCTGGGGCGGGCTGGCAGGAAACCTCGGACGGTATTGTGGCAAAGTCTGACGGTGCGTTGGCCGCATTGCTCAATTCCATCACGCTGATCCCTGCGGTGATCCTGATCGTTGCGATCATTGGACTTGCCGCAGTTTATCGTCCTATGGTGGTGCGCGCTCTTGCTTGAACTCGCAACAGTCGAGGCAACCCTAGCCGCGTAAGAGGCCCTAGAGCTGCATCTGCGCAAGGGCTGCGAAAAGCGGATTATCTGGGCGGGTGTGCCTGCGGTTCAAACGGCGATTTGCGTGCTCTATATCCACGGTTTTTCAGCTACTGGCGAAGAACTGCGTCCACTTCCTGATCAGGTTGCGGAAGGGCTGAATGCGAACATCTACTTCACTCGCCTGACCGGACATGGCCAAGACAGCGCAGCAATGGGGCGGGCCAGTCTGAAAGCTTGGCAGAGGGACGTGACCGAGGCTTTGGCGGTCGCGCAAACTATTGGGCAAGAAGTCGTTGTGATTGGCTGCTCTACAGGCTGCACCCTAGCGACTTTGGCGTTTGCACATGGGGCCGAAGCAAAAGCGATGATTTACATATCGCTAAATTTTGGCCTCCGTCACCGCGCTGGGCAGGGGATGCTTGATTTACCACACTCGCGACGCTGGGCGAAATATGTGGCAGGGGACAAGCGGTCATTTCCATCCAAGAACGATGCACATGCAGCCTTTTGGACGCTGGAATACCCGACAGAGGCCGTGCATGTCATGTCTGATGCGATGCGGGCGGCCCGCAAGGCGAATTTTTCCGAGATCACGACACCCGCATTGTTCTGTTTCAACCCCGAAGATCAGGTGGTGCATCCTGACGATACAAAGCGCGTCATTGGCCGTTGGGGGGCTGCGACGGATACGGTCGTGCTGGCACAAACCGCTTCAGATGACGAGATGGGGCATATCATGGCGGGTGATATATTCTCTCCGAACCAAACTGCGCCGCTTGCGCGGCGGATATTGGCTTGGTGCAGGGCATTGCTGCCACGTTGATGGCTTGCACAGGTACCCTACACAGGCCAAAGTGACCCAAAAAACGTTAGAGGTTGCAGCACGTGTTAGGGTATTTCAAAAAATGACATTTGAATCACTGGTAATGATCCCACCGTTGCTATGTGACGCGCGTATTTTCGCACCACAAATTGCAGATCTTTCCCGAGAGCATGCCGTGATGGTTGCCCCTGCGACCTGTGGCGAGCGGATGGAGGAAATTGCCAGCCAAATCTTATCGTGGGCACCTGCAAAATTCGCAGTGATGGGAATGGGACTGGGAGGAATGGTTGCTATGGAAATCATCCGGCGCGCGCCAGAACGTGTGACCCGGATTGCGTTGGCCAGCACCAGTCCACAAGCCGATACACCTGAAACCGCCGCCGCGCGTGAGACGCAAATCATTGCAGCGCGGGCAGGGCGTTGGGCCGATGTCCTGACCCATGAAATAAATTCAACCTGGATGGCCGCAAGCAGCGACAAAGCTGAGCTGGTGCGCCTTTTGACACAGATGGGTCATGCCTTTGGACCAGAGGTCTACATCAAACAAACCCGTGCATTACAGCGTCGCAAGGATCAGCAGGCTATGTTGGGCCAGTTGCGCCATCCGACATGTATTTTGTGTGGTCGCCAAGATGGTCAGTATAGCCTGAAACGGTATGAATTTTTGGCAGAACTGATCCCCAACGCGCGGTTGGAAGTGATCGAACATGCAGGGTATTTACCGTCTCTCGAAGCACCTGATGCGGTCACTGATGCTTTGCGCCGTTGGATGAAACAGCCGCTGATGCTGCGCCACTAAAGCGGCGCAGCATGCGTTTTTTAAAGGTTCACGACATTGCCTGATGCTTCAGCAGGTTCATCAGAATTTGCGTCAATGAAATCAAGCACAAGCGGGCGGATGTTCTTGCGCCAGCTTCCGCCAGCGAAAATACCATAGTGACCGGCACCCGGCTCAACATGTGACGCTTTCTTGGAATCCGGCAAACCTGTCAACAAACCGAGTGCGGCAAGGCACTGACCTGGCGCAGAGATGTCGTCTTCCTCACCTTCGACGATCTTAACGGCAACGGTCGTGATCTTGCCGATGTCGACCTTATGGCCCGCCACGACAAATTCGTTCTTGGCAATTTCGCGCCCTTTGAAGATCCGCTCTACTGTTGAAAGGTAGAATTCGGCTGTCATGTCCATGACGGCAAGATATTCGTCATAAAACGCGTTGTGGCGATTATGCTCTGACGCTTCG
The DNA here is from genome assembly GCA_047627695.1 of Yoonia sp. GTDB lineage: Bacteria > Pseudomonadota > Alphaproteobacteria > Rhodobacterales > Rhodobacteraceae > Yoonia. Next base: position 1,128 of record JBLHTS010000041.1, on the reverse strand, counting down.
CCTTTGGCGACGCGGATGATTTCGTCGCGGAAAGCATTGGCGTGGGTTTCTGCGTTCATTGAAATGAACGACGCCAATTGCAGCAAGCCCGGATAGACAAGGCGACCAACGCCGCGGGATTTGAATCCAACCCGTTGGATCATCGTTCCCTCAAGTTGTCCCATCGTGACCGAACGGCCAAAGTCGGTGACTTCTGTGTGGTTTGCCTCTGGATCGACGGGGCCACCGATCAGTGTCAGTGAACGCGGCTGCGCAGACGGATCAAGCTCTGCCAAATATGCCGTCGCAGCCAATGCCAGCGGCACAGGTTGGCACACGGCCAAAACGTGAATATCGGGTCCCAATGCACGCATAAAATCCATCAAATAAAGGGTGTAGTCTTCGATGTCGAACTTGCCCGCGCTGACAGGGATGTCGCGGGCGTTGTGCCAATCGGTAATATATACGTCCGCATCAGGGAGCAGGCTGATCACGGTTTTACGCAGCAAAGTCGCATAGTGGCCGGACATCGGTGCGACCAGCAGAACGCGGCGTTTGCTCTTTTTGCGGCCGGGCATGGTAAAGTGGATAAGATCACCAAAAGGCTTTTCAACCACGGTCTCGATGACGACAGGGTAATCACGACCCTTGTCGCCTGCGACTGGCGGGATATTCCAATCAGGCTTAACGATCATACGCTCGAACGTGCGTTCTGTGACTTCACCCCAAGCTTGAAGCCAATCAATTGCAGGGTTTGCGCCCCATGACATCATTGGATATGAAGCATATGCGCGTGCGGTTGCGCCAAGCCATTGATTAGTGTTGCGCATGCTTTCCATCAGGTCATAGGTCATCATGTATTTCATTTGATCAGTCTCCGGTGGTCGCACGCAAAAATGCTGCAGCTGCAGCATATGCATAGGAAAGTTAAAATGACAACAAATGATTTGGTGACCGACGAGGCAGTTGACCAGAATGTGGCAAAACTTGAAGCAAACCTTGCGAGGGTAGAAGAGCTGACCCAGCGCCTGTTAAAAGTCATGGGCCAAGGGCGACAAGTCGCCCCCTCACTAAAAGGTCCAAGCCAAGAACTTTATGTCAAAGCCGCAACTGCTTATATGTCAGAGATGATTAACAACCCTGCCAAGT
>JBLHTS010000040.1:0-17136 GCA_047627695.1 Yoonia sp. | reverse complement strand
GGCGGCGATATTGATCGTCTTGTGCGCGTTGTGAAACTTGTAGGCTTCGTCAATTCAACCGCTGACTTTGGCGACCAACCAAAGGTCATCAACGGCGCCTCTGACTTTTTGGTTGCGGCGTTGGGTGACAAGGGTCGCCATGCGCGCTCTGCTGTGAGTGCCGCCAGCTTGCCCTTCGGTGTCGCAGTGGAAATCGAAGCGATCTTCCAGATTAAATGACCCTACCCCCGTCGTTCTTTGCACGGCCTATCACCCACCGCGCCTTGCATAATCGCAGGGCGGGGCGGGCGGAAAACAGCCTTAAGTCGATCGAAGCCGCGATCAAAGCGGGCTATGGGATCGAAATTGACGTACAGTTGACCCGCGATGGACAAGCGATGGTTTTTCACGACGATCTGCTAGATCGGTTAACGGCTGAAATGGGCCCTGTTCGAAACAAGACCCAGCAAGAACTGGAGGCAATTCCGCTGACGGGTGACGGCGGCACGATCCCGTCGCTCGGAACCGTGCTGGAACTGGTCGATGGTCAGGTTCCGCTATTGATAGAGATTAAGGATCAAGACGGCGAAATGGGCCCAAATGTGGGTCAACTCGAAGAGGCTACTTGTGCGGCGCTCAAAGACTACAAAGGCGATGTGGCGCTCATGTCGTTCAACCCGCACGCCGTTGCCAAATGCGCCCAATTTGCTTCACATATTCCGCGCGGCATCACGACTTCAAGCTACGAGGGTGGTTTCTGGCCCGAGGTTCCCGCTGCAACCCGCGACGTCCTGCGCGGAATTCCAGACTACGACCGTGTGGGTGCCTGTTTCATCAGCCACGAATCTACCGACCTTGACCGCCCCCGCGTGGCCGAGCTCAAGGCAAAGGGTGCGCGGATATTCACATGGACCATCCGCTCGTCCAAAGAAGAGACTGATGCACGCCGCATTGTCGATAATGTCACCTTTGAGGGATACTTGGCTTGACGATGGCCCTATTGCACACAAGTTGCAGGGTATGACCGATGCACCGATTGAGATCACAGCACACCCAAGCATAACGGCGATTGACGCCGCCGATTGGGATGCCTGTGCCTGCCCCGAAGCCCGTGACGGGCGGCCCGCCGATCCCTTCACAACGCATCGATTTCTAAAAGCGCTCGAAGATAGTGGATCGGTAGGGCCAGGAACGGGCTGGCAGCCCCGTTATCTGTCAGCAAGACAGGACGGTGATTTGATCGCAGTGGCCCCGCTATATGCCAAAGGTCATTCGCAAGGCGAATACATTTTTGACCACAATTGGGCAAACGCCTATGAAAACTCAGGTGGTCGCTACTACCCCAAACTGCAAATCGCCGTGCCATTCACCCCTGCCACGGGACGCCGTTTTCTGACCAAGCCGGGGCACGAGATCATAGGCATGTCCGCCTTGATCCAAGGGGCGGTCCAAATCGCCGCAGACAACGAAATTTCGTCGCTGCACGCGACTTTCTGCACCCAAGCAGAGGCCCTGGCGGGCGAAAAGATGGGTCTGATGCCGCGTATCGGCCAGCAATTCCATTGGGTGAACGACGGTTATGCGGACTTCGACGCATTTCTCGGGTCTCTGTCCAGCCGCAAGCGCAAGAACATGCGCAAGGAACGTGCGGCCGCGAATGACTTTGGCGGAGAAATCATCGAACTGACAGGCGATCAGATAAAGCCGGAACATTGGGATGCATTCTGGGTGTTCTACCAAGACACCGGTCAACGCAAATGGGGTACGCCATACCTGACGCGGAAATTTTTCCACTTTGCGCATCAGACATTGCGCGACGGCTTGCTGATGGTCCTCGCGATCCGTGATGGCAAACCCGTTGCTGGCGCTTTGAATTTCATTGGACGTGATACGCTTTACGGGCGCTATTGGGGGTGCACCGAACACCACGCCTGCCTGCATTTCGAAGTCTGCTACTACCGCGCCATCGACTTTGCGATCCGTCACGGATTGGCTAAGGTCGAGGCAGGCGCACAAGGCGAACACAAACTTGCCCGCGGCTATCTGCCCGTGACGACGCATTCGCTACACTGGTTTGGCGACGCAGGTTTTCAGGACGCCGTCGCGCGGTATTTGGTGGCAGAGCGTGAAGCCGTGGACCACGAAATCGAAGTGCTTACCACCTACGGCCCGTTTCGCAAAACTGATATGGAGGACCATCAATGACTGATAAATTGACAGACACAGAGCGTGTGGCGCAGATAGATCCACTGCTCGCAAACGGCTGGACCATGCAAGACGGACGCGGCGCGATCCAAAAGACTTTCGTGTTTTCCAACTTTATCGAAGCCTTCGGCTTCATGACCCGCGCAGCGCTTTGGGCAGAAAAATGGAACCATCACCCCGAATGGTCCAACGTCTATAAAACCGTCGAAGTCACCTTGACCACACATGACGCAGATGGCCTAAGCGCGCTGGACGCCAAACTGGGCGCGAAAATGGATAAACTCGCTGGGGGCTAGATTGGATACGCTTTTTAATACTGTGATCTGGGACGGAAAAACCATTTCAGATGTGCTGACGCTGGAATTTTTGGCTTCGGCTGTTGGCAACGTCATGGCTGCCGTTGCGATTTTGGTTGTTGGTTTTCTGGTTGGCAGTTGGGCGCGCCGCCGCCTTATTGCACTCGGCGGCAAGCATGCGCACCTTGATATCACGTTGTTCAACTTCCTTGGCAACGTCGCCCGCTATATCATCATCGGCTTTGCGTTTCTATTCGTGCTTAATACCTTTGGGGTGCAAACAACATCGGTCGTGGCAATCATCGGTGCCGCTGGTCTGGCCATTGGTCTGGCTTTGCAAGGCACACTTTCCAATGTCGCCGCTGGCGTGATGATCGTGTTTTTCCGCCCCATCAAAATCGGCGACTTTGTCGAGGTCAACGGCCAAATGGGTACGGTCAAAGAGATCACGCTGAATTGCACCGAACTGGCCGCCGTGAGCAACGTACAGATCATCATCCCCAACAGCCAGGTTTGGGGCAACACGATCGTCAACTACTCTGCCTACAACACACGCCGCGCCGAATGGGTTTTCGGGGTTGGTTATGGTGCAAACCTGAAAGTAGCCGAGGATGCGATCCGCGACACGATCATGGCCGATCCACGCGCGAAAACCGATCCAGATCCGTTCATTCAGGTCAACAATCTTAACGCCAGTTCGGTTGATTTTCTGGTGCGCGTCTGGTGCGAAAGCGCCGATTACTTCGCCTTCCAAGCGGATATGAAGCGTAAGGTGAAAGAAGCACTGGACGAAGCTGGCGTCGAAATTCCGTTCCCGACGCGCACCCTTGTGCAAGTGAAAGCCTAAGCAATGCGCGCGATCACATACACCGGCTTTGGCCCAGCATCCGAGGTTCTGACTCTCGAGAATCTGCCCAGCCCGACGCCAGCAGCGGGCGAAGTTTTGGTTAGATTGACCACGTCAGGCGTGAACCCATCCGACATCCGCGCCCGCGCAGGCGGCCGCCCGGGTGTGACCAAACCACCTTTCCCGAAAATCATCCCACATAGCGACGGCGCTGGCGTGATTGAAGCGGTGGGCGACGGTATCGACCGCGCCCGCATCGGTGAGCGTGTCTGGATCTGGAACGGCCAATGGCAACGCCCCTTTGGGACAGCGGCCGACTATATCGCATTGCCATCCGCGCAAGCGGTCGAATTGCCCGACAACACGTCATTTACCCAAGGCGCAGTGCTAGGCATCCCTGCACTTACCGCGATCCACACTGTACTGGGCGCAGGGCCGGTATCCGGCAAACTGGTCTTGCTCAGCGGCGGCGGCGGCACAGTCGGCAGGCTGGCAGTCCAGATCGCGGCCGCATCAGGGGCCCGCGTTGTCACCACCTGTCATGGCGAAGCCGACAGCCTTGCCGCGAAAGCCGCTGGCGCAGATATCGTGCTTGACTACCGCTCTGCCACACTTGCGGATGATGTCCTCGACGCCACAGGGGGCGCGTTCATTGATCATGCCGTCGAAGTGGAATTTGGCCAGAACATCGAGATGCTTACGAAAGTCATCCGTGAAGGCGGGCGCATCGTCGCTTATGGCTCTGCGCGTGATATGACGCCGACCTTGCCGTTCTATCCGCTGATGTTCAAAGCGGTCTCGATCGATCTGGCGTTGATTTATCTGCTGCGGGATGCGGAAAGGGCAACTGCAATTGCAAACTTAACCCGCTTGCTAGTGCAAGATGCTCTGGATTTGCGGGTATCGGAAACCTTACCTCTGGAAGACTGTGCAAAAGCGCACGACATCGTAGCCGCAGGTGATCGTGCCGGATCAATCATCCTGACGATGTGAAAAGGGCGGCAACGCTGCCGCCCTTCGAGGTGTTAGCCCATTGCTTCGAGCAACGTCTCACCTGCTGAAATCTCGCACTGGCCGCGGCCAACTTCTTCGTTAAAGATCTTGACAACGCCGTTCTCGACCAGCATCGCATAGCGCTTGGAGCGCTCGACGTAACCGACAGGTCGTGCGCTAAAGTTCATGCCTATGGCTTTAGTGAATTCGCTTTCGGCATCGCCCAGCATTGTGATACCCGCAGCCAAAGCACCGGTATCGTCACCCCATGCTTTCATCACGAATGGATCATTTACCGACAGGCAGATGATCTCATCAACGCCCTTGGCTTTAAAAGCCTCGGCTGTACGAATAAAGCTGGGCACGTGCGCCGTTGTGCAAGTGCTCGTGTAGGCGCCAGGTAGGCCAAAAATAACCACTTTGCGGCCTGATAGCTTCTCGGCCATCTTCACCGGTTCGGGGCCGTCATCGCCCATAACAAGCAAAGTCGCGTTTGGTAAAGTATCGCCTGTCTTGATTATCATATGTGTTGTCCTTGTTAACAATTGTATCAGTCTTCGCTTCACATATAGAGTGCCGAAAGCCAAGAACCAGAAATTCAAAGGTGATCTTTTATGCCACATGTTATTGTTGTCGGCGCAGGCCAAGCGGGCGCATCCCTTGTCGCGAAATTGCGCAACTTGGGGTTTGACGGTGAGATTACCCTGATAGGCGCGGAAAAAGTCCCCCCATATCAGCGCCCGCCCCTGTCAAAAGCATACCTTCTGGGGGAAATTGCCGAAGAACGCCTCTACCTGCGTCCGGCAGAGTTCTATGTCGATCAGGGCATCACCCTGCGCCTTGATACACGCGTGACAGGGATCGACAAGAACGCCAAAACTATCACCTTGGATGATGGTGAAACGCTAGCCTATGACCAACTTGTGCTGACGATGGGGGCGCACCCGCGCACGCTGCCTGCCGCGGTAGGCGGGATGCTGGATGGTGTTTTTGCCGTGCGTGACCTGAGCGATGCGGACGCAATGGCCCCACAGTTTATCGCTGGTAAGCGCGTGTTGATCATCGGCGGTGGCTATATCGGGCTGGAGGCGGCAGCCGTCGCTTCCAAACTTGGTCTGACGGTAACCCTTGTTGAAATGGCCGACCGCATTTTGCAGCGCGTAGCAGCACCCGAAACATCCGACTATTTCCGCGCATTGCATCGCACCCACGGCGTCGACATCTGCGAAGGCGTTGGGCTTGACCGTCTGCTGGGCGATGATCAGGTCACAGGCGCGCGCCTGACCGATGGCACAGAAATCGAAATCGATTTTGCCATCGTGGGCGTTGGCGTGAACCCTGCCACGATCCTTGCCGACAGCGCAGGGCTTGCGATTGGCAACGGTATCACCACCGACGACTACGGGCGCACGTCTGATCCGTCGATCTGGGCGGCCGGCGACTGTGCGTCGTCCCAGTTTCACGGCCAAACCATTCGCATTGAAAGTGTCGGCAACGCAATTGATCAGGCCGAAACCATTGCGATCAACATCGCAGGTACGCCGCAGCCCTACACCCCAAAACCGTGGTTCTGGTCCGATCAATACGATTGCAAATTGCAAATTGCAGGGCTGAATATGGGCTACACGGACGTTTATGTGCGACGAGGCGAGGCCGAGGGCGTGCAATCAAACTGGTACTATAAGAACAAGACGCTGCTGGCTGTCGACGCGATGAACGATCCGCGCAACTACATGATTGGCAAACGCCTGATCGAAGCGGGGCGCAGCCCCGACCCGTCACTCGTCACCGACCCCGCAACGGATATGAAGGCGCTTTTGAAATCGTGAGAATCATCGCAGGCACGCATCGCGGCACCGCCTTGACCGATGTCGGTAAGGGCGACGAGGCCGCACACCTGCGCCCCACGACCGACCGCGTGCGCGAAAGCCTTTTTAACGTGCTGCAAGGCGGGCGCTTTCGCGATCCGATCAAGAATGTGCATGTGCTGGACCTTTTTGCGGGCACCGGCGCGCTTGGGTTAGAGGCCCTTTCGCGCGGCGCGGCGCACGTAACCTTCGTTGATAACGGGCGCGTTGCACAAAAGCTGATCCGCGAAAACATCACCAAACTGCGCCGCCAAAGCGACACCGATCTGTTGACTTCCGACAGCGCGAAACTCCCTGCTGGAGTAGCTTGTGATCTTATTTTCCTTGATCCCCCTTATGGAAAAAATCTAGGCACAAAGGCGCTGTCTTCGGCGGTTGAAAATGGATGGGTCGGCAAAGACGCATTGATCGTCTGGGAAGAAAACCAGCCTCAGATCGCCCCTGCTGGATTTACGCGTCTGGACCAGCGACGCTATGGCGACAGTTGGATTACGTTCCTGCGCTATCAGACGTGATTTGCGCGAATGTGGCTTGGTTGCTAATCTTGGGCCATGACAGACGCCACTAATTTCATAGCCCTTCCACCGATCACGGGCGACAAACCTGCTGGCATTCCTTTGCGTGCACATGTCCTATTCAGTGCACCCGTCCTAATCTGTGACTGTGTGAACCCGCTGGCAGGTGAAACCTTGCTAAGCCACTTATGGAAACGCATGGACCCAGCGGCCGACCTGCAAGACTAAAGCACGTCCGCCGGAACGATCCACCACGCAGGATGTGCGGCTTGCATCACGCCCGCTACACGGCGCGCCACATCCAGATCTTGCACCACTGCGAAACAAGTCGCCCCTGACCCGGACATGCCCGCAAATGCGACGTCGGGCAGCGCATCAAGTGCCGCAATTGTCATCGCAATCTGCGGCGCGAGTGTCTTGGCAGGCGGCTGTAAATCATTGCGCTGTGCTGCAAGCCACGTGACAAAACCCACAAAATCCAAATTTTTTGGCACGGACGCCATCGGTGTGCCTTGTTTCATCGCCAAGCCGTTGAATACTGCGCCGGTGGGCACTTCAACGGGTGGGCGCACCAAAACCAATGCGCAATCAGGCAAGGCAGGAATGGATGCAAGAACTTCACCAATGCCAGACATTCGCACGGCATTTGGCGCATGCATACAAACAGGAACATCAGCGCCCAGCGCCAGCACTTGCCACGCCTCGGCAGGCAATGGGGCCACATCCCAGAGCTTGGCCAGCATTCCAAGGGTCGCAGCTGCATCCGACGAACCACTGCCAATGCCTGCGGCATGGGGCAGGTTTTTCTCCAGGGTCATCGCGGCTCCAGTGGTGATGCCGCTAGCCGTGCGTAGAACCTCCGCAGCGCGGATCATCAGGTTGGTGTGACCCTTGGGGACGCCTTGCGCAAACGGGCCGCTTACTGTCAGCGTCAGATCGGCAGCAGGTGTAGCTGTAAGGTGATCCGTGGTATCCGCAAACACCACCAGACTATCCAGCAGGTGATAGCCATCATCGCGTTGGCCCGTCACATGTAGCGTCAAGTTTACTTTGGCCGGAGCGTCTGCCCTAATCGTTGTCACTGGCAACACGCAGCGGCGGGGCGCCTTCGTCGATCAGCACCATATCCAAACCACGGGCCAACTTGTCACGAATGCGGGCGGCGTCGTCCTCTTCGGGATCAAACGAAAGAGCGCGTTGCCATTGAAACTGCGCTTCTGTCTCACGGCCAACGGCCCAGAACGCATCGCCAAGATGGTCGTTGATCACTGGATCGAGCGGTTCGAGAGAGGCCGCCTGTTCAAGATGCACGACGGCCTCGTCGTAGCGACCAAGTTGGAAGTAGACCCAGCCAAGACTATCAACAATCGCGCCATTGTCAGGAAGGGCATTAGCGGCGGTTTCGATCATCGCCAGTGCCTCGTCCATCTTTTCGCCGCGTTCAACCAGCGAATAGCCGAGATAATTCAACACCTGCGGTTGATCAGGGCGCAGCGCGAGGGCAGCGCGAAAATCAGCTTCGGCGCCGGACCATTGTTCAAGCTGATGATGCGAAATTCCGCGGGCATAATAGACGAACCACTTGGCAGTGTTGTCGTCATCATAAAGCGGAAGCGCGCGGCTATAAGCCTCTTTTGCGTCCGCAAACCGTTCGGCCTGCCGCAAACTGTCACCCTTGGCCGCAAAAACCTCTGGGCGTTCGGGATGGCTGCGGGTCAGCGCCTCAAGCACCTCGATTGCGGCATCGGGACGGTCAGCGGAACGCAGCACCTCTGCACGGCCCAATTCAGCGGCAAGGAATGCTGGATCACTAGGATCAACCTGCGTGTAGGTCGCATTCGCAAGGTCATACTGCGCCAAGTTTTCCAGCAAGCGCGCGGTCGTCAAAACGGCTTGCGTGTTCTCGGGCCAAAGATGGGTCGCGGCACGGGCATAAAGCAGCGTGAATTCGTCAGGTGCGTCGTCCTGCAAGATACTCGCGATCATAAGGAATAGATCAGCCATGCCTTGGACGGGGGTCCGCACGGCACTGTAAGCAACGGAATCCCCTGCGGCCAATTCTGTCCGCAGAAGCGTCAGACCTGGATCAAGCTGGTTGCTAAAAATGCGATCAATAAACGCAACGGCGGTATCATTTTGGCCCAATTGGCTAAGGACCTGTGCATAGGCTATCACGCTTTGACGGCTAAACCGCAGGCTGGGGTTATCGCGAAATATCGCCTCTGCCCCTTCAAAATCACCCACAGAAGCCAGCGCATAGGCCTTGTGAGGCAATCCGTATGCAGCCATTCCCTCGCTTGCGATAACCGCATCAAAGCTTTCAATGGCACGGGTCATATCGCCCTCGCCCAGATGGGCCCACGCACGCGACAGTCCGTCCACAAGCGGAGAGATGCTCTGACCAGCATCGAGTTCTTCTAAAATACCAGACCAGTTGCCTGCTTTTGCGTTCACAATACTGAGCGTTAGGGTCGCGATAAGGTTGTTGTGGCCTTGTTCAACCATTGCGCGCGCGATCGGTTCAGCGCGGTCAATTTGGCTCAATGCAATCAGCGACCGCATCGCATTTTCGGCAATCACTAAGTTCGTCGGGTCAGCCTGCAACGCCTTGGTCAGATACTGTATTCCTACCAAAAAATCGTTGGCATTGTCAGCTTGCCGCGCTGCAAGGTAGGCGCCGGCATCAGTATCAGCAGCGACAGGCGCCGCCCCTATGACCATGCAGGCCAGACAAGTTGCAGAAATGACTTGTTTAAACACAGTTTCAACTAACCTTTTGATCTCTTGGCGCACCCTATCCAGACAAGGGAGGCTATGTAAATCACACAAAGCCGTGACGGCAAGAAGTTGCAAGGCTGCCAAGCAACCGAGGGTCACATGGCGTCGCGACTGATCAGGAAAGCTGCCCTAGAAAAACAATTGGACAGGCCATTTCGGCCCGTCCGCTTGCCCTGCCCATACTGCCCGCACGCACCTATTAAATATGGAGCTTCACGTTAGGTGTGATTCTAGTCGTATGAGCGATTCGCAGTCAACCCACTGATTCGCGAATCGGTCAACTTGTTGGGGTATAAACTCGGCAAAGTGGATCGACGGGGACTGGGCTGACCAAAAATGGCGTCTCGGGAGGCATCCCACTTTCTTCGACCCAGACCCCATTCAGGCAGAAATCCTGCGCAAAATTCCCAAGGTTAAAGCCAAAGCCGGGCGTGCCGCAGTCATTCGCATCACCGTTGGCATTCCACGCCTGACTGACGCCCAATCCCAGATCGCCGGGGGTCACAAATTCACGGCGGGCGGGATCGAAATTCAGAAACCAACTTGCGTCCGATGTGCGCGTCGCCATGTCCCACTTGCCCAAAAGCCTGCCCTCTTGGTAGCCAGCGATCTTGAACAGGGTCACATCGGTTTGTGTCACATTAGGTTTGTTCAACGTAGCTGGGTTGATCGTCATCTGGCCGGTCATGGTGTAGCCGTTTGAGCCTTGCCAACAAAAATAGAAATCAGCTGCTTGGACTTGGGTCGCAATCAGCGACAAGGCGAATGTCGCCGCGCGGATCATGCGCCGTTTTCGCGCAACACATGCCCCGCAAGATAAAGCGAGCCGCAGATCAATATCCGCGCATGTGGGTCCTTGGCGGTGATTGCTTTGATTGCCTCTTCCACGGACGAAGCAATATCCGCTGTCATACCAACGTCTGTAGCATATTGAGCCGTTTTTTTGGCAGGGATTGTATTGGCCTCACCGGGGATCGAAACGGCGGTTAGCGTTGCTGACAAGGCAGCCAAAGGGGTCAGATAACCACTAATGTCCTTGGTATTCAGCATGCCGCAAATCAGATGCGTGGGCCGCTTGGGCAAGCCAAGTAGGGTGTCAGCCAACACGCGACCCGCCGCCGGATTATGTCCGCCGTCCAACCACAACTCTGCGGATGCAGCCAGATCAACCAAAGGTCCAGCCGTCAGTTTTTCCATCCGCGCTGGCCAATAGGCTTGGGTCACCGCAGCTTCGCAAGCGGCGTCGTCCTTGCCCAAATAGCGCAAGGCTGCAATTGCAGCGCCTGCGTTCATCACCTGATGCGGACCGCGCAGATTAGGCAAGGGCAGATCAAGCAAGCCACGCTCGTCGTGATAGACCAGACGACCCCGTTCTATGCTGACATGCCAATGTTGACCGTAGACCAGCAAAGGCGCACCAACACGCAAAGCATGTCGCTCGATAACCTCTAGGCTTTCATCGTGCTGGGGGCCGACAACACACGTCACACCGCGTTTCATAATGCCCGCTTTTTCGCCTGCAATCGCACCCAACGTATCGCCAAGGTATTGTTGATGATCGAGATCAACAGGGGTAATGATGGTTACCGCAGGATCAGCCACAACATTCGTGGAATCCAGACGCCCGCCTAGCCCGACCTCAAGCAAAGTATAATCGGCAGGGGTTTCAGCAAAGGCAACAAGCCCCGCAACAGTCGTAATCTCAAAATAGGTAATCGCGTCCGCTCCGTTGGCCACATAGCAACGATCAAGCACATCCGTCAGCGCAGCTTCGGTAATCAGCGTACCAGCCAACCTGATGCGTTCATGGAACCGCGCCAAATGCGGCGAGGTATAAGCGTGTACTGCGGCACCATCTGCTTCTAGCCCCGCGCGGATCATTGCTTGGGTCGATCCTTTGCCGTTCGTGCCGGCAATATGGATCACAGGCGGCAAACGGTCTTGGGGGTTTCCGACCGCGTCTAGCAAGCGCCAGACACGATCCAAGGTCAGATCAATGACCTTGGGGTGCAAGGCCATCATCCGGTCAAGGATCACATCAGACGACTTGGTCACTTCGCCGCTTCCGCCGCCGCAATTTTTCCAGCTGCGCCAGATTGGATTTCCGGGGCCGGCAGATCGCCCTTAACCGGCGCGTCTTGCTTCATCAGCAGACGCACAATTGTCACCAGTTCGTCTTTAAGGTCATTCCGTTTAGTCACGCGGTCCAACATGCCGTGATCCAAAAGGTATTCGGCGCGTTGAAAGCCCTCTGGCAGCTTTTCACCAATCGTTTGTTCGATCACGCGCGCGCCCGCAAAACCGATTAAAGCATTTGGTTCTGCGATCTGCACATCACCCAACATCGCATAAGAGGCGGTTACGCCACCAGTCGTTGGGTGGGTCAGCACGACGATGTAAGGCAAACCGGCTTCTTTCAGCATCTGCACAGCAATCGTCGTGCGTGGCATTTGCATCAGGCCCAAAATACCTTCTTGCATCCTTGCGCCACCCGCCGCTGAAAACAGGATCAGTGGACGCTTGAGCACGACCGCACGCTTGGCGGCTGCAACAATCGCGTTGCCGACATACATCGACATGGACCCGCCCATGAAAGAAAAATCCTGAACCGCGACAACAACGCCAGTGCGTCCCATTTCGCCTTCGGCCACCAACATCGCATCTTTTTCGCCGGTCTTTTTACGGGCTTCTTTGATGCGATCCGTATAGCGTTTCTGGTCACGGAAATGCAGCGGATCCGCGACGGGTTCTGGCACGGGGACATCGACGAATACCCCACCATCAAAAACCGACGTCAGGCGATCACGCGCGGTAATCGGCATATGGTGATCGCAGTTGGTGCAGACATTCAGATTGTCGGACAACTCGCGGTGAAACAGCATTGTGCCACACTCGTTACACTTGGTCCAAAGATTATCGGGTAACTCGCGGCGCGAAAACAGCGAGTTGATTGTGGGGCGGACGTAGTTGGTGATCCAGTTCATAAGCGAGCCTTGAGACGTTTTCGCCTATTGAGATATGACGGTGCGCCGCGAATTGCAATCAACGCTTCAATGCGATGCGCGCCGCTGCCCACATGATGAGGATCGTCAAGAGCATGGTCATAAGCTGAAAGACGACCCAAGGGCTGAGTAACGCCTCTGCGCCGTAGGCATAAAGCGCTGGATCCTCGTAGGGATAAAGAAACAAAGCCAGCCCTGACGCGGGCCAGCCTTCGACGGCGACAATCAATAAAGCAAAGGCGTTATTGGCTAAATGAAAACCAACCGCCGCACCCAGATTGCCTGTGCGCGCAGTCAGATCAGCGCAAGCAACCCCAAGGCCAGTAGCCCAGATTGCCCAAATCACCCCTTCCGCCACACCGTTGCCGTTCCAGAAATGCAAACCGCCGAACATAAGCGAAGGCAAAACCATCCACGCCCAACGACTTGATGACAGACAAGCGAACTGCTGTTGCAGGTAGCCACGAAAGAAAATCTCTTCGGTGCCAACTTGGATCACAAGAACGATCAACGCGAATGGAAGCAGCATCAACCAGGTGCTTAGATCGCGAACCTGGGCCAGATCTGACGTTTCGATCCATGGAGGCAGGACTTCTAGAACAAGCAGCCAGAAACCAACCCGTGAAACCACGCGAATTAGATCACGCTTTGCAGCGGCAACCGGACCTATCAACGACCAAAATCCGCGCCCATGTAGCAGCTGCAACAGCACGACAAAACCAACTGCCGCGACGCCAAATGACGCAAATTGCGCCAGTGTGCCAAAAGCCGTTGTGCCTTCGTAAAAAGCATCGGCCAAGTTCTGGTTCGGCAGCATTGCCGCAAAAACTGATGGCGATAAGGCAAAAATAACTCCGAACGCCGCGATCATCGCCAGGACACGCCACAGCGCACATGCGGTCGACGCAGGCCGGATAAAATCACGATGGAGGGCGTAGGGGTCACTCATGCTAGACACTAGGCCGCCCTACTCACCCGCTGCAACTGCCACTTGAAGGCTTGCACAGCGCCTGCCCACTATTTAGACCCGTCACAACAGTTTCCGCAGGAGAATTAAGATGTCTAACAGCAAGGTCGATAAATCCCGCCTTCCATCCCGTCACGTCACCGAAGGCCCGTCACGCGCGCCGCACCGGTCGTATTTCTACGCGATGGGGCTACAAGAAGAAGAGATTGCGCAGCCATGGGTCGGCGTCGCCACCTGCTGGAACGAAGCGGCACCTTGCAACATCACGCTGAACCGTCAGGCACAAGCGGTCAAACTGGGCGTCAAAAAAGGCCACGGCACACCGCGCGAATTCACGACCATCACTGTCACCGACGGGATCGCGATGGGCCACGAAGGCATGCGATCGTCGCTGGCGTCGCGCGATGCGATTGCGGACACGGTCGAGCTGACAATGCGCGGCCACTGCTATGACGCGATTGTTGGCCTTGCAGGCTGTGACAAATCCTTGCCGGGTATGATGATGGCGATGGTACGTTTGAACACGCCGTCCGTCTTTATCTACGGCGGTTCAATCCTGCCGGGTCGTCTGAACGGTAAAGACGTCACCGTCCAAGACGTATTCGAGGCGGTCGGCAAACACCAAGCGGGCAACATGACCGACGCAGAGCTTGAGATTCTGGAACGTGTGGCTTGCCCATCTGCAGGTGCATGTGGTGGACAGTTCACGGCTAACACAATGGCCTGCGTGTCCGAGGCAATCGGCCTTGCGCTGATGAATTCGTCTGGCGCACCCGCACCTTACGAAAGCCGCGATCAATATGGTGTGGCCTCCGGCGAAGCCGTGATGCAACTGATCTCAAAGAACATTCGTGCCCGCGATATCGTCACACGCAAATCGCTGGAAAATGCAGCGCGCGTAGTGGCCTGTACGGGCGGCTCGACCAACGCCGGCCTACACCTGCCTGCCATCGCCCACGAGGCTGGCATCGATTTCGATCTGATGGATGTCTGCGAAATCTTCCGCGACACCCCTTACTTTGTGAACCTCAAGCCCGGCGGCGATTATGTTGCAAAAGACCTCTTCGAGGCGGGCGGCGTGCCTGTTGTTCTAAAAGAGCTGCGCAAGGCAGGCTTGATCCACGAAGACTGCATGACCGCGACGGGCCGCAGCATCGGCGAAGAGCTCGACATGATCAAAGGGAATGCAGATGGCAAAGTCATCTATCCTGTTGAAACCCCAATCACTACAACCGGCGGTGTTGTGGGTCTGCAAGGCAACTTGGCCCCTGAAGGCGCGATTGTAAAAGTTGCTGGCATGTCGGCGGCAGAGCAAGTCTTCACCGGCCCAGCACGCGTATTCGAAAGCGAAGAAGAGGCGTTCGAGGCCGTGAAAGCGCGTAAGTATGAAGAAGGCGAAGTCCTTGTGATCCGCAACGAAGGTCCATCAGGTGGTCCGGGCATGCGCGAAATGCTGGCAACAACAGCGGCGTTGTCAGGTCAGGGCATGGGCAAAAAGGTCGCTTTGATCACCGATGGTCGTTTCTCGGGTGCAACACGCGGATTCTGCGTCGGTCATGTCGGTCCAGAGGCGGCACATGCCGGCCCAATTGGCCTATTGGAAAATGGGGACCTGATCACAATTGACGCCGTAAAAGGTGAGCTGAGTGTGAATTTGACCGACGCCGAACTGGCCACACGCAAAGCCAACTGGAAGGGCCCAAAAGAGACGATTTACGCCTCTGGTGCGCTTTGGAAGTATGCGCAGTTGGTTGGTGGCGCCCGCCTTGGTGCTGTCACGCACCCGGGGGCCAAGGACGAAAAACACATCTACATGGATCTATGATCCGATGATGCGTTGGGGTGCTGGATTATGCGGGATGCTGGCCCTTGCGGCCTGCACGCCGCTGGCGCCTTCAAAGTCAGTGACGCTAGCGGAAGGCGAGATTTTTGCAGTACCGCCAACAGGGTATTGCGTCGACAATGTTTCCAGCCAGCCGCGGCGCGATTTTGCTGTTTTCGTCCCATGCGTTATGTTGAACGTCGGGAACGATACCCAAATAAAAACTCCCAATGTTGTTGGTGTGGCCACCGTACAAGTTGGCCCTGAAAACAGCGGTGCAATTGCCCAAGATGAAACCGCGTTGCGTGATTTTCTGATCACCGACGCGGGTGCCAGCCTACTTAGCCAGTCAGGCAATGCTGACGACATCACGATCCTTTCCACCCAAGCCTTCAGCGATCAAGTCATGGTTCATTTTGAGGACCGCGGCGCACCCCCATTTGCGGGACTTCAGCGCGAAGAGTGGCGGGCATTTCGCAATCTAAATGGTCGGCTATTGACGATTGGCGTGCGCGGCTTGTCGGTTGCACCGCTGCGTGACGGGCCGGGTGCGGGCCTACTAAAGCTGATCCTTGCAGGCATTCAAAGCACGCCTGAAACTGAAGATTTGGACGCGCCAGACGCTTAGGCTGTTCTATCACGCGCCCACCTGCCAAACTGCCAACAGATCAAAGGACGAAACCCAAAATGCTGTTCTCGCCTTATGGAATGATCGAACGCTTTTTGCACCGCCGATCGGTGGCCCGTTGGAAAGCCACCATCCGGCAGGTCGATGACATCGATTTGACAGACCTTGAGGCGCAAAGCCAGATGGCCCAAAAGCTGATGCGCCATGTCAGCATCTTCCGCGTCGAAGCCGAAAGTCGTCTTGCACTACCGCGACACGGATCCGCGACATTCCCCCGCCGCTCTGGCACGGATTGGTCTTGACGGCCCAAAGTCTGGCGCTCTGCTTATACGGCAGGTGGGCTTGCCCCCGCGATGCCCAAGGACAGTATGACTAACGAGGTTGTGAACTTTCATGACCGCAAAAGCGCCTAAGTTAGCCTGCGGAAAACCAGTAATATGTGCGAAATTGATCTTTAAATATATTTTTTATCTATTTAAGAATTTCATTTTGATGGCATCTATCTTTCTATCGTTATTGAAATCCCACCCTCATCTTGCGAGGGCCTGCGCAAAAAACACCTGATCCGCCTAGCCGCTGTGATCGAACGCAAGCGTCCAAGAAAAACTTGCGCGCGGCTAATTTACGCGTGGCTAAACGTCAAAAACGGGCCCAGCACAGAGCAAATATAGCTAACTTTGCCCGACGACGAAGCAGAGACGATGGTCGAATTCGATCTGGCCTATAGCCAGTTGAACGAACAACGCGCAGAACGCATGTGGGTCGTTCTGATGATCGAAAGCCCTGTGATGAACAAGATCACTTTTCGGGATCTCAATTTCAGCCGCTATTCGCGCGCCGAAATTTAGGCAAGGGACGAACAAAACTCAATGACCAAGCAACACATTATTAACGCACAAATTCGCGCAGGTGTCTGGGAAGGCACGTTAACAGGTGCGAGCCATGAAACACCTGATGTGACTGTCGCGCACCAAGGCACAGAACTGAAAGACGTAATATGCACCTTTGATCAAGTCCGCGGAGTTTGGCAGATCAAAGTCCCCATTCCAGCGCAGATGATCAACGACGGCATGCAAACTTTCACCGTTGCCGATGGCAGCGGAATGGTCATTGCGCATTTCTCAATTTTGTCGGGCGAGGCTTTGGCGGATGACCTGCGTACAGAGATTGAATTACTGCGCAGCGAACTTGAGATTCTGAAATCAGCCTTTCGCAAGCATTGCGCCGAAAGCTAGG
>JBLHTS010000039.1:0-17356 GCA_047627695.1 Yoonia sp. | reverse complement strand
CGGCCAAAGCGGACGGCGTTTTGATCTGCTTTGGCTTTTTCATCAGCGCGCGATTTTGATTTGCGTACGTGGTTCAGATTGATAGGATTCATTTGGGGCCGATCATATCCTCTGGGCGAACGACTTTGTCGAAGGTGGCCGCATTTACAAAGCCCAACTTGATCGCCTCTTCCTTGAGTGTCGTGCCGTTTTTATGCGCTGTCTTTGCCACGGTCGTCGCATTATCATAGCCGATGGTGGGGGCCAGTGCCGTGACCAACATCAGCGATTCCCGCATCAGTTTTTCGATCCGCGTGCGATCTGCCTGAATGCCAGCAACGCAGTTATCCGTGAAGGTGACAGCCACATCACCTAAAAGCTGCATAGATTGCAATACGTTATAAGCCATCATCGGCTTCATCACGTTCAGTTCGAAATGCCCCTGCGAGCCGGCAAAGCCAACTGCTGCATCATTGCCCATGACATGGGCACAGACCTGCGTCATGGCTTCGACCTGTGTGGGGTTCACTTTGCCGGGCATGATTGAAGAACCTGGTTCATTCTCAGGAAGTATCAATTCGCCCAAACCGCAGCGCGGGCCGGACCCCAGCATGCGAATATCAGAAGCGATCTTATAAAGGCTTGATGCCACAGTTTTCAAGGCGCCGGACATTTCAACCAAAGCGTCATGCGCGGCCAGTGCTTCGAATTTATTCGGGGCTGTGATAAAGGGCAGACCTGTAATTTCAGCCATGTGGGCCGCAACCGTTTCACCCCAGCCTTTTGGCGTATTCAGTCCTGTACCGACAGCCGTACCGCCTTGGGCAAGTTCGTAAATTGCGGGCAGGGCGGCTTTGATGCGGCGAATGCCCATCGCGACCTGATGGGTATATCCAGAAAATTCCTGCCCCAGTGTCAGCGGCGTCGCGTCCATCGTGTGGGTGCGGCCGATTTTGATGATATCGTTGAATTCTTGCTGTTTTTGCGCAAGGGCGGCATGCAGTTTCGCCAAGCCGGGCAGCAGAACATCATGCGCTGTCATCGCCACAGCGATATGCATCGCAGTGGGGAATGTGTCGTTGGACGATTGGCCCATGTTGCAATGATCGTTCGGGTGAACCGGATCTTTGGTCCCAATCACGCCGCCCAACATCTCGATAGCGCGGTTCGAAATCACTTCGTTGGCGTTCATGTTCGATTGCGTGCCCGATCCGGTTTGCCAGACAACGAGCGGAAAATGATCGTCCAGTTTACCAGCCACGACTTCAGCTGCCGCAGCAATGATCGCATCGGCCAGTTTGTCGTCCAGTTTCCCGCGCTCTTTGTTGGCAATCGCGCAGGCCTGTTTGATAACACCAAGACCGCGCACAATGGCAATCGGCTGCTTTTCCCAGCCAATCGGGAAGTTCATGATCGAGCGTTGCGTCTGCGCGCCCCAATAGCGATCTGCCTGAACCTCAAGCGGGCCAAAGCTGTCGGTCTCTGTACGTGTATCGGTCATGCTGTTGCCCTTCGTCAAAATGTCAATTGATCTATAAGTAGCAGGGGGATGAACCGCAATAACGCATTGGTTGAATGCTGTCTTGCAGGCCGTTTAGATCACCAAAATGGCAGATCCGTTTACTTGCGGAACTTATCAAGGCTGACGACTTCAGCCTCACGCGGGGCGTCATCTTTTTCATCCGCAGGTTCGACCATTTCATCCATCGGTGCTTCGGCGACAGTGGTTTCTTGGCCGGCCTCGTCGTGGCTTTCAAACCGCAGGCCAAATTCGACCGATGGGTCAACGAATGTCTTGATCGCGTCGTAGGGAATATAAAGCTTCTCTGGGTTGTCGCCGAAATTGAGTGAGATCGTGAAGCCTTCGTTCGTGACATCAAGATCGGCAAACCAGTGCTGGATGACGACGGTCATTTCGCCGGGATAACGGTCTGACAACCAGTCGGCGATTTCCACATCGGGGTGCATCGTGTCGAAGGTGATAAAGAAGTGATGTTGTCCCGGCAGGCCATCTTTTTGCACGGCCTCCAACACCTCTTGGATCAGGCCTCGCATGGCGCGGTGCATCAGGTTGCCATAGTCGATTGTGCTGTTCATGGCTGCAACTCTCCCTGCGGTCTTGGACAAGCATAGGGGATTCGATGGGGGTGAAAAGGGGGAGGCTTAGAAGAAGCCCAACAAGAGGTTGGAAATCAGGCTAAGTGCGGCACAAATAAGCAATACACGCGGCAGCGACCGGCCCCGTCCAAGAAGCAAAACCGCGGCAATTACAGCAAGACCAACGGGAAGCAGTTGCAGCGTTGCTAACTGCGGCCAGATGCTTTGCACAGGGCCCCAGTGCAACGGCACAACGGTTGCAAAGAAAACATGCAGCGCAAACCAAAGTGATATGTTGGCGATGACACCCACGACTGCTGCGGTAATGGCGGCCAGTGACCCTCGCAGACGCGGGCGACCGTCTAGCCAGTCGATCAAAGGCGCACCTGCGAATATCCAGATGAAGCAAGGCACGAAGGTTACCCAAAGTGTCAGAACCCCGGCGATCAACGCCATTGTGATCCCGCCCTCGGCCAGTCCTGCGATCATACCGACGAACTGCGTCACCAGAATCAATGGCCCGGGGGTAGTTTCGGCCAATCCAAGCGCATCCATCATCTGCGCTGTGCTAAGCCAGCCAAATGTCACCACGACCTCTTGTGTCATATAGGCCAACACCGCATAGGCCCCGCCAAATGTAACGACAGCTAGCGTCGAAAAGAAGATCCCTACCTCGATCAAGAAGCGGTTGTCAGATAGCGTCACGACAACAATCGGTGCCGCCCAAAGCAGGCCACCTACACAAAGGATAACGACGCTTTTGCGCATGCTTCCAGTTGGCAGCGGGGTTATTGTCTCTGGTGCCGATGTACCCATCGCGCCGAACAGAGCCGCGATTAAGACTACCAAAGGGAAAGGTAACGCAAAGACAAACAAAGCAAAAAAGGTAGCGATAGCCAGCCATTTGTGGCTTGGTTTGATCAGCGCGCGCTTGGCGATTTTGATCAATGCTCCGATCACGATGATCACGACTGCGGCCTTCACCCCTAGAAAAAGGGCCTGCACGACGGGTAGATTACCGTACGCCCCGTAGGTCAGCGCCAACACAGCAATAATCAATGCTCCTGGAAGCACGAACAATCCACCGCCGATCAGTCCCCCGATGATGCCGCCCCGTTTCCAGCCTGCATAGGTCGCCAATTGCATCGCCTCTGGACCGGGCAGCAGCATACAAAACGACAAGGCGCGCAGGAACTGCGCTTCGGTCAGCCAGTCCCTTTTTTCCACCAGTTCTTGATGCATCAAGGCGATTTGAGCTGCAGGGCCGCCAAAGGACAAAAGCCCGATGCGGCCAAAGATGTGCAGCATTTCGCGGCTCATTGTGCGGCTGCTTTAGTCCAGTCATGACCTTCATCTTGGCCATCACGCGCCCACCGATAAATGGCATCGTAAACCAACATGCCTGTATCAAGCTGTCGGGCGTCATCGCGGAACATGCGCGATAACCCGACTGAAATAGCCAACAAACCAGTGGCCTGCGGTGCGAGGTCATGCCGGTCCGTGTTAGCACTCCGCACGATCAAGGCAAGCTCAGCCAGTGCTGGATGCGCCAAGCCAAAGGCATCAATCGTCACATCAAACGTGCATTTTTCGCCAACATGGGTCCAAGGCACAATGTCTGTGTCAAATGGCGTGGCATCAAACCGCTCGGCCACGCCTGCGACATCCGAAGGAGGCACAAGAAGAAACTGCGCCCTGGGGTCGACAAAGCGGCGGATCAACGAAGGGGAGGCAATACGATCAATCTTTGGACAATGACGGGTGACCCAAAGTGAGGGTGGAATAACTGCGGCAGGCACGCGCGGCAGGCCAGCATCGCGCCATGCGATATTTCCACCTGTTACGATCTGGGCACTTATGCCTTGGGCGCGCAGATATGCGGCAACACCTTGCGATACTTTCAACTTTTTCTGGCGAACCACCACGACATCGCGGGCCAAAACTTGGCCCAGAAGCCCGTCGAGGTTTTTGTGGCTGTGGCGAAACGCGCTTGGGATCAGGTGCGGATCGCAGGCAAAATCTTCGTCAATGCAGACGTCAACAATCACAGGACAATGCAGTGTCCCGATGAGGCGCATAAGGTTGGCAGGTGTGATTTCTTTAAAAGCAGCCATGGTGCATCCTTTCTGAATGGGTCAGTGGATGCTGCGCTTTGGCCGAGGCCTCACGGGGCGTTCGCGAACCCCATGACCTCGTAGTGCGAGAACTACGCTGCCAGGTCAAGCCTCGCCTAGCCAAAGATGCGACTTATCTCGCGCAGGATCTTGGCACGCAAAGTGGCGGGGTATTCGCGATGTGTCCGCGCCGTCATGACAAATCCGTTTCGGGTGATGACTGCACTGCGGAAAAAGTTTGTGATCACCAAGCCCATGGATTCAATCGCGATTGCGTTGATTGTCACTCCTTGCCTTTCGGCAAAATTACGTGCTGCGCGCACATCAGAGCCGCCATTTGGTGTCCCGTCGCCGGAAATATCGATCACGCGGCGCGTACAGTTTGGCACCAGATCAAACAGCTTGAGCGAAAATAGAACCGCTTCTGCTGGGGCTGTGTCGGACAGCACAAAGGCACGTTCCAAAAGACGTGCTTTTAGTGACAGGCTTTGGACATCAAGCGCTGACCGTACTTGCGTCCACGGGATTGAAACGGTCTGCTTGTCCACGCCAGACCACTGAACAACAGCGATTGTTGTGCCACCTGCAACCATTGTATCGATGATTGCGGGGTCTTGCAGAGCATCAGCCAAGCCTTCCGTTTGCAGCCGATATTCGACAGTATCCACTGAATTCGAGACATCTATCGTCAGGATCAACGCTGTATCGCAGGCCTGCGCCGCTATGGGTGCAAACGACATTAATGCAGCAAAAACGAGGCGGTCAAACGTCATGCAAGCATGGTGCGCACAGGTGCCAACCATTGCAAGGCATATGACGTTTTGTTGGAACGCAACCAGCCGCTAATGTGAAAGAGGAGGAAAAGTGCAGGTTTCTGTTGCCAGGTACCTGCGGACCCCGCCTAAGGTCGCAAAACCTCAGGAGTTAGGTTTCGATATTACGCACAGCTTACGCTGCGAGTGCCATCGGTGCTTTGTTGTCATTTGCAACTAGCTTTTTTGTACCGATAACGGTGGTAACTCACCGAGACAAAGCATAACCCCTTTAGACGTTCGTCGATCCTATTTCGTCCCCAGCGCTGCCAAATGAGCAGATTTTGGTGGAGACGCCGGGTACCGCCCCCGGGTCCGATCCGCGTATTACGAGCGCGTTTATGTCCATAGTCCCGAAGGACACCTTACAGATAGGCAACTGGATGGGGTGGCGCAAGGGCTTGCAGCATTGATTGCCTGTGCGGCGCATGCCATTTTCAGGGAATGTGCAATCTATATTCCATGACCTCCAGCCAAGCGGCGATCACCGATCTTGTGAAACTATGGCGTGACGATACCGGCAATTTGCCCCCCATGCCCGCGATCTACCCCGATTTTTCCGCACCCGTTGTCACGCAGGAAACCGAAGGCCGCGTGCTGCGCATGATGCGTTGGGGGATGCCGTCGCCTGCGTTTGTTCTGAAAGGTAAAAGAACCGACAAAGGTGTGACAAACGTCCGCAACACGACTTCGCCGCATTGGCGGCGCTGGCTGGGGCCTGCCAATCGCTGTGTCGTGCCGTTCACTAGTTTTTCGGAATTTGGCAAAGTCGACGGCGGGCGTCCGAAACCTGTATGGTTCGGACCAACGGGTGCGCAGCGGACACTGTTCTTTGCGGGTATCTGGACGGAATGGACATCGGCACGCACCCTCAAAGACGGCGAGACGACAAACGATTTATTTGCGTTTCTGACGGTTGAACCAAACGCTGTGATTGGTCCCATTCATTCTAAAGCAATGCCGGTGATTTTGTGCAGTCCAGAGGCAATTGCCCACTGGTTGACTGCCCCTGTGGATGATGCGCTCAAACTACAACGCCCGTTTCCTGATGATGGTTTGGAAGTAATCGAAGACCCGATTTAGACGTTTAGCAAAATCGCAGGCACGCCCACGCCAGCCTCGACGATGAAGTAGACCCATTTCTTTTGCGATGATCCATCCAAGACAAGCGACGTCAGCCGTCCCGTCGCCGCACCACACCAGCAAAAGCCTAGCATGACATAGGCCTCTGGCGTGCCAAGCAGCAACGCTCCGACCCCCATTCCTACAAACAACGCCCCCACAGAAGCGCGGATTTCGGACGCGCCCATCGTGGTTTCGCCCATCTTCAAATCAAGCGCACCCAGCGTGTAGCGTGGGGCCAACCAGCCAAAACAGCCAAGTCCAATGCTGAGCGCTGCGAAAATAATGTTATTGATGTCCATGGCAGCGCCCTTTTTATTCTAGGTAAAAAATTGGTCTGAACGCATCGAAAATCAAGACGCTTGTGAATACTGGGCGGCGATATTATTGAACCCGTCATAGCGTTGCGCGATAATCCGTGTCAGCGGGCGACCTGCGGGGGCAATTGTGATCTTGCGACCATCTTGGACGACATAACCTGCAAAATCAGCCAAGATCGCAGCATGAATGGGAGTAAGGCCTGCCGCGTCGGTGTGTTGCACCAGAACGTCGAGATCAATCTCGAAATCGCACATCAGCATGTTGATGGCCGTCGCGCGAAGGCGATCTTGGGCAGTCATTTGATACCCGCGGTGGCCTGACAATACACCTGCTTCGACCCGCTCAATATAGGCTGCAGTGGCAGAGGCGTTCTGCACATAGCCTTGCGCGAATTGTGAAATGGAGGACGCGCCAATGCCTATCAGCGACGGGCAGGTGTCGTCGGTGTAGCCTTGGAAATTCCGGCGTAGATGGCCTGCTTTTCTGGCCAATGTGAGGGCGTCGTCGGGTTTGCCAAAGTGGTCAATGCCGATCGTCTCGTAGCCGTCCGCAACAAAGGCTTGTGCGGCTTGGCGGGCAAGGTGATAGCGGGCTTCCTCATTAGGCAAGGTTGCGGTGGGGATCAGTTTTTGTCGTTTAGAAAAATTGGGCACATGGGCATAGCCGAATAGTGCGATGCGGTCGGGATCCAAGGCGCGCACTTTTGCGATTGTGTCGGTCAGTTTCTCTGGTGTCTGAAAAGGCAACCCATAGACCAAATCTGCATTGAGCGACGTGATGCCAGCACGGCGCAGACTGTCGACACAGGCTTTGGTCACTTCAAAACTTTGCTTGCGCCCGATCGCCTCTTGTACGTCAATCGCGAAATCCTGGATGCCTATGCTGGCGCGGGTCATGCCCATTTCAGCAAGCGCTTGGATCTTGCCATCATCAACCAAGGTTGGGTCAATCTCGACCGAAAATCTGAAATCAGCCGCTGGTGGAATCACGTCTTTGATGGCCTTTGCCAGTTTGTAGATCATATCGGGTGGCAAGATCGTGGGCGTGCCACCGCCCCAGTGCAACTGGCCCATCTGCACACCTTCGGGCAAGGTTGTACGAAGATGTTCAAGCTCTTGCTTGACGATCTCAAGGTAATGCACGACGGGCTTTAGCGTGGTTGTCCCTTGCGTGCGGCAGGCGCAAAACCAGCACAAACGCTCGCAAAATGGAATGTGGATATAGACCGAAACCGGCGTCGCAGGGTCCAAGGCCTTGAGGCATTGCGTTTGAAAATCCGCACCGGTTTGCGTGTTGAACGCGGTCGCGGGGGGATAGCTCGTGTAGCGGGGCACACGGGCGTCGAAAAGGCCAAGGCGGCGCAAGTTTGCAATATGTTCCATGCACCCGTTTTGTCAGATCGCAGGGCAGGGTTTGTTGCGCCAGATCAACTAGCGCAGAAAAACTTAGTTAAGTTGATCGATGAAGCAGGCCGATATTTCTGCGACCCGTTCAGGTGAATCGTCACGGCGAAAGAACGTGGCAAATCCGGTTTCCGGGAACATCAGATACGTCTGAGTTGAATGATCAACGAGATAGAATTCAGGATCATCGTCTTGAGCGCTGTAGTAAGTTTTATAGGCCTGTGAGGCGACTTTGACCTGTTCGGGCGTGCCCGTCAGACCGATCATGTCATCGTGGAAATTGTCGGTAAAATCGCGCACGACTTCGACTGTGTCACGCGGCGGGTCGACCGAGATAAAGATCGTACCAAGATCAATACCCTGATCTTCCAAGATATAAGCGGCTTGGGCGTTGCGCGCGCTATCTAAAGGGCAGACATCAGGGCAGAAAGTGTAGCCAAAATAGACCAGCGTGGGTTTGGTGATGACATCTTTGTCCGTGACCGTTTCGCCTGTCTCCGAAACCAACGTAAAAGGACCACCAATCGCACTGCCTGCAACCGCAGATGCGCCGCATGGATCAGGCGATGCATTTGTTGTCTGCCAAACATAAAGCCCAAGGCCGACTGCTACTGCAAGAGTTGTCGTTCCAAAGATTATAGCTTTCATCAGAGGGCTCCTGTAACGGTGTTTTCTCTGAGTTGGCGGTTACCCGATTATGAATAGATAGACAATCAGCCTTGCGCGCGCGCAGCTTCGCGATCCGAGATTACATTCTGCGCCAAATCCTGCGTGTACAAAGCCAAATCAGCCAGCAAAGCATCAGCTTTGGCGGCATCATGCGCTTCTATTGCGTCGGTTATTGCACCGTGCAAAGCAATAATCCGCTCGCGCGATCGTGCAGAGAAAGTGATCATATTCATCAATGGCTGCATCGCTTCGACTGCACCTGCCAGTTGATAAGATAATACTGGATTGCCCGCCGCATCGACAAGGGCGCGGTGAAAAGCAACGTCGGACGCGCAAAATGCTTCATCTGTCAGACCGGGTTGGGATTGGCGATGCGCCTCTGCACGCATGGTGGCCAAATGATCGGCTGTCCGGCGTTGGGCGGACAGCTGTGCGCAAGCCCGTTCCAGCGCATAGCGCGCTTCGCAAGCGGTCGCAAAGCTCACTTCATTCATCGACAAAAGCAGTGTGGATGTCGTGATCTGCTGACCGTAGGCGTCCTCGAATGTTAAGCGATTAACAAAGGCACCACCTGTGGCCCCGCGTTGCGTGCGGATCAGGGACTGCGCACCCAAACGTTTCAACGCTTCACGCACGGTGGGGCGGGAAACCGCGAACTGTTCGGCCAATTCCGCCTCTGAAGGCAGACGTTCGTCCACAAGCAAATCACCTGACATAATTGCATCACGGATCGCCTTGGCGATCTGGGCAGAGAGGTCAGAAGGGCTTTTAGGATCAATTTTCATTTGTCAGACAATTAAACGTCTGACATATGATTGTGCAAGTGCTGAGTCGCACCTGATGCGCGTTTGGGAGGACGTTTTTGTCAAATCTGTTCCGGTCTTCGTTATGGTTGTCGTTCTTTGGGACGATCTTGCTTGCGTGGTGGATGCTTTACGTGATGGCAATGGACATGGGCGTCAATCTTTTGGGATGGCCAGGACCAATGGCCCAAGCAATGGCCAACATGGACCCGCGTATGCCGATGGATATGCCCATGGCGCGTTTTGGTCCACTTTTTTTGATGTGGGCGATCATGATGGCGGCGATGATGCTGCCGACGCTTGTGCCGACCCTGACCACCTATGAGCGATTGATGATCAGTGCGGACGGCACGCGGGCAGGTTGGGCTGGCGTGCTTTTGGGATATTTTATCGTATGGGTTGGCTTTGCGGCATTGATTGCAGGCATCCAGATAGCATTGCTTTATGGCGGTGTGATCAACATGCTGGGGATCGCACCCAAGTGGATTTCCGCGATCTTGCTGATCGTTGTTGGCGCGTTCCAATTCACCCGCGTCAAAGAGGTTTGCCACGGGGTTTGCCATGCGCCGATTACGTACTTCCTTGGACATTGGAAGACCAGTTTTGGTGGCGGTTTGCGCATGGGGCTTGGCCTTGGCGCATTTTGTGTGGGATGTTGCTGGGGTTATATGGCGCTTGGCTTTGTGGGCGGTGTGATGAGCTTGCTTTGGATGGGGCTTGCGACGCTTTTAATGATTTTCGAAAAACTACCCGACATCGGGCATCACGTGATTAAGCCTACCGGCGTGGCGCTGATTGCCGCCGGTATCGGCTTATTCTTCATTTAGGAAAGGGAAGACAGATGGCTGAGAAAACACGCGCACCTGCCGATCGGCTGCCAATCTCGCAGCGGATTGACCAGCGGATTGAAAGCAACCCGCTACGTCGCAAAATGGACCCGACGGATTGGGCAATCAAGGGCGAGCTGTTTTTGAACTGTTCTTGCACCGTATTTTGCCCCTGCGTCGTCAGCCTTGGCGCGCACCCGCCGACAGAAGGGCACTGCCACGCGTGGATGGCGATTGCCATTGATGAAGGCCACTTTGAAGGCGAAGACCTGTCCGGTCTGAACGTGGGACTTCTGGTGGATATCCCAGGTCGCATGGCCGAAGGCAACTGGCGCGTAGCGGCCTACGTGGACGAGCGGTCTACACAGAAGGCCTACAACGGCATTCTAAAGATATTTAGCGGTGCGGCCGGCGGCACAACCGGCCTGTTCACAATGCTGGTATCCGAGATTATCGGCGCAGAGCGTGAAAAAGTCGAAATCGTACGCGAAGGCACAAAGCGCGGGATCTATATTGGACGAAAAATCCAAGGTGAGATCGAGATGATGAAAGGGGCCGCCCCTGATCAACCGGTTATGGTCAGCAATTCCAAATACTGGATGGGTCCTGATATCATTGCCGCTGCCGGGACACGCTCTAAAGTGCGCGACTATGGCCGCGTTTGGGACTTTGGCGGCAAATCAGCAGAGATATGTCCGATTGACTGGAGAGGCCCTAAGCCTTGATCACACCTGCCTACTGCCAGACTATGGCGCGCTATAATGCGTGGCAGAACAATAGTTTACGCCAAATGATTGGCAAGATGACGACGGATGAGTTGACAAAAGATCGCGGTGCGTTCTTTGGGTCAATCTTTGCGACATTGAACCATCTGCTCTGGGCTGATGCGATCTGGATCAGCCGGTTTGATGGCGGGGTAGGGCCTGATCCGGCAATTAAGGACAGCGTCGATGTGACCCCAACTCCAACCGCATGGGCTGCAGACCGGTTCAAGATGGATGCGCGAGTTACCCTTTGGGCGCAAAGCGTCACAGCGACCGACCTTGCTGGCGACATTTCTTGGTATTCAGGCGCCGCAGGGCGCGACATGTCCAAGCCAAAAGGGCTGTGTGTGATGCAGCTATTTAACCACCAAACCCATCATAGGGGCCAAGCGCATGTGATGCTAACGGCCCTTGGAAAATGCCCCAACGATACTGATTTACCCTTTATGCCGGAGTAATCTGATGGCTGTTATCGCACCTTCCCGCCGAATCCGGCGCACCCCCTTTACCCCCGGCGTCGAAGCCGCCGGTGTCAAAGGCTACACGGTCTATAATCACATGCTTTTGCCCACTGTGTTTCGCAGTGTGACCGAAGACTATCACCATTTGAAATCTGCGGTGCAGGTTTGGGATGTGGCCTGCGAGCGGCAGATCGAATTGCGCGGCCCTGATGCTGGGCGCTTGATGCAGATGCTGACCCCGCGTGATTTGCGCGGCATGCTGCCCGGGCAGTGTTATTATATCCCAATCGTGGATGAAACCGGGGGAATGTTGAATGATCCCGTTGCCTTGAAACTGACCGATGATCGCTGGTGGATTTCAATCGCGGACAGCGATTTGCTGTTTTGGGTCAAGGGTTTGGCATACGGCTACCGCTTGGACGTTTTGGTTGATGAACCTGACATCTCGCCATTGGCGGTGCAGGGCCCGCAGGCCGACGATCTGATGGCACGTGTGTTCGGCGATGCCGTCCGTGCGATCAAGTTCTTTCGGTTTGGCTGGTTTGACTTTCAAGGCGTCAGCATGGCCGTTGCCCGGTCGGGTTATTCCAAGCAAGGCGGGTTTGAAATTTACGTGGATGGCACCAAAAACGGTATGCCACTTTGGAATGCGCTGTTTGAGGCGGGCAAGGACTTGGACGTCTACGCTGGCTGTCCCAACCTGATCGAGCGGATCGAGGGCGGGCTGTTGTCATATGGCAATGACATGACTCGCGAGAATACGCCGCATGAATGCGGACTTGGTCGCTTCTGTTCGACCCAAACGGCAATTGGCTGTGTGGGGCGTGATGCGTTGCTACGCGTCGCAAAAGAAGGACCAACCCAGCAAATCCGTGCGATTGAAATTGATGGGGACATCCCTGTCTGTGATGGTGCATGGCCGCTGATTGCCAAAGACAAACGTGTGGGGCAGATAACCTCGGCGGCCAAATCGCCCGACTACGGCACGAATATTGCCATCGGTATGGTCCGCATGACCCATTGGGATGAAGGAAGCCAGCTTGAGGTGCACACCCCGGACGGCCCGCGCGCGGTGACCGTGCACGAGAAATTCTGGATCTAGTGAGAACTGCACCCGCCGGAGCCTCCGGCGGGAGTTTAAAAGGTAAGATGATGGTGGAAGGACCACCAAGGAGATTATGATGTTTAAAGCACTCGTCGTTGAAAAGAATGAAGAAGGTAAAACCAGCGCTGCGGTGCAAGAGTTGTCGTTGGATCAACTGCCTGCGGGCGACGTCACGATCGCGGTTGAGTATTCGACAGTCAATTATAAGGACGGCCTTTGCATTGGTCCGGGCGGCGGTTTGGTACGCAACTATCCCCATGTACCGGGTATTGATTTTGCCGGCACTGTCGAAGCCTCTGACGACCCCCGCTACAAGCCGGGCGACAAAGTTGTCTTGACCGGGTGGCGCGTAGGCGAAGCATATTGGGGCGGGTATTCACAGAAAGCGCGCGTAAAGGCGGATTGGCTTGTGCCACTGCCCGCAGGTCTTGATACTCGTCAAGCGATGGCCGTCGGGACGGCTGGATTTACGGCGATGTTGGCTGTCATGGCGCTGGAAGATCACGGAATAAAGGACGGTCCTGTGTTGGTCACTGGTGCGGCAGGTGGTGTCGGTTCTGTGGCAACAGCAATTCTTGCGGCGCTGGGTCATCAGGTCGCTGCCGTGACCGGCCGCCCTGAGACTGCTGATTACCTGACTTCGCTTGGTGCAACCCAGATTGTTGCCCGTGAAGAGATCAATGAGACAACCAAGCGTCCGCTCGAGGCCGAAACCTGGGGTGGCTGCGTCGATGCTGTCGGCGGCGATATGCTGGCGCGGGTCTTGGGGCAGATGCAATACGGAGCATCTGTTTCTGCAGTTGGTTTGGCAGGCGGTGTGGGATTGCCTGCGACTGTGATTCCATTCTTATTGCGCGGTGTGAACCTGTTGGGCATCGACAGTGTGATGCAGCCCTATGACAATCGCGTCCGCGCCTGGCAGCGCATCGCCAAAGATCTGCCAATGGAAAAGCTTGAGGCGATGATCCAGCCCGCAACCTTGTCAGACCTTCCCGAACTGGGCCGAGGAATTCTGAAAGGTCAGATCAAAGGGCGGGTTGTGGTTGATGTGAACGCTTAAGCCATCTGTCGCAAATAGACACTTAAAGCCGCCGAACGTAAGCATTCGGCGGCTTTTTCTTTAAAACATTGCTTTTTTTCTGCGGTGGAGCAGCTCTGAATTTGTCGTAAACGCAAAATGATTGCCGTTTAACTGCTTTGCATCCTCACAAAACCGTGTACCCTAAACGCACAAAAAATAGCCAACGGGGACAATGTAATGGCACTAAAACCACCACTAATGGATTTGCCGATCAAGACCGCTGTGAGCGGTTTTTATCGTGGATTTACCAAAGACGTTACCATCACTGCCAAAATACTGGTCGGCGCATTGATCATTTGGGCGGTTGCCTTTCCTGATCAGGCGGCCGCTGTATTGGGGTCGATCAATGGATTTATTCTGGCGACCTTTAGCTATTGGTACGTCTATGCGATGGCGTTTTTCGTCATTCTTTGCTTGGGGCTTGCGATTTGGCCAGCTTCTGGTCGGCTCAAACTGGGTATGCCGGAAGACAAACCGGAGTTTTCGAATTTCTCTTGGTTTTCCATGATGTTCGGTGCCGGTATTGGTATCGGCATGTTGACCTTTGCCACCGCAGAACCGATGTACCACTGGGCCTCAAACCCATCAACAATCATGGGTGATACAGTCGGGAGTTCGGCTGAAAACGTACGCGCTGCCTATGTGTGGTCGTTTACGCACTGGGGTTTGGCTGCATGGGCATCTTATGCCATTGTGGGTATGTCGTTGGGGTATTTCTCGTACCGCCGCGGTCTGCCGCTGACGATCCGGTCTGGTTTGACGCCGCTATTTGGCAAATCCTTGTCTGGTCCGTTGGGTCACACTATTGACGTTGTTGCAGTTGTGGCAACCGTTTTGGGTGTTTCGCAAACCTTGGGTTTCGGCGTTGAGCAGTTCATCTCTGGCCTTTACCGCATCGGTTTTGGCGAATGGCTTTATACCACGGATGCTGCAGGTGATCAGTCATCCTCGACGTTGGCGATTATTGTTGCTTTGATCATCATCATGGGTGCATCGACTTTGTCCGCACTTTCTGGAGTCGGTAAGGGCATCAAGTGGTTGTCGAACATTAACATGGGGCTGAGCTTTTTCCTCCTCGCGTTCTTTATCATCTTCGGCTCAACCTTCTTTGGATTGACAGCTTTGTTCCTTGGGATTTGGGATTATCTGATCTCTATTCCGGGCAATATCCTGACAGTTTGGTCCACTGATGGCACAGAACAGGGTGATGCTTTGGCCGGTTGGCAGGGTGGTTGGACCATCTTCTACTGGGCTTGGTGGATCGCGTTTGCACCGTTCGTAGGTGTGTTTCTTGCGCGTATCTCGCGTGGGCGCACAGTGCGTGAATACGTGCTGGGTGCTTTGATTGTGCCTGCGGTCATGTGTTTTGTTTGGTTCGCACTTGTCGGTGGAACCGCGATCGACCTAGAACTTAATGGAAACGCAAATGGTGCTATCACGGGTGCAGGGCAGGCGGATCAGTTGTTTGCGATGCTGGCCGTTATTCTTGACCCGACATTGGCCTGGGTGATGTCCGTGATCGTTGTGATCTTGCTGCTAACCTATCTGGTGACGTCTGCTGACTCGGCTGTGTTGATTATTAATACGATCAATGCCGCAGGCGACGAAGGTCCTAAGGCCCGTCCGCATATCCTGTTCTGGGGTGCGGCATTGGCGTTTGTGGTTGGCGGTCTGATCATTGCCGGTGGTTTAGGTGCAATCCAGACTGCCATGGTTATTGGGGCGCTGCCATTTAGCGTCGTGATGGTCTTGATGGGGATTGCCCTGATCAAAGGCATCTGGCGTGACAGCCAGCGAGAAGCGGCTGGTATTGCAACCACAACCGATGAAGTTGTTGTTCCTGCCGAGTAAATGTAGCGATCAATGAAAAACAAAGGCCCCGATGCTTGCGCATCGGGGCCTTTTTCGTATTCCTAGTCATATGAATTTAGATATCGCATGGGTGCGCGCCCAATTCCCCGCTTTTGATCAGCCGACTTTGCAAGGCCAAGCCTTTTTCGAGAATGCAGGTGGGTCGTACACCTGCCGCCATGTGATTGACCGGCTGCACCGCTTTTATACGGAGCGCAAAGTTCAGCCCTATGCCCCCTATGATGCCTCGCGGATCGGTGGCGAAGAGATGGACGAGGCGCAAATGCGTCTGGCCGCGATGTTGGGTGTCAAAACACATGAGTTGTCTTTCGGCCCATCCACCACACAAAACATTTATGTCTTGGCCCAAGCTGTCCGCCGCTGGATCAAGCAGGGCCAGAGCATTGTCGTCACAAATCAAGATCACGAGGCCAATAGTGGTCCTTGGCGCCGCTTGGCCGAGGAAGGCGTGTCCATCTTGGAATGGCAGATCAATCCTGAAACCGGCGAGCTGCATTTGGATGATCTTGCCAAGTTGCTGGAGCAGGACGTGGCTTTGGTTTGTTTCCCGCATTGCTCGAACGTCATAGGCGTGATCAATGACGTCGCTGCGATCACGGCACTCGCGAAATCTGCCGGTGCCCGCGTTTGTGTCGATGGTGTCAGCTATGCGCCGCATGGGTTTCCCGATGTGGATGCACTTGGCTGTGATGTGTATTTGTTCAGCTCTTACAAGACCTATGGGCCACATCAAGGGATCATGGTGATCCGTGAGGATTGGGGTTTCGAGTTGCCCAATCAAGGGCACTATTTTAATGCCGAAAAGCTTTATAAACGCTTTACCCCTGCGGGCGAAGATCACGCACAGATTGCAGCGTCTGCTGGCATGGCGGATTATTTTGATGCGATGCTGGCCCATCATGGCGGTGGAAGCGGTGCTAATGCGGCGCGCAAGTCGCATGATCTTATGCGCGCGCACGAGGTGTCCTTGACCCAGCCGTTGCTGGACTATGTGGCGGCGAAGAACTCTGTGCGGTTAATCGGCTCTGCGGATGCAGCGCGCCGCGCCCCAACAGTGGCGATGGCGCTTGGTACGAACGCAGAAGATGCCGCCGCCGCACTTGCCCTGCTTGGGATCATGACGGGTGGAGGTGATTTCTACGCGCAGCGCCCCTTGCAGGCCGTGGGTGTTGATCTGGACAAAGGTGTCTTGCGGGTTAGTTTTGTCCATTACACGACCAAGGCAGAGGTTGACGCATTGATGGGCGCACTAGATCAGGTCTTGTAAACGTGCGCCAAAACCCCGCTCGGAGGATCTATGACCAATTCCCCAATTTTGATTTGGTTCCGGCGTGATTTACGCCTTGGCGATCATGCGGCCCTGACGGCGGCTTGTGCGACGGGTCGTTCGGTCATTCCGGTCTTTATCCATGACGAGGAAGTCGCCCGACTGGGTGCCGCGCCCAAATTGCGTATGGGTTTGGCGGTAAACCATTTTGCCGGTGTGCTACAGCGGCAAGGCAGTCAGTTGATCTTGCGAAAAGGGGCTGCATTGGACGTGCTGCGCGATCTGATTGCGCAAACAGGGGCAGGGGCGGTCTATTGGTCGCGACTTTATGATCCGGCGTCCAAGGCACGTGACACTGACGTCAAAGCGGCGTTGAAATCTGATGACATTGATGCCCAAAGCTTTGCCGGACACTTGCTGTTTGAACCTTGGACAGTCGAGACAAAGACCGGCGGTTTTTATAAAGTCTACACGCCGATGTGGAACACGGTAAGGGGTCGCGATGTACCGGACGCATTGCCTGCGCCAGCAAAGATACCTATTCCTGCGAAGTGGCCTGACAGCGATGATCTGGCAAGTTGGCAGATGGAGGCACCGATGTGGCGCGGGGCTGAAGTCCTTGCACAACATTGCACCGTGGGCGAAGTTGCGGCGCGCGA
>JBLHTS010000038.1:0-17730 GCA_047627695.1 Yoonia sp. | reverse complement strand
TAGCGGCGGCGGCGATTCCTACGGCGGTGGTGGCGGCTCTTATGGCGGCGGCAGTGGTGGTGGAAACTACGGTGGTGGTTCCAGTGGCGGCGGCGGCGCGCCATCCGGTGGCAATGACATGGACGACGAGATCCCGTTCTAAGCGATGCAGTTTTCGCCAGAAACCCAGATTTTGATCCTCAACGGGGTCATTCTGGGTGTGGCGTACTTGGGTATTTACCCCAGCCTCCAAGAGAAGACGCTCAATCGCATCATGGCGATTGATCTGGTGTTGACGGTCATTGCCCTGGTGGTGGCTGGGGCATTGTTTTGGGGGTCAGGTCAAGCGTTTGCGCTGCTGTTCTTTGAAACAAACTGGAGCGTTTTCACGCTCGTTACTCTTTTCGTAATCGAAGCGCCGCTCTTTTTCAGTTTTGCAAAACGGCACGGGATCAATCTGTTTGATGATCCTGATGAACGGCCCTGACTAAGCCTTAAGCGCATCGTCAAGAACTTGGAACACTGTGTCCTTGGGTACATCCGACGTGATGAACGCATCACCAATCCCGCGCGCCAGAATAAAGCGCAGCTTGCCATCCAGCACCTTTTTATCTTGACCCATCAAGTCAAGCAAACCCGCAGCATCCGGCAAGTCCCCCGCGATATCGCAAATATCAACCTTCATGCCCATATCAAGTAGATGCGCACGTACTCGGCTTGGGTCTTCTTGGCTGCAAATCCCCATGCGGGCGGACAATTCAAAAGCCAAAGTACAGCCGATGGCCACCCCTTCGCCATGTAACAACCGGTCGGAGTATCCTGTCGCTGCCTCAAGTGCGTGACAAAACGTATGCCCAAGGTTCAGCAATGCCCGATCGCCCTGCTCTGTTTCGTCGCGCTGCACGATGTCCGCTTTCATCTGGCATGACCGCGTCACTGCACGCACGCGCCCAGCCATATCACCTCTCGCCAAGGCCGGACCTTCCGCTTCAAGCCAGTCAAAGAACGCTGCATCACCCAGCAGTCCGTATTTCACGACCTCGCCATAACCCGCCAAAAAGTCGCGCGATGTCAGTGTGCTAAGAAAATCCGTATCTGCCAATACCAAGCTTGGCTGATGAAACGCGCCAATCAGGTTCTTGCCGCTAGGCGAGTTGATCCCCGTCTTGCCACCAACCGAGCTGTCGACTTGCGCCAAAAGCGATGTCGGGATTTGGACAAAACGCACACCGCGCCGCAGGATAGCGGCTGCAAACCCTGCCAGATCACCGATCACACCGCCGCCAAATGCCACAACAATATCGCCCCGCTCTACCTTTTGGGACAAGAGCCACTCGACCGAGCGTTCCAACTGTGCCCAGCATTTTGTACTTTCACCCGCAGGCAATAAAAGTGCCTCCGATGTCAGGCCGGCATCGCGCAAGACATCCTGCAGGGCCGTCAAATGCAAAGCCGCCACGTTTTCGTCGGTTAGGATACATACATGCCGCCGCCCACCCATTGCAGCAATCTTGCTGCCCGCCTGCCCCAACACACCCGGGCCAATCAAGATGTCATATGCACGACCAGGTAGATCAAAATGAACGGTAGCGGACATTTAAAAAGTCTCCAGAATATCGGGGCGCGTGGCCAGGGTGTCGACAACCATTTGTGTGGTTTGCGAAATGCTAGACATCGCATCAACGCTAATTTTTAGGCCTGCAAGATTATAAACGGGGCAGCGTTCTTTGAAAAGCGCGGCAAGCGTGCATTTCGGATCAGCTGTGCGCAACAAAGGGCGCGTGTCTTTGTGGCGGACACGTTCCCATAGCGTGTCAATATCGGCGTCCAACCAAACGGCGACGCCCATCTGCGCAATAACGTAACGATTGGCCAGGGCCAAGAACGCCCCGCCACCTGTGGAAACAATCCGCGGCGGGCCGGACAACAGACGCCGCAAAACCTCTGCCTCACGTTTGCGAAAGAACGCTTCGCCGTCGCGTGCAAAGATATCGGCAATGCTGGACGCAGCTGCTTCTTCGATGGCCGCGTCGCTATCCACAAACGGCACATTGAGGCGCAAACCCAAGGCGCGCCCAATCGCTGTCTTGCCTGATCCCATCATTCCCACTAGCACCACGGTGCGTTTTAAATGGAAATGCGGCCCTTCTGACATAGTAAATTACCCTCATTTCTCGGCTATCTTGTGCCGAGCATCAAATTTAATGAATGAATGCCGTGATCTTGGACGAAAGGCCATATATAATCTCTTTAATAGCTGGGAAAGAACCCACATATAAGCAGTAGAATAGACGGATTGGGGCAGATAATGTGGCGGCTCATCAAGGCATTGGCGTTTTTGATCATCTTCGCAGCTGTGGGGTTAGTGGCCTATGCCTATATTGGACCGCTGTTTTTCCCCGCAGATTTTGCAGCCCCCTCACAAGAGGTAACCCGCTCTGTCACGCTGGATTCAAACTAAAGTACTCGCTGCCGTATTGTGTCTGACGGCGGCCGCGGTCCCTGCACAACAGGCTGTATCAACAGAGCCGCTCTCTGCGATTGAATGGCTGTCGCGTAGCGTTGAACCTGTCATCCAACCCGAAGCCCCGATTGCCAACACGGCACAAACGCCCGATGTCACGGTGACGACGCTGGAACGCCCGTCCAAGGACCCGATTGGCTTGCTGCCAAGCAGTTTAACCGGTCTTCCCCGAACCATCTGGTCAGCAAGTGAAGAAATCGCACTGGTCGATCTGATCCGCGCCGAACCGCTGG
Source organism: Yoonia sp. (assembly GCA_047627695.1). Lineage (GTDB taxonomy): Bacteria > Pseudomonadota > Alphaproteobacteria > Rhodobacterales > Rhodobacteraceae > Yoonia. The sequence continues at coordinate 14,994 of JBLHTS010000038.1, read as the reverse complement.
ATACCCTGCCCGCTTTGCAGGAATTCTTCAAAGTCCTGCTTCTTGCCGAGGCCGATCCCCCACGCGGCGCAGGTCCTGATGGCGCACTCTTTCTTGCACGGGTGGACAAACTGCTGGATCTTGGCGCGCTAGAGCCTGCCAAATCGCTGATCGAACAAGCCTCGCCCGATACGCTGCCGCTGTTTCGTCGCTGGTTTGATGTGGCATTACTGACCGGCACAGAAGACGATGCCTGTACCGCGATGCGCGAGACACCTTCGATTGCCCCGACATATCCTGCACGCATCTTTTGCTTGGCCCGTAATGGCGATTGGGCTGCAGCGACGCTTACCCTTAACACACACCGCGTGCTGGGTGATATCACGCTGGACGAAGAAGCCCTTTTGATGCGGTTTCTGGATCCTGAATTATTCGAGGGCGAACCGGCATTGCGTCCGCCATCCCGCGTCAGTCCGCTAACGTTCCGAATGCATGAAGCAATCGGCGAACCCCTGATCACAGCGAACCTCCCTCTCGCCTTTTCCCATGCGGATCTGCGGTTCACGACAGCGTGGAAATCCCAACTTGAGGCCGCAGAACGCCTTGCCCGCTATGGTGCAGTATCCGAAAACGTCCTTCTCAAGCATTATACCGCCCGCACGCCTGCGGCTTCGGGCGGAATCTGGGATCGCGCTGAGGCAATCCAGCGTTTTGACGTGGCAATGACTGCCCGCGACCCGCACAGCGTTTCTGCGACGCTGCCTGGTGCGTGGTCCGCCATGCAGGCTGCACGCGCTGAAATCCAGTTCGCCGCACTCTATGGTGACACGTTGCAGGATCTACCACTGACAGATAGCGCCGCAGTCATCGCATTCCATATCGGTCTTTTGTCATCAGACTACGAAGGTATCGCGATTGAAGCCGCACAAACACAATCCGGGTTTGACCCGTTTTTAATTGCCGTCGCCCGCGGCTTGTCAGCAGTGGCAAAAACACCGCGCCAGCACGCCGTCAAAGCAGTGTTCGACCAAGTTGCCCCTCCTCCAGCGCTTCAGTTGCTGTTGGATGAGGGCAAATTGGGGGAAGCGCTTTTGCGGGCCATTGCGCTGTTTGATGCAGGTGCAGACGGTGATCTGCGCTCTGTCACCGATGCATTGGCGGTTCTGCGGGCCGTCGGGTTCGAAGATGTGGCCCGTCGTGCGGCCCTTCAGTTGTTGATTTTGGATCGCAGCACATGACGCATGCCGCGCAACCCATGACCCGTTGGGTGCAGGTCTTTCTCGAAGCGCAAGCCGCCGAACTTGATGCCGCCACGAACACCCAACTTGCCTATGCCCGCGACCTGCAAGGGTTTGCCGAATGGCTTGGCATCAAATTGTTGCATTTTGAAAACGCCAGCCGCGACCATATCGAGGGCTATCTGATTGATTGCGAAGCAGAAGGAATGGCCAAGTCCACCCGCGCGCGCCGTTTGTCTGCGATCAAGCAGCTCTACCGTTTCGCCTTTGACGAAGGCTGGCGCGAAGACAATCCTGCAATCCAGATCAAGGGACCAGGGCGCGATCAGCGTTTGCCCAAAACACTGGATGTAACCGAAGTTGACCGCCTGCTTGACGCCGCCCGTTGCACCCCCAAAGAGACACTGCGCAATAGCTGTTTGATGGAACTGCTTTATGCCACAGGTATGCGTGTTACTGAATTGGTCAGCCTGCCAGTGTCTGCTGCACGGGGCGATCCCCGAATGCTGCTGGTGCGTGGCAAAGGCGGCAAAGAACGCCTTGTCCCGCTGTCGCCCCCTGCCCGTACAGCCCTTGCCACCTATCTAAAGGCGCGCGATGCGGCCGAAGAAACATCCCGCCGGGACGGCAAACCGCCATCGAAATTCCTTTTCCCCTCACGCGGGACGTTGGGGCATCTGACGCGGCACAGGTTCTTTGGACTGATCAAAGAGTTCGCCATCGCTGGTGGCGTATCACCCGACAAAGTCACGCCACACACGCTGCGCCATGCTTTTGCGACGCATTTGCTGGCAGGTGGTGCGGATTTGCTATCAATCCAGACCATGCTAGGCCACGCAGACGTTGCAACCACCGAGATATACACCCATGTCCTCGATGCCCGCCTCAAAGCGTTGGTTTTAGATCACCATCCACTGGCAAAACCTACCAAGACTTGAAGCTGGTCACTAGACCCTACATAACGACAATGTATTTGAGTGAAAGCACCTGATGGAAACCCTACCCCTCGACGCCGCGTTTTGGCTCACTTGCGGCGCGATTCTTATTCTACTCGTACTCTCGGCCTTCTTTTCTGGCTCTGAAACCGCGCTGACTGCTGCCTCCCGTGGTAAACTGCGTTCTGCGGCGGATAAGGGGTCAAAAGGGGCAAGTCAGGCATTGCTCGTGACCGAAGACAACGAGCGGCTGATAGGGTCGGTCCTTTTGGGCAACAACGTCGTCAATATTCTAGCGACATCGCTGGCCACGGCCGTGTTGACCAAGCTCTTCGGCCAAAACGGCGTCGCAGTGGCCACGCTGGTGATGACCTTGCTTGTCTTGATCTTTGCTGAGGTGCTGCCAAAAACGCTGGCGATTACCAACCCCGAAGTCGTCGCCTCACGTGTCGCACGGCCGATCGCGATTATTGTCGTTCTGTTTTCGCCGATCGTAGCAGCGGTCCGTTATCTGGTGCGCGGTGTGCTGTTTGTTTTTGGCGTGCGCACCGATCCCGACAGCAATATCTTGGCCGTGCGGGAAGAGATTGCAGGAGCGTTGCAGTTGGGACATTCTGAGGGCCTTGTTGAAAAAGAAGACCGCGACCGGATTTTAGGGGCGCTTGATCTGAACGAACGCACAGTTGAAGAAATCATGCTGCACCGCTCTGGCATCGAGATGATCGATGCCGCGCTGCCACCGCAAGATATCCTTGCACAAATCCTTCAAAGCCCGCGCACCCGTCTGCCACTTTACCGCGACGAGCCGGAGAATATTATCGGTGTGATCCACGCCAAAGACCTATTGCGCGCGATGTACAAACTCCTTGGTGGCGGCGAGGAAGACGCGCACGGGCTGGCTGCTTTTGACGTTATGAAGGTTGCGATGCCGCCGTATTTTGTGCCGGATTCGACGACGCTTGACGATCAGATGCGCAACTTTCTCAAACGCAAAACCCACTTTGCTTTGGTGGTGGATGAATACGGCGCCTTGCAGGGTTTGATCACGCTTGAGGACATTCTCGAGGAAATCGTGGGCGAAATCGCTGACGAATTTGATGGCCACGAAGAGGATCAGATCGCACCAACCTCGGACGGCGCATATATCGTCGATGGTGTCATGACGATTCGCGATCTGAACCGCGCCCACGATTGGAGCCTTCCCGACGACGAGGCGAATACCGTCGCCGGATTGGTCATTCACGAGGCTCAAATGATCCCCGTAGAAGGCCAGGTTTTTTCATTCCACGGCTTCCGGTTCGAGGTTCTGACAAAAGACGAAAATAGATTGGCGTCTCTGAAAATCCGCAAGCTTTAGTGTCGACTGATTTGGGGCCCGATTTTCGAAGCGAAGCTGCCATTGCCAATCGCGTTCCAATTTCGGCCTTGAGTGGTCATCCGAGTAACGCACTACCAGCATTGTAGGCACTCTCCAGATAGCAGGAAGCAAAATGCACCTTGGTTGATGAGGTTGATTTGTTATCTCATTTCAACAATAATTTCTCAACTTCACGATCGGACACCCGCATTACTGGGCAAATTCAACTCCATGAATTCTATACTTAGTGTTATTTGAGGAATCGGCTTCAGATACCAAAAAGAGGTTTAAGAATGGTCAGAATTGTCGCTGCAACTTCACAAGCACAGCTTGAAGAATTCCGCGTATTAGTTCGTGAGTTCGTGTCATGGGCGATGGCCACTTTCGACCCAGGTGCTTCGCCGCCATCTGTCGTCGCTAATCTGAAAGATGAACTGGAAAAACTGCCCAGGAAATACAATCTACCGGATGGATTTATCTTTCTGGCCTACCAAGGCGAAAAGTTTGCGGGTTGCATAGCCGGATTTCGCAACATCCATGGTCTGGCAGTAACCCGTCTCTGGGTCCGCGCCGATTCCAGAGGGCATCGCGTTGATGAGCGTCTTATTGAGACGCTCTTGGCGAACGCCTAGAAGTCAGGATATCGCGAAGCCGTAGAGAAATGGCCCCGGCGCACAAAATTTATCGAAACATGGGTTTCACGGCTATGGACGGTAGCAAATATTTCGCGGATTTTGATGAAACCGGAATTGCAATGAAATGTACCCTGAACATGGTTGAGGGTCAGAGTTCCTAGTGCTTGATAACAAAATGTAACACAAAAGAAGTGGCCTGCTGAGCACACCACCAAGCAGACATTCCAACGGCGCGTAAAACAGTTCAGTAGGGGCGCAAACCTACCATGTGCAGCCCAAAACACCCCATTTATTCAATGCCACTACCGCCCTTTAAACAGCCCACCCAAGATGCCACGCACGATGCGCCTGCCTGTCGGCCCCTTCAGCTCTTTGGCGACAACTGACGCCAACGCACCGCCAAAGCTGCTGCTTGAGGATGACCGCCGCGATGTGGATTTACCTGCCCGGCCACCGTCATAGCGACGTGCAGCTTTGAATTCACGCTCTTTCTCTTCCAGACGTTCTTCTTCATCCTCTGCTTCTTCCGCGGCCTTTGCTGCGGCTTCAGCGCGTTTACTCAGCAGTTCAAACGCGCTTTCGCGATCAACAGTAGTGTCATATTTTCCAGCCATATCAGATGCCTGCATGATGATCTTGCGGGTTTTTTCGTCGATAGGACCCAGCTGAGATGACGGAGGACGGATCAACGTGCGTTCAACGACGGTCGGGATGCCTTTGCGATCAAGAAAGGATGTCACCGCTTCACCGGTACCAACTTCTTGGATCGCTGCACCCGTGTCGAATGCAGGATTATCGCGGTAGGTTTCAGCGGCAGTTTTCAGTTCTTTCTGGTCTTTGGCAGTAAAAGCCCGGAGCGCGTGCTGCACGCGGTTGCCAAGCTGGCCCAACACGTCGTCGGGAATGTCACCGGGGTTCTGCGTCACAAAGTACACCCCAACCCCCTTGGACCGGATCAAGCGGGCGACCTGTTCGACCTTATCGACCAATGCCTTTGGGGCACCATCAAAGAGCAAATGCGCTTCGTCGAAAAAGAACACCAGTTTGGGTTTGTCGGGGTTGCCGACCTCCGGCAATTCTTCGAACAGTTCCGACAGCAACCACAGCAAGAAAGTCGCATAAAGACGCGGACTGCCCATCAGTTGGTCGGCGGCCAAAATGTTGATCTCGCCCATGCCGTCGCGGGTGCGCATCATGTCGGTCAGATCAAGTGCTGGTTCTCCGAACAGAGCGCTACCGCCCTGATTTTCCAACACAAGCAATTGCCGCTGAATTGCGCCAACAGACGACGCCGCGACATTGCCATAACGCAGCGAAAGGTCTTTGGCGTTCTGCCCGACCCAGACAAGCAATGCTTGCAAATCCTTGAGGTCCAGCAGCGGTAGGCCGTCTTCATCAGCGACGCGGAATGCAACGTTCAACACGCCTTCTTGGACGTCGCTCAAATCCATCAGACGGGCCAGCAAAAGTGGTCCCATTTCGGCGATAGTGGCGCGGATCGGATGCCCCATTTCACCAAACAAGTCCCAGAACGTAACGGGGAAACTGTCATATTGCAGATCAAGCCCAATCGTTTCTGCCCGCGACATGAACGGCGCGTGCAGTTTGAAATCAGGCGAGCCGCTGACCGCAAGGCCCGACAGATCACCTTTGACGTCCGACAAAAACACCGGCACGCCAGCAGCCGAGAAACCTTCGGCCAGAATCTGCAATGTGACCGTCTTGCCGGTGCCGGTCGCACCTGCAATCAGACCGTGCCGGTTCGCCTTATCCAGCAAAAGTGTTTGCGCGACACCGTAGCCATCGCCACCACCGCCAATAAAGATTGTCTCTGACATGGGTACATCCTTATTTTCAATTTAAACCAAAATACACTTTTAAACATTCCGTGCCAGTTTAAAGCACGCCGGCCCAAGCGCCGCTGCTTGGATTGGCGTACTTCCTCCGTGTTAGACTTGCCGTGCCTTCGGGCACGGCTTTTTTGTTTGGACACCAGGGCAAATATCATCAATCGGATGTTGGAAAATGTGTGTTGACGGGTTGGATCTCTTTTCGTAGCGTACTGCCAATAAGTCGGCAAAGTCCGGCAGGGAGAATTTGAAGCAGGGTCCTTTTTGAGGGCCCTTCTTCTTTTTCGACCCCGCGCAAAAGTGAGCGGAAGACAGCCAAACCATCAATTTCTTACGCTGACAGTCACTTGCACCCGTGTTAGATCGCGTCAAATGCCAAAAGGATATATACTCAATGCGCTACGTTTTGAAATTGCTTTGTCTCGCGACCTTCTTGGTTCAGGCAAATGCCACAGTCGCTCAAGAAGCTGAAGCCCCAGTTGACGATGGCCTCTCGCTTGGCGAACCCGCCGGTCCACAAGCCGGCGAGACTTACATCGCAGCCGAATACGGCGACTGGGCTCTGCGCTGCCTCAAAGCAGCCGAAGGCGAAATTGATGCCTGCAATCTTTATCAGCTATTGGTCAGTGACGAGGGTGCGTCGGTTGCGGAGCTCAATATCTTCCAACTGCCTGACGGTGGACAGGCGGTTGCCGGTGCGACGCTGGTTGTCCCACTCGAGACTTTGCTGACCCAACAGGTCACAATCTCGGTCGATGGCCAAAATGCGCGGCGTTATCCGTTCAACTTTTGTAATCGCGCTGGCTGTGTCGCCCGCATCGGCTTTACCCAAGCCGAAATTGATGAATTCAAGCGCGGGATCCAAGCAACTGTTCGGATTGTCCCTGCTGCAGCACCGGCCCAAGAGGTCGTTCTTGCGGTCTCTTTGTCTGGTTTTACGGCCGGATACGACAACGCAGACGGGCGCAAGTAAAGCAGTGTCAGTGTTTGCGTAACGCAAGCACTGCATTCAACCCGCCAAAGGCGAACGCGTTGGTCAGCGCCACCTGAACCTGCGCTTCGCGCGCCTCGTTGGGCACCACGTCCAACGCACACTCAGGATCGGGTTTTTCATACCCGATCGTTGGTGCAATGATCCCGTCCCGCAATGCCATGATACAGGCCAGTAATTCAACCGCACCGGTACCACCGATCAGATGGCCATGCATGGATTTTGTGGATGATATCATCAGCTTGTCCGCGTGATGGCCGAATACATCTGCCACTGCTGCACATTCGGTTTTGTCATTTGCTGCTGTGCCAGTGCCATGCGCGTTGATATAGCCCACGTCTTCTTTGTTCAGCTTTGCGTCTTTGACCGCACCAGCAATCGTCCGCGCCGCCCCTTGCCTGGACGGCATGACGATATCGGATGCATCAGAGGTCATCGCAAAGCCAATCACTTCGCATAAGATTTCTGCGCCACGTGCTTTGGCGTGTGCGTAATCTTCAAACAAGTAAACGCCCGCACCTTCGCCTTGGACCATGCCGTTTCGCGTGGCCGAAAACGGACGACAAGCGTCCTTGGACATCACGCGCAGCCCTTCCCATGCCTTGATGCCACCAAAGCACAACATCGCCTCGGAACCGCCAGTGACCATGACTTTGGCCATACCGCTGCGCACCATATTGAATGCTTGGCCCATCGCGTGGTTCGACGAAGCGCAGGCCGTAGAGACCGTAAAGGACGGCCCGCGCAGCTTCCATTCCATCGACACGTGGGAGGCGGCGGCGTTGTTCATCAGCTTTGGCACGATGAACGGATGCACGCGATTCTTACCTTCTGCGTAAACCGCACGGTAGTTTTCGTCTTGGGTGTTAAGCCCACCGCCCGACGTTCCAAGGACGACACCGGACTGATCGGCCAGGTCGCCTGAAAACGTCAGACCTGATTGGCCAATCGCCTCGCGGGCTGCAAGCAACGTGAACTGTGTAAAGCGGTCATAAAGGGCAATTTGTTGGCGGTTGAAATGCGCAGTCTCGTCGTAGTTTTTGACTTGGGCCCCAATTTGGATCGACAACCGGTCGACGTCCGTAATATCAAGTGGGCCAATCCCGCAGCGCCCTTCGCGCATTGCTTCTATGGTAGAGGCAACATCTGCGCCCAAGGGGTTAATCGTCCCCGCGCCAGTGATCACAACACGGTTCATCTAGGCTGCCTGTTCTGCCTTGAGCTTTTCGACAGCCGCAACAATTGCCGCGATGGACGAGATATCAAATTCGCTCTCGGTAGGACTGTTGGCGTTGAATGGCACCGTGATATCAAAGCTTTCTTCGATGGCGAAAATGCTTTCCACCAGCCCAAGACTATCAATGCCAATATCCGCAAGGGTGTTGTCCATTTTGATGTCGCATGGTTCCAACATTGCTTGATCTGCAATAATTGCGACCACTTGGTCTTTGATGTTCATCTTAAATCGCCCAACTTGTTTGCCGATCCCAGTTAAAGGTGCATGTAGTGACTCTCGTGGCGTTTGGGAACGGTCTATGATCGCTTTGTCAGGTCACGCAAGGTACGCGGCAAGCGCCGCAGCGCTTTGTAGCCTTCGATATGCGTCTGCATCTTGGTCGCCGGATAACCCATCATTACCCGTCCAGCGGGCACGTTCGACAAAACAACGCTGCCGCCGCCAAAGACCACATCATCACCGATCTTGAGATTATCAGCAATGCCCGCCTTGCCGCCAACAACAACGCGGTCGCCAATCACGGTCGATCCCGCCACGCCTGCCTGCGCACACAGCAAACAATGCGCACCAACGATCACATTATGTCCAACCTGCACAAGGCTGTCTATTTTGGTCCCGGCACCTACCTGAGTTGCGCGGATCGTACCTGCATCAATGCAGGAGTTAGCACCGACTTCGACGTCGTCGCAGATGACCACACCGCCAAGCGAATGGATCCGGTGCCAGCGCGGATCTGCGGGGGCTGTCAATGTGCCCTCGCCCAGTGTTTCGCGTGCCAGTTCCACATTTGAAGGCTCTGCCGTCACAAACGAAAACCCGTCGCCACCAATTACAACATTCGGTTGCAGGATCACGCGCGCACCAAGATGCGAGCCGCGTTGCAGACGCACGCCTGCATGAATTTGGCAGTCAGTACCTACCGTCACACCAGCCGCGATGCTGACGTGATCACCGACCCAAGTGCTGTCGCCGATTGCTGCATCAGGACCAATCACCGCAAACGCACCAATGCGCACATTGCGCCCAAGCCGAACAGACGGATCGATTGCTGCATGTGGGCTGATCCCGTCTGCGGGCAATGGCCGATCCAGCATCTGCGTCAAACCCGCCATTGCCAGCCGCGGACGCGGCACGATGATTGCGGCTTTCAGGCCCAAGGCCTGCCAATCCGCACCTGCCCAGACAATAGCCGCCTGTGCCGCACCGAGTGCCAGTGCACCGCCATATGCAGGCGTCATCGCCAAGGCCAAGTCTGATGCCGTTGCCGTTGCAGGCTCTGAAGCGCCCTCTATCAAAATATCAACAGCGCCAAAGGCTTCTGCCCCAAGCGCCGCTGCGATATCTTTTACTGAATGTGCCATTATGCCCCCAGATCAAATCCCGAGCACAGATTTAGCCGCGAATGGCGCGAAGAGCCACCCCTTCGCGCGCAAGCGCATTCCATATGCGCCCGTCGCGTCCGTATAGATCGCGGCGGTACTGCATGCGACCTTCCGCCTGAGTATAGGCAGTGCGGTAGACCAAATGCACAGGAACTGGTGTTGCCAAGTCAACCCGACGTTCACGACCGGCCCGCAGATAAGATTGAAAAACTTCCTCAGGGTTGCTTACTTGCTTGGACAGCAACGCATAGGCAAAGTCGAACGGATCGGCCAAACGGATACAGCCGTGACTGAATGCGCGGACCTCACGACCAAACAGCCCTTTGGATGGCGTATCATGTAAGTAGATATTGTGGCGGTTCGGGAACATGAATTTCACCAAGCCCAACGCATTCCCCTGACTTGGCGGCTCACGCATCGAGAATGGGAAAGTCTGTTCTGTAAAGCTGCTGAAATCGACTGCATTGCGGTCCACAACGCGACCTGAACTGTCTGTCATGATCAGATTTTTGACAGCATTGGCGTTACTTTGAAGCTGTGGCAGGAATTCCTTGGTGATGATCGAACGGGGTACATACCAACTGGGGTTGATCACCATGAATTCCATAACATCCGAAAACTCCGGTGTGACCCGATCCCTGTTACGCGCACCAATGACAGAGCGTGTCGAGAACGTCTCGACCCCGTTGTCGATGATCTTGGCAGTGAAATCGGTCAGGTTGACCCAGACATGACGTTCGCCACGCGGACGGTTGATCCAGCGTTCACGTTCCATCGCGACAATGATCGATTGCAGGCGACGCTCTGGCGACGTGTTGATTTCTTCCAATGTGCCAGTCCCTGCAGCACCATCGGTCGCCAGACCATGTGCCAGTTGAAACTGCTGTACCGCGTTGAATATCGTGTCGTCGTAGGTTTGCGTATTCGAGGTGGACATGAACCCCATCGCTGTCAAACGGTTGTGCAGCGCCACGACAGCACCACCACGCGCACCACGGTCCAGCTTACCACCTGGAACTGTAGGTCCCCAACCGCCAGCGGCCAGCAGACGTTCCATCTTGGCCTTTTCATTCAGCAAACGACCATATTCAGGCGCACTCGGTGGGAGCGCACGCAAAAACGCGGCGGGGCTTGATTGGGAAAATGCACGGATTGTGCTGATGGGCGAACGATACGGCACTTCGCGGTGAATGGCGGGATCAATGCGCTGTGGTGTGATCATACCTGTTTGAATATCGCGCGCATAATCCAGGAACTGACGGCTAAGCTCTACTTCAAGGCGACCTTGCATCTCCGGAGATGTGGCCGCTTCCAGACGCGCGATCAATCCATCCGTATCATAGCGGTCGGAGGGCAACCCATGATCGGCCGCCGAATCAAAAGCCGCCTTGATCGCCGCAAGACGGCTGCGGTCCCAGATGCCTTCAAAATTACGCTCGCGGTAAAAGGCCACCAGATCACGATCACTGGCTGCGGCTTGCGCCACCGCTTGGCGGAATGCAGTGTCTTGCGCTTGCACTTGCGGCGCTGATGTCACGGTCATTACGAAACCGACGGCCAAAACGGCCATATATTGCGATAAAATACGCATAGAAACGAGATAAGCTGACATCATTACATGATCCCTTTGAAGATTAGAGAACCCACAAAAGCAGGTTTCGTAGGCTTGATGCTATGCATATCGACCCCCAATCCAGTGTCTATTAACAATGACGCGATGGGTCGAACCCCGTTGTGAAGTGTTGCGCCGTTGCCCGTTTACCCCTGTGGCACAAACATCAAATTCATCACAGTGCGCAAGTTTTCGCCAATTTCCCGATTGTTAAGCAATGACTGGCAATCTGTTCTTGGTGATCGAATCAAAATATGTCATGTAAACAACACATCTGGGGAGATGATAGCAAACAAATCGCCTCTAAGCGATACAAGTCGAGCGACGGGACAGGCGCTAAGCACATGATTAAAAAGACCTCCTCTGGGATTACCCGGCGCAGATTATTTGGCGCTTTTGCAGCGACAGCTGTTTTGGCGACCCCAACCTATTCGAATGCCGCAGGGTTTTTGCGCGGTGCCGGCGATGTTCGTCGAATCGCGATGCACTCTGGACGTACTGGCGAACGCCTGAATACGATCTACTGGATCGACGGCGAATATATTGGCGAAGCTGTTCGCGAAATTAACATGCATATGCGTGACTGGCGCACGGGTGAAGCCGTCCAGATGGATCTGCGCACGATTGACATCATGTCAGCTGCTTTGAATTTGATGGATACGACAGAACCCTATTTGTTGCTTTCCGGGTACCGATCTCCGCGCACCAACCAGATGCTCAGCGAAAGCTCACGCGGCGTTGCGCGCAACTCTTTGCACATGCGAGGACAAGCGGCCGACTTGCGGCTTACATCACGCTCTACTGCACAGATGTCAGCCGCAGCATTGGCTTGCCGCGCAGGAGGCGTCGGTCGATATGGGGGGTCGAACTTTGTGCATATGGATTGCGGCCCTATTCGTAGCTGGCGCGGATAAAAACCTCACACAATCTAGGGCGCCTCTGAGGCGCCCTTTTTTCATTTCGGAGTATCTAGTCGAAAATGACGGGCGACTTGCCGACTTGAAGATGTTGGCGTGACGCCTCTTTGATAATGTCGGACAAGCGATCAAACATCACCGGACTGGATGTACTTCGCCACACCATCCCGATCGAACGCATAACCGTACTGCGCCGAAACGGTTTGACGACAACATTGCTTGAGCGGCTGTCAATCTCAGATCGCGCATAAAGCCGTGGTAGAAATGCGACCCCCATCCCCATGCCAACCATCTGCCGGATTGCATCAAGGCTGGTGCCTTCATAGTCGCGCGCGATGATCGCGCCGTGCTGATGGCACAAGGCCGCAATTTGATCATGCAGCGCATAATCCGGCCCCAGAGACAGGACATTCAGATCAGCCAAATCTGCCTCGGTCACATCATCACGGTTCGCGAGCGGGTGATCGTCAGGCATCGCCAATAGTAGTGGCTCGCGAAATAACCGCCGTGTCGTAAGGTCACCGCCCCCTACGGGAAGCTGTGTCAGGATCACATCAAGCCGTCCCATCAACAGTTCGCCGCGCAGATCACGGGGCGCCACTTCGCGAATATAAAGGCGTAGTTCAGGATAGCGCGCGTGCAATCTTTCGACCACGTACGGCATCAGATATGGTCCGATTGTTGGCGTAGTACCCAACCGAATTGTTCCAGCCAAACCCGTTTTTAGGGATGCCGTTAAGTCAATGATTCCATGAATTTCGTCCACGACGCGGGCGGCACGGACCAAAACCTCGCGGCCCTCTGGTGTCAGAGTGACTGGACCGCGACCGCGTTCAACCAACAAGACACCAAGCAGACCTTCAAGATTGCTGATTTGCAAACTAAGCGATGGTTGACTGATCCCCATCGCTTCGGCGGCCTTGCGAAAATGGCGGGCTTCGGACAAGGCCACCAAATACCGAAGTTGACGCAAGCTGGGCATGTTTTTCATCAGCAATCCCTCTTGATAGGTTTTTCCTATCATTATTTACGATATCATTGTATTTTATAATGTGACAGCACCGCTATATCTACGAATACTTAAGATCAAACAAGCGGCGGCCTGATGGCTGCCGGAAGGGGAGCGCATGAAGCTTTGCAATACTATCCTGCTCGCGCGCCCTGGTCATGTCCAAGCTCAACTTTGGCACGGACCGTCGCGCAATCGCGCGGTTTTCCAATGTCTTGCGCACGACTCGTAACACCTGTTGCATGCACCCCCGACTTCGTTGGCTGTCCCTGACCGCGCGACCCAATAATCTGACCGGAATTTAACTTTGGATACTTCAACACCCACCCGCTGGATCACACCTGCTGGCTTAATTCCTGTATTCATCGCCAGCAGCCTTTTTGTCTGGTTTGCACAGATGATCTCTGCGATCGCAGCTGGCGACACACTGCGTTTCGTATGGGAGTGGGTGCCAAGCCTTGGCGTCAACTTCAGTTTCTACATCGATGGCCTTAGCCTGACATTCGCTTTGCTGATCACAGGGATCGGCGCGTTGGTCATGTTATATTCGGCCAGCTATTTGGCCGGGCACGTACATCAGGCGCGGTTTTCGCTATTCCTGACCAGCTTCATGTTGGCAATGATCGGCCTTGTACTGTCAGATAACCTGTTGATACTGTTTGTCTTCTGGGAACTGACGACAATCACGTCCTACCTGCTGATCGGATTCAACCACGATACAGCCAAAGCGCGGCGGTCCGCGTTGCAAGCGTTGATGATGACAAGCATCGGTGGCTTAGCACTGCTTGCAGGCATCATCCTGATCGGAACCACCGCAGGCACATTCGAGATGTCAGAAATCAACAAGATGCCCGGCGTTCTGACGCAAAGCGTGATGTATCTGCCTATCTTGATGTTGGTGCTTGCTGGCGCATTCACCAAATCTGCCCAAATGCCTTTCCATTTTTGGCTACCCAACGCGATGGCAGCCCCTACACCCGTCAGCGCATATCTACACTCTGCAACGATGGTCAAAGCTGGCGTTTACCTGATGGCTCGCACCCATCCATCGCTGAGCGGGACAGATGTGTGGCTTTGGACACTGACAATCGCGGGCGCTGTGACGATGGTTTTCGCCTCTGTCATGGCGCTGCGCCAGACTGATCTGAAGCTTGCTTTGGCCTATACGACGTTAATGGCTTTGGGGGCGCTGACGCTGCTATTGGGCAATGAAAGCGGGTATACGATAACCGCCGCCGCTACATTCTTGATCGTACATTCACTATATAAGGCCGCTTTGTTCCTGATCGTCGGTATCTTGGAAGCGCAGACAGAGACCCGGGATGCAAACAAGTTATTCGGCATGGCCCGGGCAATGCCCATTACTGCCGTGGCAGCCGCTATTGCGGCACTTTCCATGGCTGGCTTTCCGCCGTTCCTTGGCTTTATAGGAAAAGAGCTCAAATATGCAGGCGCAATCGCTGTAGCGTCAGAGCCGATCTTGGTGGCGGGCGCATTCCTGATCGCCAGTGCTTTAATGGTCGCGATTGCCGGAATCGTGTCGTTCCGCCCCTTCTGGAGCAAATCCGGCACCCCAATTCCCAACGTCAAAGAGGCCCCTTGGCCAATGCTCGCCGGTCCCGTCATCTTGGCCGTGATGGGCGCGTTTTTTGGTATTTTCCCGGATGTGCTCGCAACCTCGTTGGTCAACCCGATGGTTGCTGCAATCTTGGGCGATGCGGAACCAGCGAAAGAGTTGAAACTTTGGGCCGGTGTGAACCTACCGCTGTTCCTAAGCATTGCGACCTTCGCTTTGGGCTTCACAATCTATTATTACAAATTAAAGATACGGACCGCGTTGATCCGCATGACG
>JBLHTS010000037.1:0-17752 GCA_047627695.1 Yoonia sp. | reverse complement strand
TTCGGGCATCTTCGCTCTCTTTTATCTTGGTTAAGACCCACCCTGATCGAGCAAACACAAACTTACCATGTAGTCCAAGCAAAAGCAGAGGCGATGTAAAAACCCAAATGCTCCAAGAGTCCACTTGTCAAATGAATGCGGCAATGATCGCGACAGGCAAAAGGCCGAACAGACCAATCCCCGCGATCTTCACACCGGCAGGCGGTCCAATAATCAACGCACAAAACAGCCGCAGGAAAAGGCGTGCCAAACAAGATTGAACAGGGTTTCGTCGGTATGCGACATCGCCCTGCTTCAATTTGGTCCAATTGTCATTCGCGTTCGGCAGCCTATAAGGTCTTGTAACAAACCAATAGGCAAGCCAGCATGACCGACGCTCCAGAAAGTACCACCCATTTCGGGTTCGAAACCGTCCGCGAAGACGAAAAAGCGGGCCGCGTCCAAGGTGTCTTTTCTTCGGTCGCCAGCAAATACGACATTATGAACGACGTGATGTCGGGCGGTGTGCACCGGATTTGGAAAGACGCGATGATGGACTGGCTGGCCCCACGCCCCGGTCAGCGGTTGTTGGATGTGGCGGGCGGCACGGGTGATATCTCTTTCCGCTTCCTGAGACGGGCAGGATATGGCCATGCCACGGTGCTTGATCTGACAGAGCAGATGTTGATCGAAGGAAGCAAACGCGCCGAGGCGGAACAGATGTCCAACAGTCTAGACTGGGTCGCCGGTGACGCCATGGCGCTGCCCTTCGAGGCGAACACTTTTGACGTCTACACCATCAGTTTCGGCATTCGAAATGTGACCCGCCCCCAAGTTGCGCTGGCCGAAGCTTTCCGTGTTCTTAAACCCGGCGGGCGCTTGATGGTGCTGGAATTCAGCCAGCTCCCCAACCCTGCCATGCAAGCGGCTTATGATGCCTATTCGTTCAACGTGATCCCGCGAATGGGGCAAATGATTGCGGGGGACCGCGACAGCTATCAATATCTGGTCGAATCTATCCGCAAATTCCCCGACCAAGAAACGTTTCTGGGGATGGTCCGCGATGCAGGTTTTGGCAACGCAAAATACCGCAATCTGACCATGGGCGTGGCCGCGTTGCATTCCGGATGGAAACTGTAAGTGCGCGGACCTCACAATATCATCCGCCTGATCCGAACAGGCGCGACGCTGGAACGAACCGGCGCAATGAAAATCATGCTGGACGCTTTTGATGCAGGACCACTATTGCGGATCACATTCCGTTCGCTGGTTTGGCCATTTCAGTGGCTCGGTTACAAAGGCGATGTGACAACTCCGCCAGCGGTGCGCGCGCTGACCGCCCTTGGGCCTGCTTATATCAAATTCGGACAAGTTCTATCGACACGGCCTGATGTGGTCGGTGACGAACTGGCTGTGCAATTGCGTGTTTTGCAGGACAAATTGCCACCGTTTTCGATGCGCGAGGCCAAGCAAGCGGTCCAACAGGAACTTGGCTCTTCTTTCGATCAGCTGTTTTCTTCGTTCTCGGAACCGGTCGCGGCGGCGTCACTTGCGCAGGTCCATAAGGCGCATCTGGCTGACAGCGGCGAGGCGGTCGCGGTCAAAATCTTGCGGCCTGGCATCGAAAAGGCATTCCGCAAAGACATTGACGCATTTTATTTTGCAGCCCGCGCGATTGAATTGCTGTCCCCCTCGTCACGCCGCTTACGCCCGATGGATGTGATCACGCATTTCGAAGGCATAGTCATGGGCGAGTTGGACCTGCGGCTTGAAAGCTCTGCCGCGTCAGAATTCGCAGCCAACACTGAAAATGATACAGGCTTTCAGGTGCCAAAGGTCCGTTGGCATTTGTCAGGACGCCGCGTTATGACACTTGACTGGGCCGAGGGGACGAACATCGGCGAAAATGGCGCCCTTGATGCAGCTGGCCATGATCGCCGTGCACTTGCCATGCGTGTGTTGCAACTGTTTCTGAACCACGCGTTGCGCGACGGCTATTTCCATGGCGACATGCACCAAGGCAACCTAAAGGTGGCTGCAAACGGCGATGTCATTGCCTATGATTTCGGCATCATGGGCCGCTTGGACGAATACACGCGGCGGGTCTATGCTGAAATCCTGTTCGGGTTTATCCGCAAAGACTATCGACGTGTCGCGGAAGTGCATTTCGAAGCGGGCTATGTGCCAGCGGACCGCGACGTTGATGAATTCGCGCGCGCACTTCGGGCAGTTGGCGAGCCTATATTTGGGATGGATGCCAGCCGGATCTCGATGGCTCGATTACTGACCTATCTGTTTGAAGTGACCGAGCGTTTCGGGATGGAAACACGGACAGAGTTGATCTTGCTGCAACGCACCATGGTCGTTGCAGAAGGCGTTGCCCGCTCGCTAGATCCGCACATGAACATCTGGCAAGTCGCCAAACCTGTGGTCGAAGACTACATCAAGGACAGCATCGGACCAAAGGCGTTGCTGCGTGATCTGGCACAGACCGCGCGTATTCTTGCTCGATTCGGCCCTCAATTGCCGCGCTTGGCACAAGACGCATTGATCCGTCAAAACAATCCTTCGCCGCTGCCCAAACCCCAAAGGCGCATCGCACGGCTGTCTTGGATGGCTTTGGGCGGTGTTTTAGTTGGTGGCGCTGTTTGGATCAGCAACCTAATTTAGGCGGAGCCATCGCGAAGCGCTGTCACTTTGCTGCTTGGAACAGATGCGCCGCCTTGCAATATCAGCATTGTCTGTCCGCCTTCAGTCCGGACTTCATTGACCTTGCTGTAGACATCAACCCCTGCTTGGCCAGTGACCTCACCATTGGCCTTGCCGACGATTTGAAAGCTATAAAGCCCCTGCTGCATGGGTGCTCCATTAGGCAGAACCCCAGCCCAAACCACACTCTCAGAAGTAGAAGCAGAAGCAGAAGTATATGGGATCCGTTGCACTTCAGCACCACCAGCATCGCGCACGACTATCTCTTTGGTATCAGAGGCCCCGACCGCTTTGGGAAGCAGTTCGATGGGCTGGCCGTCAAAATATGCGAGTGCAGTCGAACGGGCCTCGCGGCCAACCCATGATGCGAGGTCCGACAGTCCGCCAACGGTCATTTGTGTCGTCACTGCTTTAAGCAAATCATCCGTCAGAACGGCCCGTTCCACGCCCGAAAAAGTCGCCGGTTGCGTGGCGTAATTTGTGGAATTTACCGGGTTAAGTGGGTCTTGATACTTCATTTCGGCCGTCAGCATCTGCAAGAATACTTCAAAGTCAGAACTCACTGACGCGGCCGCACTCTGTGCTGCCGGGAGAGGTGCGACGCTCTGACTTGAATTTGTCAGGTTTTGTGTAATTTCCATGGCCAACCTCTACTATCGCAAGTCCAAGCCAGTTATCGGCATTGGTCCTGCTGCGTCATTGATTTCAATCTGTTGCGTGACTGCATGATCCCTATCCTCATCCGGTCAGGCCGATCGCTCGTTATCTCCGGATTGCCCGTCGGCGTTGAAATAAAACGAAACGCTTTCATATCGAAGTGCCTTAAATTCTTGGGCCAGAACATCGATATGACGGCGCAAAAGTTCTTGGATTTCGGGCCGATCGGTCAAGACTACCAACGTCAGCGCCCCATTAATGGCGGTCAACGTGAGCCGGACACGCCCCAACTCTTCCGGATTCAACGCGATCTCGGTCGTTTTGCTATTTCCCTTGAAAACTGCGGTCTCAATTTGTTGGGCTGCGTGGCGCGCTGTTTCTGTCCCATCACCAGCTACGGCCCCTATCCCCTGCGCAACAGACATCTGCCTGGCTTGGCTTGGGACACCCAGAAATCCTTCTTGGTCCATCAGTTTGATCACTGGCGCGGCCAACTCCGTTTAACCTTGCCTTATTCCCTGCGCGACTGCGACAGTCGGTAGTTTAATTGCCGCAGGGTTGTTTGGTGCGAAAATGTGGACTGACAGCATGGGCGTCACGACTGATTTACAGATCAACACCACAGGTCGCCGTTGGCCAGAGCCGCGCGCGACGCTGCACTTGGTCAAACCTGTCACTTGGTTTCCACCGATGTACGCTTATCTTTGTGGTGTCGTTTCATCAGGGGCAAGCCACTCTGATCATTGGCTTATAGTGGCTTAGAGGGTCGTTTGCGGGTCCCATTGCCTATAGTATGTCGCAGGTGGCCAGCGACTGACGCGACCCCACTGGGGTTATTATTCTAACACCGGCGGCCATCGCACGCGTTGGATTATCGGCAGTATGATTGCTCTGACTTTGGGGGCATTCATGGCCGCCTGTTCTTTGCCCTTCTTTCCGTAATCCTTTGCAATGGGGCTGGCTATATCAATCGTGGCATTGCAAAATTGGGTGATGTCAGAATGCGTCGGATCGGCACTCGCGCTGATCCTGATCACATTCCTTGGTCCCATCGGCCCAAGGGCAGCACGCCGTGACGTGATCTATGACGGCAAAGACGTGGTCCTAGCGGGGATGTAGCTGGCGTCGTGGCGCCGTTATCTGATATAAAAGCTAACGTTTTAGACGTATATGAACAAGAAACTGGCAAAGGCCCGACCCATGGCGCACCTCATAATCGGCATCAAAAACCTTGCACATTTGACGCGCCTTGTGTCACCGTTGCGCACATGACCATCATGATCCCGGCCTGGGACAACGGCGAGTTGCAACCAGTGGAAAAGTTGGACGCGCATAAGCGCGGGCTCAAACACAAAGCGGTCAGCATATTCGTGATGAACCGCGGGCGCGTATTGATACAACAACGCGCGATGAACAAATATCATACGCCCGGACTTTGGGCGAACACCTGCTGCACACATCCCGAATGGGACGAAGAGGCCACCGATTGCGCCGTGCGCCGCTTGGAAGAAGAGCTTGGGATCACCGGACTTTACCCATCCCACCGTGACCAGATCGAATACCGCGCCGATGTCGGCGGCGGGCTGGTCGAACATGAAGTGGTCGAGGTCTTCTTGGCTAACGCGCCCAATGAACTAAAAATAAAAATGAACCCCAGCGAAGTGATGAATACGCGTTGGGTTGATTTCTACGATCTGTCCGCTGATGTGGCGCGTCACCCTAATCAATATACCCCGTGGCTACGGATTTACCTGCAGGACCACACCGCCGTGATCTTCGGAAACCTGCTGCGCACAGGCTAACCCCTTTTCGTTCCGTCAAATCCAGTGTCTATGGGCGGAAAAGAAAAGGGAAACAGCATGGCGCTTTGGGTTTTTGGATATGGTTCGCTTTTGTGGAATCCGGGCTTCGCTCCGATAGCAAAGGTCAAAGCATGCCTGCATGATTACCATCGCAGCTTTTGCATGCTTTCAATCCATCACCGCGGGTCCGAAGAGGATCCGGGGCTGGTTCTCGCGCTGGATACGCTTGCAGGGGGGCAGTGCACTGGCGTCGCCTTTCAAGTCGCCGAACAAGAAGAAGATGACGTGCTCGCCATGCTGCGCGAACGAGAGTTGATTTCGTCCGCCTATTACGAAGACACCGTGCCCTTGATCACAGAGGACGGCGAAACGATCCAAGCACTGGCCTACATTATCAACCGTGACCACGTGCAATACTGCCAATTTGATCTGGAAAAACAGGCGCAGATCATCGCGCAGGCGGTCGGCGGGCGCGGCCCGAATACCGAATACCTGTTCAACACAGCCAGCCATTTGACCGATTTGGCTATCCGCGATGATGATATGGCTTGGCTCGTCGACCGTGTCCGTGCCTTGCAGGCAACATAAGCGCACCTTGATTTCAATTGGGTTTGCGAAAATTTTCCCATATGGTGTTATGCAAACGTAGCCATAACACAATATGAGGACTGCCATCCGTGTCGGACAAAAGGGCGCCTAAGGTACAGCCACAATTCTCACAGCCCATTCGGCAACTTCTATTCATGTTGATCGTCCTAGGCTTGATCGGTTCCGGATTCTATCTGGGACTAGAGCAAATCACGGCAATTTATCAATCAAACCCCTATTTAAACGGGTTCATCTTGGGCGTTTTCGTCCTTGGCGTGTTGTCTTGCTTTAACCAAGTCTTTTTGCTGATGAATTCGGTGCGCTGGATTGAACGTTTTGCGCGCGACGCGGGCGGGCATTCTTACAGTGCGGCACCTTCGCTTTTGGCGCCGCTGGCGACGCTGCTGCGATCACGCGGCGCACATACACAAGTGTCATCGTCTTCCGGTCGATCAATCCTCGACTCTGTGGCGCAGCGGATCGACGAAGATCGCGAAATCACACGATATATTGGCAACGTGTTGATTTTCCTTGGCCTTTTGGGAACCTTCTACGGTCTAGCGACGACTGTTCCGGCATTGGTTGAAACAATCCGGTCGTTAAACCCAGGCGAAGGCGAATCCGGTGCAGACATTTTTGGGCGTCTCCAATCAGGCTTAGAGGCACAATTGGGCGGCATGGGCACGGCCTTTTCCAGCTCGCTATTGGGACTGGCCGGATCTCTGATCGTTGGCCTTTTGGAGCTTTTTGCAGGTCACGGACAAAACCGCTTTTACCGCGAACTAGAAGAATGGCTCTCGACTATCACGCGCATCGGTGTTGACGGCGAAGAAGGGGCCAGCACAGATATGGGGGCCATGAACGCTTTCATAGATCAATTGGCCGAGGTCATGGACACCATGCATATGATGATGGGCCAGAACGAAGGCACACGGACCGAGAATGACCAACGCTTTGCCGGCCTTGCAGCGGCCATGGAACAAATGGCGCAAAACAGCACAGCCAACGCCAATACCGCATTGCTGGAACGGGTGGCAGAGGGGCAAGTCGCCTTAATACAAAAGCTAGAAGACAACGGCATGGAAGGCATCGACGCTGAAAGCCGGATGCGATTGCGGTCGATTGATGTGCAACTGCTACGAATTCTCGAGGAAATGTCAGCTGGTCGCCAAGAAAGCATTGGTGATTTGCGTGGTGACATCCTTAACCTGACCAACGCTATCAAAGGCAGAGGTTGATCCATGGCGCTAAGCCGTAGATCATCTAACAGGTTCCAAAATGCAATCTGGCCGGGTTTCGTGGACGCGATGACGGGGCTTTTGCTGGTTTTGATGTTCGTGCTGACCATCTTCATGGTCATCCAGTTCGTCTTGCGCCAACAAATCACAGGACAAGAAAACGAACTAGACGTCCTGAGCAAGGAAGTGGCCGCGCTGACTGCGACACTTGGTCTGGAACAAAACCGCAGCGAGGCACTTTCTTTTGATCTTGAGGCTGCAAGCGCCGAAGCAACCCTTCAGGCAAGGCGCATCGCAGCCCTAATTGCCGAACGCGAAGCGCAGAATCAGGCATTGGCAGAAGCGCAAAGCAACATCACCCAGTTCGAGGCACAAGTCGCGGGATTGCTCGCCGAACGCAGCGAAGCCTTGAATAAAATTGCCGGATTGGAAGCCGAACAAGCACAGCTTTTGTCGCAACAGGACGCGCTGAACCTTGCCCTTGCCCAAGCCCGTTCCGAGATCGACGAAGGGGTTGAAGCGGCACGACTTGCCGCCGCAAGACGTGAGGCGCTTGAGGCTTTGGTCGCCGATCTGGAAACCGAAAACGCCGAAAAGACAGAAAGCATTTCAGCGCTAGAGGCAGAGGTACTAACCGATCTTGCCGCAGCCGAGGCTTTGCGCGAACGGCTGGCCAACGCGGATACTGAATTGACCGCGATGACCCTGAACCTTGAACGGCAACGTCTCGAGGCAGAACAAACGCTCACACTTTTGGCGGCGGCACGGGCGGTACAAGAAGAACTTGATAACCTGCGCGGATCGCTTGCTGGCGAAAACGAAGCGCTGGCTTTTGAGCTGGCACAGGTCCGTGCGCGGTTGGCGCTGCTTGAAGATAGCGAAAACCTCCAAGCGACCGAAGCGCAGCGGCAGGCGGAATTGCTTGCCATCGCAAACGACCAATTGGCACAAGAGGAAGCACTATCCGCCGAAAGCCAACGGCAGGTGGCGTTGTTAAATGAACAAATCACGCAACTGCGTACGCAGGTTGGCAATCTACAATCACTGCTCAATCTTGCAGAAGAAGCCGATATCGAAGCACAGGTGCAAATTGAAACGCTCGGCTCGCAATTAAACACAGCCCTTGCACGCGTTGTCGCCGAAGAACGTCAGCGCCGCGCTTTGGAAGAGGCCGAACGGATCAGGCTGGAGGCCGAAAGAGCCCGCCTTGAGGAAGAAGCCGAAAGGCTGACGGCCGAGGCCGAAGATCTTGCACGGTTCAAGTCGGACTTCTTTGGCGAATTGCGCCAGGTCCTCGAAGGCCAAGACCGCATCCGCATCGAAGGTGACCGCTTTATTTTCGCTTCCGAAGTCCTGTTCGAACCCGGCAGCGCCACACTTGCACCCGCAGGCGAGGCCGAGATTGCCAATATCGCGGACATTCTGCGCGGCATCGCTGACGATATTCCGGCAGGGATCGATTGGGTGATCCGCGTGGACGGGCATACCGACAACATTCCCATAACCGGCGGCCGTTTTGCCGATAACTGGGAACTGAGCCAAGCACGTGCCCTGTCTGTCGTGCGGTTCATGTCCGAAGACCTGGACATCGACCCGCGGCGGCTTGCGGCTAACGGCTTTGGTGAATTCCAGCCGATCAATCCGCTGGATACGCCCGAAGCGCGTGCGCAGAACCGGCGCATTGAGCTGAAGTTAACTGAAAAATAGTTTTATCATTACGCAAAAAAAAGGGCCCGCAATTCGAACAATTGCGGGCCTCTTTGATTTTTTCAGTGTGCCTATTCAGCGGTTAAAAGTGGTGGTTTATTCCCACCACCGGAAATCCGGCCCTGTGCCAGGGCTTCATATGTCAGCTCCAACGCACCTTGTTTGACGCCAACTTTCACAATGCCGCCTTTGACCAGTTTGCCAAATAGCAATTCTTCGGCCAGCGGCTTTTTGATGTGTTCCTGAATGACACGGCCCAGCGGACGCGCACCCATCTTGATATCATAGCCTTTGTCGGCCAACCATTCAGCAGCACCTTTTGTCAATTCTATGTGTACATTGCGGTCTATCAACTGCGCCTCAAGTTGCAGCACGAACTTTTCGACCACCTGCATGATGACCTGCTTGGGCAATGTACCAAAGCTGATGATCGCATCCAGACGGTTGCGGAATTCAGGTGTGAATATCCGTTCAATCGCTGCAGTATCTTCGCCTTCACGCGTTTCACGACCAAAACCGAGCGCGTTTTTCGACATTTCCGACGCTCCCGCATTCGACGTCATGATGATAATCACGTTGCGGAAATCAGTTGTCCGCCCGTTGTGATCTGTCAGCTTGCCGTGGTCCATAACCTGCAGCAGGATATTGTAGACGTCAGGGTGCGCCTTTTCCATTTCATCCAGCAGCAAAACGCAATGCGGGTTCTGATCCACACCGTCGGTCAGCATACCGCCTTGGTCAAAACCGACGTACCCGGGAGGTGCGCCGATCAAGCGTGAAACGGCGTGCTTTTCCATGTATTCCGACATGTCGAAACGCATCAGCTCAACACCCAGCGTATCTGCCAGTTGCTTGGCAACTTCAGTTTTACCCACGCCGGTTGGCCCCGCGAACAGGTAGTTGCCAATCGGCTTTTCAGGTTCACGCAAACCAGCACGCGCCAGTTTGATCGCAGACGCCAGCGCCTCGATCGCCGCATCCTGACCAAAGACCACCCGCTTAAGAGACTTTTCAAGATCCTTAAGCACTTCGGCATCATCCTTCGACACGTTCTTAGCTGGAATGCGTGCAATTTTGGCAACGACATTCTCGATCTCTCTGGCGCCGATTGTCTTGCGGCGCTTGGATTCTGCGACCAGATGTTGCGCAGCACCGGCTTCATCGATCACATCAATGGCTTTATCCGGCAGCTTGCGGTCGTTGATATATCGTGCCGACAGTTCCACAGCCATTCTGATCGCTTCAGCAGTGTATTTGATGCTGTGATGCTCTTCGAAATATGGCTTAATACCTTGCAAAATCTTGATCGTGTCAGGGATCGACGGTTCTTTAACGTCGATCTTTTGGAAACGACGGCTTAATGCGCGGTCTTTTTCAAAGTGCTGGCGGAATTCCTTGTAGGTGGTTGATCCCATGCAGCGCAGCTTGCCGCCCTGCAACGCAGGTTTCAGCAGGTTCGACGCATCCATCGCACCACCAGAGGTCGCACCAGCGCCAATGATCGTGTGAATCTCATCAATGAACAACACCGCATCGGGGTGATCTTCCATTTCGGTCATCACTGCCTTGAGGCGTTCTTCAAAATCGCCGCGATAGCGTGTTCCGGCCAGCAATGCGCCCATATCAAGCGAATAAATTGTGGCCTTGGACAATACTTCCGGCGTTTCCCCGTTCACGATCTTAAAGGCTAAACCTTCGGCAATCGCGGTTTTACCCACGCCCGGATCACCCACCAACAGCGGGTTGTTCTTGCGGCGGCGGCAAAGCACTTGAATGCAACGCTCGACTTCATGAGCGCGGCCGATCAGGGGATCTACGTCGCCCTTCGTGGCCTTTGCATTCAAATCGACGCAATACTTTGCAAGCGCGCTTTCTTTTGCGTCACCTTCACCCGGCGCGATTGTCTCGCTTTCCTCGGGTGACCCTGTGACTGGACGCGCTTCGCCAAATGCGGGGTCTTTGGCCACACCATGCGCGATAAAGTTCACGGCGTCATAACGCGTCATGTCCTGCTCTTGCAGGAAATAGGCCGCGTTGCTTTCACGCTCTGCAAAAATAGCGACCAGCACGTTTGCGCCAGTCACTTCGCTGCGACCAGAGGATTGCACATGGATTGCAGCACGTTGAATGACGCGCTGGAAAGCAGCCGTTGGCACGGCCTCAGACCCTTCGACATCGGTGATGAGGGTCGAAAGATCATCGCCGATAAAGTCTTCAAGATCTTTGCGCAGGTCATCCAAGTTCACCGAACATGCACGCAACACGCGCGCAGCGTCAGGTTCGTCAATCAACGCCAAGAGCAGATGCTCTAGCGTGGCGAGTTCATGTTTGCGTTCATTCGCAAGCGCAAGTGCGCCATGAATGGACTGCTCTAATGTGGTCGAAAATGATGGCACGGTTTGTGCTCCTTCATATCGGGGGTCGGGACGTGTCCTGCACGGACCAACCGTGGACTCTTATCGTTAAGATTTGGCTTTATTCGCCAACCTTCAAGGACTTTTTTCCATTTAGGCATCACAAAACGCGTGATGCCGTAGATTTTTTCTGTTTTTCGACCAAACGCATCTTTGCTGCGGTCAAAACTTGTCTTTCAGCGCACGCACCCTTGTAAACACATCCACAGCGGATGCATTGGCCATGCCAATGACGGATTTGAATTCTGGAAGATCAGCACGCAAAAACGGGTTTGTGCGCTTCTCTAGGGTTATCGTTGATGGGACCGTTGGTTGTCCAGCAGCACGTGCAACTGCGATCCCATTAATACGAAAGATAAGGTCGCGATTGTCAGGGTCAAGGGATGCAGCGAAACGGGCGTTACTTTCCGTGTATTCATGCCCCGAACAAACCAGCGTGTCATCAGGCATTGCGCGCAGCTTTTGCATGCTTTCCCACATCTGTGCAGGGGTGCCTTCGAACAACCGCCCACAGCCCAATGCCATCAGACTATCCGCGGTAAACACAAAACCCGCGTCAGGCATATGAAAAGCAATATGCCCGACCGTATGGCCAGAGACATCCAGCACATGGGTCGGCTGACCACAGACCGTGATCTCATCGCCATCTTGCGCTGCAAGATCGAGATCAGGCAGACGGTGCGCGTCCGCTTTTGCCCCAATGACACGCGCGCCTTTGCGCAACGCCTCTATGCCGTCAATGTGATCATTATGATGATGCGTAATCAGAATGTCCGTCAACGTCCACCCGTGCGCGTCCAATGCTGCTTGGATCGGCGCCGCCTCTGGCGCGTCGATTAGCGCTGTTTCCCGCGTGGCGCTATTATGCACAAGGAACGCGTAGTTATCGCGCAAACACGGCACCACAACCATTTCGACCGTTGCTGTCTTTGTCATGGAATTATCGCTCTGCGTTGTTATGCTCTCTACATAGCTTTGCCGAAGGGGCCGTAAACTGCAATGCACTTGGACGTTTTGGATTTGCGAAATTTCTATTACCGCAGCGCCTTGGGCCGCGCGGCGCAAAAGGTAATCCGCGACGAGTTGGTGACAATGTGGCCCGAAGCCAAAGGCCAAATGGTCGTAGGCTTTGGGTTTGCTTTGCCACTGCTGCGCCCGTTTCTGAAAGATGCGCGGCGGGTCATCGGGCTGATGCCCGGACCGCAAGGGGTGATGTCGTGGCCTGCGGATGGCAAAAACGTCAGCGTCCTTTGCGAAGATACGCTTTGGCCGATTGAAACAGGCAAAGTCGACAAGCTGGTGATGCTGCACGGGCTAGAAACAACCGAGCAACCCTCGATGATCCTAAACGAAGCATGGCGCGTGCTAGGCCCCGGCGGCAAGGCCGTGTTCATCGTGCCAAACCGCACGGGGCTATGGTCGCGGTCGGATGCAACGCCATTTGGCTACGGTCGGCCCTATTCGCTTAGCCAGTTAGAGGCGCAATTGCGCAAGCATCAATTCGTAACCGAACGGACGTTATCGACATTGTACCAGCCCCCTTCCGCCAAAAAGTTATGGCGAAAATCTGCGGGCTTCCTTGAAAGAGTCGGCCACAATATTCCTGTGATCGCCGCTGGAGGCGTGTTAATCGTCGAAGTCAGCAAGCAATCAGCTGCCCCCAAAAGGCCCGGATTAACCGAGGCCGTGCGCCGCCCGCTTAAGGCGCTTGAAGGCATCGCCAAGCCCAAGCCAAAACCCGAGGCCGCACCCTCATAAGACGGTGCTTGGATCGGGCCCCAATCGCCACTATGCAGGCGGCATGGATGAAACCTTTGAAATCTTTATGGTCGCCACCCCGGGGTTCGAGGACGCTTTGCTGTCCGAGGCCCTGGCAAATGGTTTTGCTGGCGCGGAACGCACCCAAGGCGGTGTGACTGTCGTTGGCTATTGGGAAGACGTCTGGCGTGCCAATTTAGCGATGCGCGGAGCGAGCCGCATTTTGGCGCGTGTGGGAAGCTTCATGGCGTTTCACTTGGCACAGCTTGATAAGCGCGCGCGCAAATTCCCTTGGGGCGATATCTTGCGCGCTGACATCCCTGTACGGGTCGAAGTCACCACGTCGAAGACGTCAAAAATCTATCATGCGGGTGCAGCGACCCAGCGAATTGAAACGGCGCTCAAAGACAGCCATGGCATGACGATCAGCGCCGATGCACCGCTCACGATCAAAGTGCGGATCGACGATAACCGCGTGACAATCAGTATCGATACATCAGGTGAAAGCTTGCACAAACGCGGCCATAAAGAAGCAGTTGGCAAAGCCCCAATGCGCGAAACATTGGCGTCGCTGATGCTGCGCGAATGTGGCTATGACAGGATGGAACCTGTGCTGGATCCCATGTGCGGCTCTGGCACGTTTCTGATCGAAGCGGCAGAAATGGCGGCAGGCCTACTGCCCGGCCGCAGCCGTGATTTCGCGTTCATGCAACTTGCCAATTTCGACGCGGGTCGCTGGAGCATCTTGCGCAAAATGGGCGAGGACACAAAACCGATTACCCAGCATTTCTACGGCAGCGACCGCGACGCGGGTGCCGTGCGAATGAGCCGAACAAACGCCGAACGTGCTGGCGTCGCGGATCACATCAGCTTTGAGAACCTCAGCGCCTCAGATGTCACCCGACCCGAAGGCCCCGCCGGTCTGATCATCTGCAACCCGCCATACGGTGGACGCATCGGCAATCCAAAATTGCTTTACGGGCTTTACGCATCATTTGGCGAAACCCTACGTGAACGCTTCAGCGGCTGGCGCGTTGGCATCGTCACCAGTGAAACTGGACTGGCCAAAGCCACAGGCCTACCGTTCAAACCCAAAGGCGCTGCCATCCCGCATGGCGGCATCAAAGTCTGGCTTTTCCAAACCGGACCTCTGTAATGCATCCGAAAGAAACGCATATGCCCCTATTCAACGGCCTTTCTGCCTTTCCTATCACACCCAGCGATGAAAGTGGCCAAGTCGATACCGATGGCGTGAGCCGATTAGTAGCGCGACTGGAAGCCGCGAACGTCGCGTCCATCGGTTTACTGGGCAGCACTGGAACATACGCATACCTTAGCCGGTCAGAACGCCTGCGCGCGGTCAAGGCCGCAGCGACGACCATCAAGGGAACACCTCTGATTGTGGGCGTGGGTACATTACGGACCAGCGACGCGGTGGCCTTGGCCGAAGATGCGCAGATGGGCGGTGCAACTGCGCTTTTGCTCGCGCCCGTATCTTATACACCGCTAACCCAAGACGAAGTGTTTGCGCACTTCCGCACCGTCGCGACTGCCACAGATCTGCCCATCTGCATTTACAACAACCCCAGCACGACGCATTTCAACTTTGGCTTACCTTTGCTGCAACAGCTGGCCGACTTGCCAAATATCACGGCTGTGAAAATGCCGTTGCCCGCCAAGATATCACTCCGCGATGAGCTGGCACAGCTACGCGCCAGCCTGCCCAAAGATTTCGCAATCGGCTACAGTGGCGACTGGGGCTGCGCGGAGGCGCTGCTTGCAGGGGCCGACACATGGTACAGCGTGTTGGGTGGGGTTTTGCCTCAAGTTGCGCAAGACCTGACGGCAACCGCCCAATCCGGCGACGAGGGTGCGGCAACAGCCCAAGACGCTGCCGTGCAACCGCTTTGGGAATTGTTCAAAGAATTTGGTAGTCTGCGCGTTGTCTATGCAATCGCAAAGCACCTTGGAATAACCGACGCCGTGCCACCACGGCCTATCTTGCCGGTAGGACCAGACGTCGAGAAACGCATCATTTCTGCGCTGAAGAAAAACAACCTGGTTTAGCGGGCGGTTTCACCAACCCGCTTGACCTGAATACCTGCCGCCTGCACCGCAGTCGCCGCGATATTTATGGTGCTCAGACCAGCATCGGCCAGACTGGCAATCGCCGCGTCGATTACACGGCGAATTTCGGCAATGGAACCGGTGACAACAACCGCCGGAAGTGCCGGATCAAGCGTTTGCCAAGCACACTTCATCGCTTTTTCGGAGCCTTCACCCGTCTCGGTTGCAGCAAGACCTGTTACAACAATCGGCAGCTCATGTGGCGGCAAACCGTCAGTGTAGTGCAAAACGGGCGTGGAAGGCAGGACGTCGCAGCCCACGGGGCCGTCGATGACAGCCTGCAAACCTTTGACAGCGTAGAATGTATAGACTGCGCCCCAATGGCCGCCTGCGCGATCATGATAAGTGACGAGCATGCGCAGCCCTCCTCATCATCTTGCCTTCAAAACACCGAGTGAGCGTAGCGGGGGCAGCGCCCCAGCAACATATGCAACGCAAGCAAAAATCATATCATTTGCTCCGTTTTTGCGGCGCGGGCCATTCTATCAAGCTTCTTCTGAAGTGCCCGCAGAAATCAGGGAGCAAGTTCTGCGCGCGTTTCCAGACACCAGCGGTGTCGCCATGGCTTACGCCTTTAAAAAACGCGCGCATCGTGTCCACTCCTTCTTTGCCCCCTATCGCCGCGTTGACGATCCGCGCAAGTGATCCAGCGCCCGCAGGACCCATCAAAGTCCCAATCGTGAAAACCCAGCTTTTCGGTGCCCGTTGAAATGCCGGAATGCTTGATATCGAACACTACATCATCGGCAAGAGGAGGAATGATTTCCACCTGATCCAACCCAAGTCTGCCGGGCGCTGATAACAATACAACCGTGGTTTCCACGGTTTTCCCCCTCGCAGCCACACACGCAAGTATCAATTACTTTAGAAAGTCGAGGTGTCAATCTGGCCTTACAGCCGTCACAACAGATGTAATAAAGGGTCGCCGTGGCGCTGGTGCCTTGATGTCGGCAAAGCCAGCCTCGCGCAAAAGCGCTTTTATTTCGTCTTCAGAACGTGCGCGCCCGGTGCGCATCGCCATACAATAAAGGGCAAAATAGGTGTCGCCTGGGCGGTATGGCACGGGTCCGCCCGTCATCGGTTCGGAAATAACGATACGGCCACCCGGTGGCAGCGCGTCATAGGCCGCCCGCAACAAAGCAACCACAGTTTCGTCGGTATGATCGTACAAAACCCGAACCAACGTGATTAAATCTGCGCCGTCAGGCAGTTCATGATTGCGAAATGATCCGGGGATAATCTCGGCCCGATTAAGGATGCCTGCGCGTTCAAATCTTTCACGCGCAGCGGGCACAACCGCGGGCAGGTCAAGCAATGTAAGGGACAGTTCAGGGTAAGCCAAACCGACTTCGGTCAAAAATGCTCCGGTTCCGCCGCCCACGTCCATTATGCGGCGGGCGTCTCGAAAATCCACCACAGCAAGCGTGTCTTCTGTGACCAACGCCTGACTATCGGTCATCAAATCGGAATATTGCGCCGCAATGGCAGGATCAGTCGCAACACTTGCACCGAACACATAGGGCCAGAACTCGGCCAATTCAGTTTCGACCTCACCGCGAAAGAACGCCACCGGATCAGCCAGATCAAGATACAGGATTTCATGGTGGTCAATCATACCCGCCAAGCCAGGCACCCCAGCCAAAGCAGCGCCGCGACGGGTCAAAGCGTATCGGCCCGCGCGGCGACGCTTGATCAATCCAAGCGCTGTGCAGGCGGCCAAAAGGACATGGAACCTAGCGAGCGGGACATCGACGTCGGCTGCCAGAAGCTCTGCTGTCATTTCTTGCTTAACCAAGATTTGTGGCATCTTCAGCCGCACAAATGCTTGCAAAATCTGACTGTGACAAAAGCCTGCCACAAGATCAAACATCGCCTCGCCTTCGGTGCGGACAATACCGCGGGTAAACGGAAAACGCGCAGCCCAGCGCTGAAACCTGCGCGAGGCTACAAGGCGGGTGAAGCGACTAGAACGCTTACTGGCACTGCGCGGCGGCGGTACAAGTAGATCAGGTAGTTGAGGTTCGGTCATTATTCCCTGGCAACAGTTGGCCTGCCACGCGCACCCGCAGGCACCAATTTGTCAGCGTACGCACGCACCAAGTGTGCCAAGACTGCCTCTCCGGGGCAAGCGGGTATCGACGAAATCGCACCACCCTACATATCATCGAAGCGATGGATCGCCCCTTGCACTCCGTAAACAACCACCGCATTGGGGCGTCTGTGCAGATCGTCCTGCCCTTCAGGCTTGCCCAGTGTTGCCACATCACACAACGCATCAAGCGAATCATCTCATCCTGAAACGCTTCGCCAATGCGTGCGCCAAGCTCTTCCCACGGCACCGCTTCTTGACCTTCCGCTGTCTTGCGGCTGGCACATCAGGGCTGTGACGTCACCATTCTGGACATACCGGACGCGCCTTTCTATTCCCGCACTGCCGTGCAAACGCAAATTGATGGCGAGGTTGTGACGGGGGTGCATGAGGCGCTTGATCTGAAAAGGTTAAGATCGCCTTTGTTAAAACCAATCCTTGCAGTACGGGTGCCGCGGCGCAAAGAGTGGCCCTAGTCAATTCAGGCGATACACCAACCAAATATGGAAATGCTCGGATGCCAAAGATAGCGCCCACGACATGATTTCAGAAATGACCCCGGTTTTGCAACCCGGAGATTTTGTCTTTGTCACGACCAATGATGCTACTCTTGCCGCTTCACTGTCTTCGGGTTCAGTTTCGACATTCCGTGAAAAAGAAGGACTGTCGTTGCTGATTCCGGTC
>JBLHTS010000036.1:0-17853 GCA_047627695.1 Yoonia sp. | reverse complement strand
TCCAAGAGGTCGGTTGTGGCAACGGCACTAACTTAATGGTTCTTGCCGCAGCCTTGGGTGAAAAAGTCAAACTACGCGGCATTGATATTTCGGCCCAACGGATCGCAAAGGGGCAACTCTATTGGGGGGAAAAGCTCAACGGTGTTGAAATGGTCGAAGACAGCGCGACAACGCTTGCGACCCAAAATGATGCATCTGCAGACTTGGTTTTCAGTCTCCATTGCTTAGACCAAATCCCATATTCTGTTGATGATTGCCTGCGATCCATGGCACGGGTCACGCGCGGAAGAGTTGTGTTTTGTGAACCAGTCTGGGAATACGCAAAGACCACTCAAAAACTCTATTCGCTGATTGCCAACCAACTCAGAACGCTTTTGCCCAGTATGCCGCTTTGCGGTTTGGAGGTGGTTAAGCAATATAAGGCCGAACTCATCGCAAATCCGCTCAACCAATCAGGGATTGTGATTGCGAATAAGACTTAGACCGTGGCGGTAATCGCTGCGACCACTTTGTTTTGCGCATCCTCGGTGAGCCCTACATAAAGCGGGATACTGATTGCCCTATCATAGTAGTTTTCGGCGTTTGGAAAATCGCCACGTGAGAAGCCGCGTTCAGCCCAAAAGGGGTGCAAATGCACAGGGATGTAATGTACATTTACACCAATTCCCGCGTCCCTTAACGCCTGAAAATCACTTGCGCGGTCTGCGACTTGAATCGGATACAAATGAAAAGACGAATAACTTTCCGAATGCTGTTGCGGGATTGTTATTGGCAAATTTGCCAGAAGTTCATCATAGCGTTTTGCAAGTAGATTGCGTGTCGCA
Organism: Yoonia sp.; assembly: GCA_047627695.1. Taxonomy (GTDB): domain Bacteria; phylum Pseudomonadota; class Alphaproteobacteria; order Rhodobacterales; family Rhodobacteraceae; genus Yoonia. The sequence continues at coordinate 17,029 of JBLHTS010000036.1, read as the reverse complement.
ACAAAGTTATCGAGCCGATCCATCTGCGAAAGGCCTAATGCAGCCTGTAACTCGGTCATACGATAGTTGTAGCCCAAATCAACCATTTCATAGTACCAGCCGCCCTGGCTGACCTGAGACATTTGCTCTTCATCGCGTGTCACACCATGCGATCTGTGCAAATTCATCCGTCGCGCCAGTTCTTCGCTGTTGGTCGTTGCAACGCCTCCTTCCGCAGTCGTGATGATCTTGACCGGATGAAAACTGAAGACACAGATGTCTGAGTACTGGCAGTTGCCGACGGGCTTGTCTTGATAGCGCGCTCCGATTGCATGACTTGCATCTTCGATCACGTCAAAGCCATATTCTTTGGCCAAAGCTCCAATCGCGGCCATGTCACAACTTTGACCCGCGAAGTGCACCGGAATGACGACCTTTGGCAGGCGTCCATTGCCGCGTGCCTGTTCGAGTTTTGCGGTCAGGCAAGGGACGCTCATGCAATAAGTGTCTTTGTCAATATCAACAAAATCCACATCTGCACCGCAATAAATGCCGACATTTGCGGTGGCGACAAAGGTATTGGGGACAGTCCAGAGCAGATCACCTTTGCCCAAGCCTAAAGCCATACATGCAATATGCAGGGCCGAGGTAGCAGAGTTTACCGCAACTGCGTGGCTGACATCGCAGTATTGAGCGAGCGCAGCTTCAAACCGCGGTACAACAGGGCCTTGAGTTAGGAAATCAGATTTAAGTACAGCGACAACGGCGTCGATATCATTTTGATCGATACTTTGGCGGCCATAGGGGATCATCAGATTTTTCCGATTTTTGACCGGTTTTCATCAGTCCACTTCCGAAGATGCTCCTTGGTCATCCATTCAGAGTTGCTATCGGACGCATACACAAAGTTCTCATCAACCTTTTTTCCGTCTTTGATGCGAATTGGGTCGCTAGACCAATTGTGAATCGCTGGAATGATTTTGAAATGGTCTTTGTATTCATAGGTGTGAGGGGCGTCTTCGACACCGATCATTTGCTCATGAAGCTTTTCACCGGGGCGAATGCCAACAACATGCTGTTTTGACGATGGTCGCGTTGCCTCAGCGATATCACCAATCGTCATTGAAGGGATTTTGCGCACATAGATTTCCCCTCCGACCATATCTTCGAATGCGTGCCAGACAAGTTCCACGCCTTCCTCAAGAGTGATCATAAATCGTGTCATCCGAGGATCGGTGATCGGTGTGTCAGCATCATCGTTCAGTGACATGAAGAAAGGGATCACTGAACCGCGCGAGCCCATTACGTTTCCATAACGAACTACAGAGAACCGGCACTTATCTGCACCAGAATATGAGTTTCCAGAAACGAAGAGCTTATCTGACGCAAGTTTTGTTGCGCCATAAAGGTTTACAGGGCTCGATGCCTTGTCTGTTGAGAGCGCGACACAGCCTTTGACGCCTTTGTCGATGCAGGCATCAATGACATTCATCGCGCCGTTGATATTGGTTTTTACACATTCAAAGGGATTATATTCGGCTGTCGGCACAATCTTTGTTGCCGCGGCATGCACGACGTAGTCAACACCGTCCAACGCACGATACAGTCTTTCCCGATCTCGGACATCGCCAATGAAAAACCGAATGCGGGGATCGTTGGGAAAGTCTTTAGCCATATCCCATTGTTTCATCTCATCGCGTGAATAGACGATGATGCGGCTTGGATTATACCTTTCGAGCGTCATCGGTATGAAACGGGATCCAAATGAACCCGTGCCGCCGGTGACGAGAATTGTTGATCCTGTCAGCATCTGTAATTCCCCATTCGTGAAGATTTCAACTTTTGCTATCTATTTCGAAACGTATTGTCCACCATAATAGCCAGCGGTAGTTAAGCCGCGGATCTGATGCAATCTACTGAAAATGCAATCAAAAGTGGATTCAATCCACCTGCACTCACGCTTGGCTCTGAAGTTGTTTTGTTCTCTCGTTTGGCCACACCGCCAACGCCCCCACTTCTGCCTTAGCCGCAGCACTCAGCACCGCACCCGGTTTGAGCAATGATTCATGCGTGATCACGCCCCGTTGCGCCAAGGTATGTTTGCGGATCGCCAACCCCATGCCTGGCTGCGCCTCGTAGCGGACCAAGGGCATGTAGGCGTCAAAGATATCACGTGCCTGGGCTTCGTCACCGCCATCACATGCCGCCACATTGTCCAGATACAAGATCTCCTGCATTTTCTTAGGCATGCTTCGCGACGCAGTCAGAAGTGAGGTGATTGTCAGAGGTAGGTAGCGCGTGTCCGTAACATAGATGAGGCAAGCACTCGGTAGCCAATTGTCCAAGTCCGCTAACCCTATGGCTGTGCAAATTGCGCGACGCTTGCTGAGGGGTCCAATAGGTTCGCTGGCAAGGCACTTTCCCCTATTTGGTTTCGTATATGCTCGGACAGCTTCCCTATCCAATGTCAACTGCCCAGCCTCAGGCGATCCCTACGCTGGGCGCACGGACTTATGCGCAAGCGCTGCCCAATGATAGATACCGTCTATTCTGTTAAAACCATCTTTATGGGCCGCCTTTGGGCAGCGTTTCTGGACCTATTGGACGCAGACTTGGGCCGGATGTGGTCGATCCCGATTGTTTAGCCTGAACCATGTGTTGATGACGTTCTGGACTTGTTTGGTCCAGACTACCCAAAGAGGGCAATTGCCCAGCACAGCAAAAACACCGTTGCGGGTTTACGTCCGCACAGCATAGGCTAAAGCCACGCAACCAAAGGACCACCCACATGACGACCGCCGTTTTTATAGCCGTCATTGGCGCCGCTGCCTTGCACGCCGCTTGGAATGCGCTTGTCAAAGGCGGCACAGATAAGCTGATGTCATTGACCGCAGTAATTCTGGGGCATGTGCCTTTTGCATTGGTTGCTATTGCCGTTTCCCCACCGCTCGATGTGGCAGCCCTGCCCTATATTGCTGTCGGCATTGTCCTGCATTTCGGATATCAGATTTTCCTGCTTTACGCCTATGCAGCTGGTGATCTGACGCAGGTCTACCCCATAGCGCGCGGCTCTGCGCCGCTGATCGTTGCGATCGTGTCTATCACGTTCCTGGGCGTATCGCTGCAGTTCATCGAGTTGCTTGCCGTTTTCATTATTGGTGCCGGGATTGTCAGCCTTGCACTGGTGCGGCGGGCAGACGGTTTGCGCAATGGGCGCGCTGCCACTTTCGCACTGATCACCGGGTCTTTTATTGCGGCCTATTCCATGGTCGATGGCATGGGCGCGCGCGTTGCGGGCACCGCTTTAGGTTATTTCGGCTGGTTGGCTATCTGCAACAGCATCGTTCTTGGCATCGCAGTCGCGATCCGCGTGCCACAAACATATCAAAGCCTATGGCGCGAAGGTCGTGGTCTGTTCTGGATCGGGGGCGGCGCATCTTTTGCAGCCTACGCAATCGTTACATGGGCCTTTACCCAAGCGCCCATCGCGTTGGTCACGGCCTTGCGCGAAACCAGCATCGTATTTGCGCTGCTGATTGGCGTGTTTTTCCTCAAAGAACGGCTGGACCTGATGAAGGTTCTATCAACTATGACCGTGCTGATCGGTGCCGCATTGCTCCGGTTGGCGCGCCTTTAGGTGTTGAACAAGAAGTGCATCACGTCGCCGTCTTTGACGATGTAAGCTTTGCCTTCAGCGCGCATTTTACCGGCTTCTTTTGCAGGCTGTTCGCCGCCCAAGTTCACGAAATCATCATAGCCGATGGTTTCCGCGCGGATAAATCCACGCTCGAAATCACCGTGAATGACGCCTGCCGCTTGCGGGGCTGATGTGCCTTCTTTGATCGTCCAGGCACGTGCTTCTTTCGGTCCTACGGTAAAATAAGTCTGTAGGTGCAGCAATTCATAGCCCGCGCGGATCAACCGATCGAGGCCCGCTTCCTCTAGCCCCATTTCGCCCAGGAACATTTCTGCCTCGTCGGGTTCCAACTGGCTGATTTCTTCTTCAATACGGGCAGAAATAACGACATGGGAATTGCCCTGCGCCGCTGCCATTTCGGCCACGCGTGCCGATTGGCTATTGCCTGAGCCTGCGCTTTCTTCTTCGACATTGCAGACATAAAGAACCGGCTTGGTGGTCAGCAACTGCAGCAACCGCCACGCTTTGGCGTCGTCTGCATCCACCGCAACTGTGCGAGCGGGCTGACCCTTCTCCAAAGCGGCTTGCGCCATTTCCAGCAAACGAACCTGTTGCACAGCGTCTTTGTCGCCGCCACGCACCTTGCGGTTCAGGTTCAACATGCGCTTTTCAATGCTTTCCAGATCAGAGAGCATCAGTTCGGTTTCAATCACATCGGCGTCTTCCACGGGATCAACGCGACCTTCAACATGGGTAATGTCATCGTCTTCAAAACATCGCAGCACATGGGCGATCGCATCGCATTCGCGGATGTTGGCAAGGAACTGATTGCCAAGGCCTTCGCCTTTGCTGGCACCCTTCACCAGTCCGGCGATATCGACAAAGGTCATGCGGGTCGGAATGATCTGCTTGGACGTTGCGATCGCGGCCAATTTATCAAGGCGTGCGTCAGGCACAGCCACGTCACCCACGTTGGGTTCAATCGTGCAAAACGGAAAGTTCGCAGCTTGTGCGGCTGCAGTCTTAGTCAACGCATTGAACAGGGTTGATTTGCCCACATTCGGCAAACCCACGATACCCATCTTGAAACCCATAGCGACACTCCTTTGATCCTGTCGGCGCTTTTATGGGCGCGAGGGCTACGCTGCAAGGGTTCACGCTTGTGCATGCGAAAACATCGTTCACCATTGATTTTCCCTGCTCCGTACCGCAAACCGTCTTAGGCAGATAGTCAGGGGGCCAGAATGAGCAGAATCGAAGCAAAATTCGCGCAATTACGTGCCGACAACAAAAAAGCTTTCGTTGCTTATGTGATGGCGGGCGACCCAAACTATGACACTGGTCTTGAGATCGTCAAAGGTCTGCCTAGTGCTGGTGTTGATATCATCGAACTAGGCATGCCCTTTACTGACCCGATGGCCGACGGAATAACCATTCAGCTTGCCGGCCAGCGCGCGCTTGAAGCGGGCCAGAACTTGGAAAAAACGCTGCAATATGCGCGTGAGTTGCGCAAAGAAGACGACACCACACCGATTGTGATGATGGGCTATTACAACCCGATCTATTCGCGCGGCGTGGACGCGTTCTTGATAGATGCCAAAGAAGCCGGAATTGATGGCCTGATCATCGTGGACCTGCCCCCGGAGGAAGACGAAGAACTGTGCGTTCCAGCGCAGAAAATGGGCATCAACTTCATCCGCCTTGCCACACCGACCACTGACGACAAACGCTTGCCGAAAGTGCTGCAAAATACCTCTGGTTTTTTGTATTACGTCTCGGTCACAGGCATCACAGGTGCCGCAGAGGCGCAGGCGGCCGATGTCGCGCCCGAAGTCGCACGGATCAAGTCGAAAACCGATCTGCCAGTGATCGTGGGCTTTGGTATCCGTACTCCTGAAGCCGCCGAATCGATTGCAAGGATCGCCGACGGCGCGGTTGTCGGCTCCGCAATTGTCGAGAAAATCGGCGCAGGCGAAAGCGTGGCAGATGTGCTTTCTTTTGTGCGTAGCTTGGCCGACGGCACGCACCGCGGGTAAATTCCCCATTCATTGCAGCGGCTCTGTGCAGGGCATGCGTATCTCGGATTAAAAACTCTGCGCTTGCGTGAATCCCATAGATCGGTAACAATTAATTACCAATTTAAGGATTTTCGCCATGCCAGTGATCACAACAATTGATGATCTAAAGCGGCTACATAAGCGCCGCACGCCCAAGATGTTCTATGACTACGCCGAAAGCGGCAGCTGGACCGAACAAACCTTCCGCGAAAACACCTCAGACTTCGACAAGATCCGCCTGCGCCAGCGGATTGCCGTCGACATGACGAACCGCAACACCGCAAGTAAAATGATCGGACAGGATGTCTCCATGCCTGTGGCTCTGGCCCCTGTTGGATTGGCCGGGATGCAATGTGCCGATGGCGAGATCAAAGCCGCGAAGGCTGCGGAAAAATTCGGCGTACCTTTTACGCTTTCAACAATGTCGATTTGCTCGATCGAAGATGTGGCTGAAAACACTACAAAACCGTTCTGGTTTCAGGTCTACACCCTGAAAGACGACGACTTTATGCAGCGCTTGTTCGATCGCGCCCGTACGGCAGGCTGTTCGGCCATCGTGATCACGCTTGATTTGCAGATTATGGGTCAACGTCACAAAGATCTTAAGAACGGGCTTTCGGCTCCGCCAAAATTTACCGTTGCCAGCATGGCCGATCTTGCGGCCAAATGGCCTTGGGGCATCGAGATGCTGCAGACCAAACGCCGCTTCTTTGGTAATATCGTCGGGCATGCCAAGGGCGTTTCAAATCCGTCTTCACTGGCTTCATGGACCGCAGAAGCGTTTGACCATGCCCTTGATTGGGACCGCGTTGCGCAGCTGATGAAGATGTGGGGCGGCAAGGTCATTCTGAAGGGCATTCTAGATGCAGATGATGCAAAGAAAGCTGCAAAACTAGGCGCTGATGCGATCATCGTATCAAACCACGGTGGGCGGCAATTAGATGGTGCGTTGTCCTCTATCCGCGCTTTGCCTGCAATTATGGACGCTGTCGGTGACAAGGTCGAAGTCCATCTTGATAGCGGAATCCGGTCTGGCCAAGACGTTCTAAAAGCCTTGGCGATGGGGGCAAAAGGCACCTATATTGGCCGTGCATACGTGAATGGTCTGGGCGCGATGGGTGAAAAAGGCGTCACAACCGCGCTTGAGGTCATCCACATGGAATTGGACCTGACTATGGCCCTGTGCGGCCGGCGCGATGTGACCACATTGGACCGCGATATTTTGCTCATTCCCGAAGATTTCGAAGGTCGGTGGGCGTAATCAAGCCCAACTGATGCAAGAAGCGCACATAAATGCGAGCAAATTCGCCACATTTTGTGTGTTTGTAGGGACCGCCGACAAGAATGCATTGACCGTAGCTACGGAGGCGATAACAGTGCACTTGGACCCGGCCGCCCCTGCCGTAGGTGTGGCCCCCGTGCAATAGACTAACTAGGAGTATCATTTATGCGTATTACAACAACACTCGCAGCTGCAGCATCCATCGCAGTTCTGTCCACATCCGCTTTCGCTGGCGGCATGTCCGAAGAAGTCATGGAAGCTCCGGTTGTCATGGAAGAAGTGGCACCAGCACCTGCAGGTTCCAGCACTATCAGCATCATCGTTCTGGGTGTTCTCGCAGCTGCTCTGCTTTACGCAGCATCTGAGAGTTAATTAGTCGAGCGTGCAAGTGCTTGGATTAACTGCGTTTTCCGAATCCTAGGATGAGGCAAACGTCAGATACTTAAGAAAAGGCAACTGTGTCACCACAGTTGCCTTTTTTTCGTTTCAATATGCAATGTGCTTTATGATAAAGTTGCGCCTTGCAGCGGCAGATTTTTGATCATCAAAGCCAACGGAAATGCCGATAGCAGCAAGACAGCGACCCCGACAAAGGCCATACGCAGCCCGAATGCTTCTGACAAGAGCCCCATCAACATTGGTGCAAAGAAGAAGCCGGAAAAACCAATGACGGCCGTGCGGCTGATGGCCTCGGTTCGCAAATGCGGTGCCACGAGCTTGCCGACCAAGGCCAACCCGATCGGTCCGATGACTGAAACCCCCAGCCCCAAAATGCCAAAGCCAACATAGGCAACCATAGGTGTCGGCGCAAACGTCGCAATCACGGCCCCCGTTGCGGCCATGACCGATGCGCCTAGCAAGATCGTGACTTCGCGCAAGCGTTCAGCCACGGCCTGCCCGGAAAAGCGCCCAATCGCCATCATCAGTCCCAGTGTTGCGGGACCCAATGCGCCCTCGGCGGCACCGCCACCAAGCGTGCGTTCAACATGGAGTGCTGACCACGCTTCGACGGCTGCTTCTGACATGAAGGCCACCAAAACAATTGCGCCGCATAGGGTGATAGGCCACAGTGGGTAACGCCCGATATAGCCTTCGTCTGCCAAAACATATGTCACTTCCATACGCATCAATGGCAGCATCAATAACGCGACCAGCCCCAAGCCTGCAAAGATGGGGGTCGGTGGCAAGCCTGCTTCACGAGTAAAACTCACAAGAACCGCACCAGCGACATAGGCCACTGAAAACATCGCATGGTTTACGTTCATCAATGGCCTTTTGTGCGTCGCTTCAAGTTCGCTGACACGCGCGTTCATAATCACATCCAGCAATCCAGAACACAGACCGACCAAGGCCATAGACGCGGCAAATAGCCAAGGGTTCAGCATTTGGCCTGGCAAAAGCCATGCAATTGCCAAAGCAACCGCACCAACCTGCATCCCGCGCGCACCCAGAAGTCGGTCCGCCCGCGGGGCCAACCACATCGCGGATATCAGTCCGGTTGCAGAGCCAAGCAGCAGCGTCCCAAACAGAGCGTCAGACGCCCCCAATTGGTCTTTGATGACCGGCACATAAGCTGCAAAACACCCCCAGAACATGCCGATGACAACAAAGGCAGTCGCAGGGCGGCGGGAAACGGAAAGGGCGTTCAAAATAGACATACTGCGTGCCTGCCTCTGAAAATCTCCCAAAGCAAGTTTCAAAATGCTTTGCTGTGATAAAACCTCTTTTCAATCTGACATAATCGCCCTATATGCCAACTTTCATCGGGCTCGGACACCCTTGGAGGCGGGCCCCTACATTAAGGAATATGACTATGGCTGCTAAGGTCCAAGATCTTAACGCCACGGTACGCGCGGGGACAGGCAAGGGGGCCGCCCGCCAAGCTCGCCGTGCAGGCGACGTACCTGGCATTGTTTATGGTGGTGGTGCTGAACCACAATCCATCAACATCCCATTCAACTACCTTCTGACAAAATTGCGCAAGGGTGGTTTTATGTCCACGCTGCACAACCTCAAGATCGAGGGTCAAGAAGACGTCCGTGTGATCTGTCGTGGCGTTCAGCGCGACGTGGTTAAGGACCTGCCAACACACATCGACCTGATGCGCCTAAAGCGTACAAGCCGCGTGAAAATCTTTATCCCTGTTGAGTTCCTCAACCAGGATACATGCCCTGGCGTGAAAAAAGGTGGTGTCTTGACTGTTGTGCGTAACGAAGTCGAACTTGAAGTGCTGGCTGGCGATATCCCAGAGCACATCACAGTTGATCTGGCTGGCGTCGAAATTGGCGACACCATTTCGATCAGCAGCGTGACGCTTCCAGAAGGTGCGACACCTGTGATTACTGATCGTGACTTTGTCATTGCAAACATCTTGGCGCCACGTGCGCTGTTGGCCGAAGACGAAGATGACGCAGAAGAAGTCGCAGTGGACGAAGTTCCAACAGCTGGCGACGAAGCTGCTGAAGAGTAAGCAACGTCTAAGCGTTCAAAACAAAGGGCACCTCAATCGAGGTGCCCTTTTGCGTATCCACGCCAAGAATAACTTAACCAGCTTAGGCAGGGCATGATATATTCGCCTCATGGCTTACAACTATGATACCCTTTATGCGACGATGCCAAATGCGCTTGGCGAACCGACCACGGTCTTCGCTGAATTCTTTGATACATACGAACACGCGAATACCCGCGTCCTTGATGTGGGCTGCGGTCAGGGGCGTGATGCGCTTTTAACTGCGCGGCACGGTCACAACGTCGTTGGCGTAGATCTGTCGCCTAGCGGTTGTTCAGGATTTGATTGATGCGGCTGCGAAAGAAGGCCTGCCCATTAAAGGAATTGTCGCGGATGTCGCCACGTATTCACCGGATGGGCATTTTGATGTTATCGTCATCGACCGCACATTGCATATGCTGGATGAAGGTCCGCGCTTGGACACGCTGGTTAAATTGCTGGATTGCGTCGCCACGGACGGCTGGGTCCTGATCGAAGACGAGCGCACGAATATCGCAGGCTTCAAAGCTGCCATTGAAGGCCACAATGCGCGGTGGAAGATGGTCCAAGAAAAGCGCAGCACGCTTTTCATTCGTCGCGACTAAGCGTTCTTAATCAACGATCGCTCGCCGATTTGCGCAAGTGTGATGCTGGTTTCACTGCGCAACACTTCCCACAATTCCTGCAAACCTTCTTCCCCACCAGCCGCGATAGCGAACTGCAAGACGCGTCCAAAAAACGTGAAATTCGCGCCTTGTGCATATGCCTTTACCACATCTTCGCCGCTGCGCAGGCCAGTGTCGTAGAACAGCGGATAATCTGCGCCAACAGCAGCGCGGATCTTGGCCAATTCCAAAATGGGTGCAGGCGCGCTGTCTAGCTGGCGTGATCCGTGACTCGAGACTTGAACCGCATCAACCCCTGCCCCTTTGAGCGCAACCGCATCTTCCGCATCCAAAACACCTTTAACCACCAGTTTACCGGCCCACATCTCTCGCAAACGGCGCAGGGTATCCCAGTCCGCTTTGGCGCGGCTTTCGGTGCGGTCGAATTCGTAACCGTCCTTATCAAAATTCGCCATCTGCGGCTTGCCTGCATAAAGCGATGTCAGCGACCAGCGTGGGTGCAAAGCAAAGTCAAAGAACTGCTTAGGGCCGATCTTGAATGGCATGGTAAATCCATGGCGCAATTCACGTGGGCGGCGACCCACTTCGGCCACGTCGACGGTCAGAACAATTGTGTCATAGCCTGCGGCTTTAGCGCGTTCGACCAGTTTGAATGTCCCTGTGCCGTCGCCACTAAAATAAAGCTGGAACCAAGCGTTGCCTTCGGCCGCCTCAATCAATGGCTCCATCGCGGTTGAAGCCACTGTTGATACGCCCAAGGGCACGTTCTCGCGGGCCGCAAGCCGTGCCAGCATCATGTCGGCACCAGGTCCAGAAAGATTGCACATGCCCATCGGGCTGATGCCAAAAGGAGCTTTGGTCGGTTTGCCCCAAAGGGACGATGCCAAGGACCGGTCACTGACATCACGCAATACACGCGGGCGCAGTTCCAAATTGTCAAAGGCCGCACGGTTACGCGCGGCCCCTGTCTCGGTGCCAGCGGCACCATCAATATAATCAAAGACCATCCAAGGAAGGCGCTTGCGGGCAAGCCTGCGCACGTCCTCACTTGAATGGATCTTTAGCGCCATTTAGCTGGCCACAGCTTTCATAAAGCGGTCACGGATCACAACAGGATCCATAGTGATAACTGGCAGCTTGATGTTGCCACTGTCACATTTGCTAACAATGATCGTCATCTGCTTGCTATCGATAGCAGCCTGCAAAGCCTTGCCGGTGTCCACGTCTTGGACGGTCACAACATTTTCGCAACCACAGGCCTTTGCGACATTTTCAAGCTTGGTTTTCATGCCTGCATATGTTGGTTGATCGCCAGTAGAACCGTAAGAACCGTTGTCTATGATCAACAAGATATAGTTGTTGGCCACGTTGTTGGCGATCGTTGGCAAAGTGCCTAGGTTGGTCAGAACAGATCCGTCACCATCGATAGAGATAACAGTCTTGTCTTGCGCCAATGCAAGACCAAGACCGATGGACGATGACAGACCCATTGTGCCCAACATGTAAAAGTTCTTTGCATTGTCATCAATCATATGTAGCTCTTGGCTGGGCAGACCGATGTTGCAGACGACCAGTTGGTCACGGAGGATTGGCGCGATTTCGCGCAGGATTTCAGAACGGATCATTGGTCGCCGTAGCCTCCCCAGAAGGACGCATCCGTCAGGATCGCCACAGGTTTATTGCACATGAATGTGTACTTCAGGATTGCGTCGAATTCGTCTGCGTCGCTTTCCTTGTGGAAGTGGTAAGTCGGAATGTTCAGCTGGTTCAGAAGTGCTTTGGTGTGCACAGCCATTTCAACTTGGCAGGCAACAGGTTCCCGCAGTTCGCCGCGGTAGCTGATCAGCATCGGCAAAGGCATGCGGTAATACTGTGTCAGTGTCGCCAGCGTGTTGATTATAACACCAATCGCTGTGTTTTGCATGATGATCGCAGGGCGCTTTCCGCCCATGAATGCACCTGCACATAGGCCCACGCCCTCGTCCTCTTTGTTGGACGGGATGTGGAAGATTTCGGGGCGTGCCTCGACTTCTTCGATCACGCCGGCCAACTGCTTGCACGGCACAGTGGTGATGAATGACACATCGTTGGCGACAAAGTCGTCCACGATTTTCTTACTGATGTCCAATGTCTTAGGTCTCCTGGTTGCGCCTGAGGAAGAGAGGGGCGTTGGGTGTAAAAAAGGGGCGGTTTAAGCGGGATAGCGGGCGACATGCACAGCACATGGGGCGTGCTGCACGACGCGGGCCGCTGTCGATCCAAGAAGGTAGTCGATAAGGCCGGGCTTGTGTGATCCAAGCACGATGCAATCAACCTTTAGGCTGGTAGCTGTGTCCACAATCGTGCGGCCGCTGTGGCCTTGAACTGTGACGGCATTCACACCATCCATCGCGGCCACACGTTCGTTCATTTGCTCTTGCGAACTCATAAACGCACTTTCGATGACGCTTTGATCGACATAGGCCCCGACCGAATTGTTAGGGGCTTCGTGCACGTGCAAAGCGGTAATCTGACCGCCTTCGGCCAAAAGTGTGCGTGCGATTTCCATGGTGATGTCGGCGATCCCGTGATCAAGCGCCATAGGGACGAGAATATGCTTATACATGTCAAACCTCCTTGGGGTTTTGGTCTTAGTCTAGGGCCGCAAGATGATCTTGGGGGCGGCCACACGGCCTGCGCGAATATCCGCGAAAGCCTGTCCACCTTCGGACAACGGCCGCTCTTCTGTCCAGTCAAGCGCGCCAAGTCGGCCATCAAAAATCGCGGTAGCCGTGTCGCGGAAATCTTGGGCTGTGTAGGTATAGGTGCCGATAAACGTAATCTCTTGCAGAGTCATCCGACGAATATCAAGGCCGCCGATTCCCTCGCCCAAACCGATGTGCATAATGACCCCGCCCGGGCGCGTGATTGCTGTCGCATCGGCACGGGTGGCTGCATAGCCCACACCGTCAACTACCAAATCAGCTTGGGTCACTGTGCCCGGCTCGACCGCTGTAAATCCTGCCATGCCGTCCAACGTCGCGCGACGAACCGCGTTCGGCTCCACCACTTGAATATCGGTCGCACCGAATGCCTTCAGGCAAAGAGCAGCACCAAGACCAATAGCACCGCCACCGATCACAACGCAGCGTGCTTCGGCGAGAGGGATATCCAAAGCAGCGCTACCCAGGCGGACAGCATGCCAGCCACAGGCCAAAGGTTCAGCCAATGCGGCCTTTTCAAACGGCACATCATCAGGCACTTCGACAAGATTGCGGTTGGCCATAATGACCAATTCACAAAATGCGCCTTCGCGTGGCGGCATTGAAACAATCATCCGGTCGGCACACAAGTTATCGCGACCAGCTTTGCACACCGCACAGGTGCCACATGTGGTCAACGGGTTAATCGTTACCCGCTTGCCATCCATTTCACCGCCGACAACTACGCCTGCTGCCTCATGGCCAAGGATCAGCGGAGCGGGCCGACGTTCGTCATGGCCCAGATAGGCATGCATGTCAGACCCACAAATGCCTGACGCTGCAATCTTGATCAGGCTTTGCCCAAAAGCAGGCACCGGATCAGGCATATAGCGGTAAACAAGTGTTTCCACGTTATCGTAAACAAGTGCTTTCATTTGGCCGTAAACCCTCCGTCCACCATAAGGACTTGCCCTGTCACGTACGACGATGCGTCAGAGCATAAGAAAAGTAGCGGGCCATCAATATCGGACAATGCCCCGTTGCGCCCGATGCAGGTCGCTGCTGCGTTGCGCGCTGCGCGTTCCGGGTTAGCAAAAATTGGCCCAGTAAGTTCAGTTGGAAAGAACCCCGGACCAATGGCATTGGCGGTGATCCCATCCTTTGACCATGCCTCTGCCATTGCACGGGTCAGTTGTCCCACACCAGCCTTGGATGCCCCATAGCTAAGACCGCCTGGAAATGCGCGTGTTGTTTGCAATGATGCAAAATTTACAATACGGCCCCAGCGGCGTGCTTTCATGTCAGGCACAAAAGCCTGGCTTAGGAAAAACGGTACCGCTAAATTAAGGTTCATTGTAACGTCCCAGCCTTCGGCTGTTACGTCATCTGCAACCTCGCGGGTATTGATCCCCGCTGCATGCACGACAATGTCAGGCACCCCGAAAGGAGCGCTGATCTGTTTTGCAATCTCTGCGATCTGATCGCGCTGCGATAAGTCGGCGGCTACAACAGCCGCGTTCTTGCCCGTTGCGTTGGCCCAATTGACCAATGCATCTGCGCGGCGGGCAACACCTACGACTTTTGCCCCGGCTGCCGCCAAAACAATGGCCGCGCGCCGCCCCAGCCCCGCACTTGCGCCAGTGACGCAAGCGACGCGTCCTGTCAGATCGAAAAGATCGATGGGATTACTCATTTGGGCTCAGATCAAAATTCTCGCCCGGGAAGTACTTGGCAAGGCGCACATCTGCCGCACGGGCGTGGCCTTCCATACCTTCAAGGCGGGAGATACGTGCAGTCGCTTCGGCCACGCGCTTGGAGCCTTCACGGGTTGCCTGCTGCCACGTGACGATCTTCATGTACTTGTGGACCGACAAACCGCCTGTGTATGACGCAGCGCCCGAAGTTGGCAGCACGTGATTCGTACCGGATGCTTTGTCGCCGTAGGAAACTGTTGTTTCTTCACCCAAGAACAGCGAGCCATAGCAGTTCAGACGGTCCAACCACCAAGGCAGGTCTTCTGCTTGCACTGTCAGGTGCTCTGGCGCGTAGTCATCGGAACATGCAGCCATTTCTTCGCGGTTAGCACAAACAATCACTTCAGCATAATCACGCCATGCTGCCGCGGCGTTGTCGCGGTTCACTTCAGGCAAATCAGCGATCAGTTCAGGCACGCGGTTCATCACATCCTCTGCCAATGCGCGGTCATCAGTGACCAACCACACAGGTGAATTATAGCCATGTTCGGCTTGACTGACGAGGTCGGTTGCCACGATATGCGGATCAGCCGATTTATCAGCAAGAACCAAGCTGTCAGTTGGACCCGCAATCATGTCAATGCCAACGCGACCAAAGAGGATACGCTTGGCTTCAGCAACAAACTGGTTGCCGGGACCAACAAGGATGTTCGCCTTCGGCAGACCAAACAGACCAAAAGTCATGGCAGCAACACCCTGCACGCCTCCCATCGCCATGATTGTATCTGCACCGCAAATGTGTGCGGCATAGATGATCGCTGGGGCTACACCAACACCGGGGCGCGGCGGGGATGCAACGCTGATGTGCTTACATCCGGCAACCTT
Organism: Yoonia sp.; assembly: GCA_047627695.1. Lineage (GTDB taxonomy): Bacteria > Pseudomonadota > Alphaproteobacteria > Rhodobacterales > Rhodobacteraceae > Yoonia. Next base: position 1,700 of record JBLHTS010000036.1, on the reverse strand, counting down.
CGCAGTGGTCACAGTCATAATCGCGGAAGCAATGTGGCTATAGCGACCACCTGGGACATAACATCCCGCTGTATCAACCGGGATCGCCTTTTGGCCTGCAATCAGACCAGGGACGATTTCATATTCTATGTCGCTGACCGTTGCTTTTTGCGCTTGGGCAAAACGGCGCACATTGTCGTGGGAGAACTGAATGTCTTCCTTCAGCTTTTGGGGAACCAGCGCGGTTGCAGCCGCAATATCTGCCTCGTTCAAGATCACAGCACCATCGTACTTGTCGAATTTGGCTGCATATTCCATCGCTTTTGCGTCGCCACCGGCTTCGATGTCATCAAGGATCCCTTTGACAAGATCATGAACGTCAGACGCGCCGGACTGAGCCGTTAGCGTCGCTTTTTTGAGATATTCGCGTGCCATTAGAGATTTGCCTTACATTGAGAAAACGAGTGACGCTTTAAGACCAACGCCATGACTGCTTCATAGAAACTGGACAGAGGGATGTGTCTCCTCCCAGCTTAGTCTTTGATTCGTAATTAATGTAAGCGCTTACATTACGTCTATGCAAGCCTTTACATTGACCCTAGGTAATTTTATCAATGAGCAAGCAACTGCTCAGGATCAAATAACAGTTAGGCCTCAATTATTAAGGTAATCTATGACCCAGTCACGACCCGCACCTACTCTTCACGATGTCGCCGTATACGCGGGCGTCTCAACTGCGACCGTTTCTCGCTGCCTGAACTTTCCCGATAAGGTCGCGCCCGACACCCGCAAGAAAGTCCAAGGGGCCGTGGCAACACTAGGGTATTCACCAAATTTTGGTGCCAAGGTCATGGCCGCACGGCGTACAAAAACCATCGGCGCGATCATCCCAACGATGGAAAACGCGATTTTTGCGCGCGGACTACAAGCCTTTCAGGAAGAATTGCGCCTGCACGGATATACGATGCTGGTCGCAAGCACGTCCTATCAACCGGAACGCGAAGAAGAACAAATCCGCACTTTGGTCGCCCGCGGTGCAGACGCGCTATTGTTGATCGGCCATGCACGTTCGCCTGAAGTTTACCACTTCCTCGAAGCGCAAGGCGTGCCCTCATTGGTGACATGGGCCTATGATCCAAGCGCATCACACCCTTCGGTTGGGTTTGATAACGCGGCTGCAATGGGATTAATGGCGACGGCCGTTTTGTCAGAAGGTCATCGCCGCCTTGCCCTTATTTCAGCAAGTACAGTCAGCAATGACCGCGCACAAGAACGCCAAGCAGGCATCAAATCCGTCATGCAGGCCGCAGGTCTTGATCCAGCATTGTTAGACGTCGTGGAAACCACATACTCTATCGAAAATGGCGCGGCTGCCTTTGCCACGCTGATGGCCCGCCCAAGGCCACCGACTGCGGTTTTTTGTGGCAACGACGTTCTGGCGGTCGGGGCTTTGCGGCAGGCGCAAGAGATGCAAATCAAGGTCCCTGAAGTAGTATCTATCGTCGGATTTGATGACATCGAACTAGCACAAGTTGCCTATCCGCCTTTGACCACAATCCATGTACCGCACCGCGAAATGGGGCGGCGGGCCGCACAAACGCTGGTCCAAATGCTAAACGATGGACAGACCGCGACGTCTATCGCGCTGGTCCCAGACCTTGTGCTGCGCGGCACTTTGGGTCCTGCACCGCAGTCCTGAAAAATTCCGACTATCGCTGCGT